>DATBMD010000050.1:0-17499 GCA_036555085.1 Gaiellaceae bacterium
GCCCCACGTGTTCACGCCGTCGGTTCGGACACGCCTGATGTGCAGCCGCTGGAGCCGGACGTCCCGCGAGCCGTCGAACACCGCGATCGCGATGCCGTCGCCCTTGCCGCGCGGCCCGGGCCCGCCGCCGTCGACGGTCAGGTCGGAGATCCGGATGCTCCGGCCCTTGGCGACCACCAGCGCCCAGTACCGGCCGCCGGGCGCAGCCAGCACGGTGTCGGGCCCGGACCCGACGAGCCGCGCGCCGCTTCCGAGTTGGAGCTCGTCCACCACGTAGCGCCCCGGCGCGAGCCGGACGGTGACGTCGCCGCGCCGCAGGAGCCTGCGGGCCCGCGCGAAGGACCGGCCCGGAGCCGCATCGACGATCTCGGAGCCGGACGGCTCGATCGTGACGTCGCTTCCCCCGCTCGCCGCCCGGCGCCCGAGGTTGTCGACGGCCTCGACCTGGAGGCGATGGGCGCCGCGCGGCAGCAGCGCCGGGTCGACGTCGAGCCGGTAGGGCCGCGCGGTGTCGGAGCCCAGCGGCCGTCCGTCCAGGAGGAAGGTGACGGCGACGATCCGGCTGCCCGGCGCGGCGGTCGCCCTTGCCACGAGGTCGACCGGGCGGACGAGGTGCCCCGGCCCGCCGTACGAGATCTCGGGCGCGCGCGCCGCGGCCTGCTGGGCGGCGGGCTCCGGCGACGTGGACGTGCCGCTGCAGCCGGCGAGCGCGACGGCTCCCGCGAGCCACGCGAGGGTTCGAATCGGCGCGGGGACGCGATCTACAGAGCGATGGCGCAGCCAGGCAACGGCTTTCCGGCGTCCGCGCACGCGCTGCCTCCCGACCAGCCGGTGGAGACCGGCCGGTACATCGACGCGCTGCGTCGCAGCAAGCTGCTGATCGCGGGGATCGTGCTCGTGCTGACCGCGGCCGTGCTGGTCGTCTCGCTGCTCCTGCCGACCCGGTACCAGGCGACCGCGAAGATCGTCCTCGAGAGCACCGCCGATCCGCTCCAGACGCGCGACGTCGAGTCCGCCGAGCGGCGGCTCGCCACGATCGACGCGCTGCTGACGACGCACGAGACGAGGCGGCGGGCTGCCCGTCGCGTCCGCGGCGAGACGGCCGCCACGCTGGAGGGCAAGGTCGAGTCGAGCGTCGACCCGCAGGCCGACATCGTCAGCGTCACTGCCACGGACGACACGGCCGCCGGCGCCGCCCGGATCGCGAACGCCGTCGCGGTGACCTTCCTCAACCAGCAGCGCCGGGCCGAGCAGCGCCGTCTGAGCCGGGCGCGCGCCGCCTTCAACCGCGCGCTCCGGGAGCTCGAGGACCGTCGAGGCCTGCAGGCACAGACCGAGCGGGCGGCGATCCGCGAGCGTCTGACGGATCTCGAGGTGAGCGCCGCCGGCGCGGGGACGGAGCTCGCGCTCGCCGAGGCCGCGCAGCCGCCGTCCGCTCCCTACGCGCCCCGCCCGGTCCGGAACGCCGCCTTCGCGATGTTCGCCGGCCTCTTCGTCGCCGCCCTCGTCGTCCTCGCGCGGGCGCAGCTCAAGCCGCGCGTCACGGGATCCCGGGAGCTCGGCCGGCTGCTCGACCTGCCCGTCCTCGCGGAGGTCCCCCACGTCCGGCGCCCGCTCGGGCACCGGTCCCAGACGCTCAGCTCCGCCGAGTACGAGGCCTACCAGACGCTCCAGGCGTCGGTACGGCGCCTGCTCCCGCCGACCGGGCAGCGGACGGTGCTCGTCACGAGCGCGCTCCACGGCGAGGGGAAGACCGAGGTCACCGCGGCGCTCGGGCTCGTGCTCTCCCAGGCCATGTACCGCACCTGGCTCGTCTCGGCCGACATGCGCTGGCCGCGCCTGCACGAGCTGTTCGACGTCGAGCAGACGCCGGGGCTCTCCGAGGTCCTCGTCGGCGCGCGGAACGGCGGCAGCAGCGGCCTCTTCGAGCTCGCCGCCTCGCGCACGGGCTCCGGCACCCTCCACGTGCTCGCCAGCGGCCGAACGCCGCCCGACCCGGCGCAGCTGCTCGCCAGCGACGCGCTGGACGGGTTCTTCGACGACATCCAGGAGTCCGAGTACGACTACGTCCTCCTCGACGGCCCGCCGCTGCTCGGCCTGGTCGACAGCCAGGTGCTCGCGCAGCGCGTCGACGGCGTCCTGATCGTCTGCCGGCCAGACCGGCACACGCCCGACACCGCGATCGCCCTCCGAGAGCAGCTCGAGCGCCTCGACGTCAAGCCGCTCGGCATGGTGATCGTCGGTTCGCGGACGCCGACCCACTCCTACCTCCCCGGATAGCCGGCGCGGAGCGCGGTCCCGGCCCAGATCAGGGCAGCCACGAGCCAGAGGTGCCGCCAGTGGAGCGTGTCGACGAAGGAGCTGTTGGCGAGGAGGCCGCACCAGGCGGCGAGCAGCCCCGCGGACCCGATCCCGTACGTGTCCGCACCGAGCGCGACGTTCCGCGCGGCGAAGCCGAGCGTCAGGAGCATCAGCCCGAGGACGACCAGCAGGCCGGGCACGCCCTCCTCGGCGAGCGACCGCACGTAGAGGCTGTGCGCCGAGAGCTCGGAGGTGCTCTCGAACTGCCCCGGCCCGATCCCGATCGGATGCTCGGCGGCGAGCTCGACGCTGGACGCCTGGGCGCTGAAGCGCTGGGTGTCGTAGTCCTGGAGCGCGGCCCGCTCGCTGAGGAACTCGAGGGAGGACGTGGCCTCCACCGTCCCGATCAGCACGGCGCCGGCGACGAGGGAGACCGCCAGCAGGCTCATGGTCTTCCGGCCGCCGCCGCGCCGAAGGGCGAGCACGGCCAGCAGGACGACGGTGCCGACGGCGAGGTTCAGCCAGGCGGCACGCGAGAACGAGAAGACGACCCCGATCGTCAGCACCGAGAGCAGCGCGAGCTTCGCGGAGAGGCGGACGCGCAGCAGGCGCGGCGCGACGATCTCCTCCATCAGGATCAGCGCGGCCGGGACGAGGAACGGGCCGAAGACGTTCGGGTCCTTGAAGAGGCCCTGGGCGCGCGGGCCGTCGACGAAGACGTGCGCGCCCGGGAAGGGCGCGACGAGGGCGACGCAGGCGATGCCCGCGGACAGGCCCGCACCGGCCAGGTAGGCGACCAGGACGAGACGGGCCCGCTGCACCGAGCAGACGTACGCGGCGAGCCAGAGCCCGAAGACGCCCAGGTAGAGCGTGATCGCGAAGTAGCCCGCGGCGCGGCCGGCGTCGACGGCGCCGAGCGACGCGAGCAGGTTCAGCGCGAAGAACGCGGAGACGAGCAGGGTCACGCTCAGCGGCACGCGCTCGAGGTGCAGCTGGCCGGCCGCGAAGGCGACGGCGATGACGACCGCGAAGACCAGGTCGGCGGGCGCCGGCTCGATCCGGACGACGGCGAGCAGCAGCACGCCGAGCGCGACGGCCGCGTCGTAGCGGGCGACGGCGAGCGCCAGCGTTCCGAGCAGGCCGAGGCCGAACGCCAGCACGACGGGCACCGGCAGCGGGTCCCGGCCGAGCACCAGCCCGGCGGCGAGGAAGAGGACGAGCAGAGCGGAGGCGCCGGCCGTCCACAGCGTCGCCTGGAACGGGTCGAGCCGCCTGCGGACGACGAGCTGCGCGGCCTCCACCCTGCGACCTCAGCCGGCGGCGCGGAGCGCCCGCGCCTGCTCCTGCTCGTGACCCTGGCGGAGACCGGCGGCGCGCAGTCCTACGTCGCCTCGCTGCTCCCGGCGCTGGCGGACCGCTTCGAGGTCGCCGTGGCCGCACATGGGCCGGGCCCGCTCCGCGATGCGGCGGCGGAGGCCGGTGTCCGGTTCCTGCCGCTGCGGAGCCTCCGGCGGCCGCTGAGCCCGTGGCGCGATGCGGCGGCGCTCGTCGAGCTCACGCGGCTGCTGCGGCGGGAGCGGCCGCACATCCTCCACGCGAGCAGCTCGAAGGCGGGCGTCCTCGGACGGGCGGCCGCTGCCCTGGCCGGCGTCCCGATCCGGATCTTCACAGCGCACGGCTGGGCCTTCACCGCCCACCAGGGCGTTGCCTCGACGCTCTACCGCTGGGCTGACCGCCTCATGCGGCCCCTGACGACGGTGACCGTGTGCGTTGCGGACCAGCAGCGCGCCGCCGGCCTCGCCGCCCACACCTGCGACCCGGAGCGCACCGTCGTGATCCCGAACGGCGTCGACGTCGCCGGCGCGCCTCGCGCCGGCCTCGAGCGCACGCGGCCGCTGCTCGTCGCCGTCGGCCGGCTGCAGGCGCCGAAGGACTTCCTGACCTTCGTCCGCGCGCTCGTCCAGCTCCCTCGCGGCTCCTACGAAGCCCTTGTCGTCGGCGACGGCCCGGACCGGGGCCGCGTCGAGCAGGAGATCCGCGACCTGGGCCTGACCGACCACATCCGCCTCGCCGGGGAGCGCCGCGACGTGCCGGCGCTGCTCGCCGACGCCGACGCCTTCGTCCTCTCGAGCGGCTCCGAGGGAATGCCCGTCTCCGTGCTCGAGGCCATGGCGGCCGGCCTGCCCGTCGTCGCCTCGCGGGTCGGCGGCGTGCCGGAGCTGGTGGTGCCCGACGAGACCGGGCTCCTCGTCGAGCCGGGCGATCCCGACGACCTCGCCGCAGCCCTTCTGCGCGTCGTCCGCGACCGCGAGCTCAGGCGCCGCCTGGGAGCGGCCGGCAGGGCCCGCGCGGAGCAGAGGTTCGATGTGGACGCGTTCCGCCGCGCACACGTCGATCTCTACTCCCGCGAGCTCGCCGGGCGTAGGCTGCCCGCCCCGTCGCCGTAGCGACGGCGCCGGTACAGGCTGCGGAGCGGCGGAGGCGTGTCGTGTCCGCCGCCCAGCTTCGCGCGGAAGTCCAGGAGACCGTCCCGCCGGTCCACCTGGACGCGGCGGAGGGACAGACGGTCGGTCCCGCGCGAGTTAATTCCGGGCTCGCACGAGACCGCCACGCGGTACCCGGCTGCGGCGACGAGCCCGCGCTCGCGGAGCCCGTAGAGCCCGGAAGGGTAGGAAAACGCCAGAACGGGACGGGCGAGGCGCGCCTCGAGCGCGGCCTTCGAGCCCGAGATCTCCTTCCGCGCGGCCTCGTCGCGGAGGTGGAGCAGGTTGGGATGCGTGAGGGAGTGCGCCTCGAAGTGCAGCGTCCCCTCGCGGTCGAGGTCGACGATCTCGTCCCAGGCGAGCAGCGGCGGCTGCCGGTCGTACCAGGCGAAGTTCGCCCAGCCGTCGATCACCGCCGGCGCCACGAACACGGTGGCGCGAAAGCCGCGCTCGGCGAGCAGCGGCAGCGCCTGCTCGGCGACGTCGAGGTAGCCGTCGTCGAAGCTGAGGCCAATCGTCCTCGGCGGCGGATCGCCCGCGTCGAGCAGCGCCGCCGCCTCCACCACGTCGACGACGCGGTACGACTGCGACGCGAGGTGGTCCATCTGCCGGCGGAAGTCGCGCGGGCTCACGGCCAGCTCGTCCCGGTCGTCGGAGATCCGGTGGTAGAAGAGGATCCGGAGGCCCGAGCGGTCGGGCTCGCCCTTCGTCCGCATCGCCCAGGCGGTCGACCGGGCGCGCGTGCCCAGCGCCTTGAGGGCGTAGAAGGCGCTCACGCGACCCGCCCCAGCAGGCGCCGTGCCGGCGCCAGGCCGTCGAAGTAGAAGCGGCGGAGCGTCGCCGACCGCTTGAGGCGGCCGCGCGCTCTGATGCCGCCGAGCCGGGCGGCGACCGCCGCGCGCCCGCGCAGCGTCCCGGCGAGCCCGAGGCCCTGGTGCAGCGGCTCCAGGTGGTCGGCGAGCTCGACCTTGTACCGCTCGGCCCCACCGAGGAACTCGACCCGAGTGGCGCCCTCCGCCGCCGCGGCCTCGATCGCGTCGAGCGTGTTGATCACGCCGGGCGAGAACCGCGCGAACTCCGGGTCGAACGCGAGTCGGTGGACGTACATCCGGCCCTCGAGCGCGAGGTAGTAGTGGAATGCGATCGGTCGCCCGCCGATCCGCAGCGTGACGATCCGAGGAACGTCGAGCGGCGCGAGCGTCCGGACCAGCGCGTGGTTGAAGCGCCGGCCGGTGGCGGTCGCGAACCCGGAGCCGTCGGGCCGTCCGTTCCAGCGGAGCAGATGCACCTCGAAGGCGTCGTCGAGCGCGCGGTCGAGCTCGTCGGGCGTCCGTGCGACCTCGATCTCGAGGCGGCCGAGCGACGCGAGCTGGCGCCGCCGCCGCCGGTGGAGGTTGCGCTTCTTCGCGGAGAGCCGCGACGCGTAGATGACATGCCAGCCGCGGCTGAGGTCGAGCACCGGCGCCTCGGATCGCGCGATCAGCCGCACGGAGGAAGCGCCGAGGCCCGCGACGAGCCGGCTGCCCGCCGGGAGCCCGCAGAAGTCGGCGAAGTCGTGACGCCCCGCGGCCGCCCGGGCTGCGAGCGCCGTGGCAGTCGCCGGATCCTCGTCCCCCGCGAGGAGCAGGTCGGCCAGGCCGGTGTCCCCGCCGAGGAACGAGACGATGCGCAGGCCGTACCGGCGGCGGGTGCAGAGCGGCAGCGCGCCCACGAGCCGCCCGTCCCGATGCGCGACGTGCACGGCGAGCTCGCCGCCCTCGCCGTAGTGGCGCCACCACTCGCTGAGCCAGCCGTGGAGCAGAAACGGGCTCGGGCGGGCCTGCGAGCGGACCAGCTCGTCCCACTGCGGGGCGAGCCCGGAGAGCTCGTCCACGCTCGAGACCGTCCCGAGGGACGGCGCAGCTCGGGCGATCGTGGCGCGCACACCTAGAAGGTTCCCCCCGCCGTTTCGGGCGAGTCCAAGAACGCCTGCGCGTCCGCCCGCCGTCGAACGACGACGGCGCGCCTGCCGTTCCGTCGCCGCTCGAGCTCGGCGAGCAGCTCGCCGCGGACCCTCGTCCGGTAGCGCCACTGGTTGCGCGCGAACTTGAGCAGCGCCCGGTGCGGCGGCGACGGCTCGGTCGCGTCGGGGACGCCGGCGCTCGTGTCCCTCCTGAGGCGGCGGCGGGTGACGCGCCAGAGGCAGCGCGCCGGAGACGCGTCCACGAACACCACCGTGTCGGCGGCCTCGACCCAGTCCGGAACCATGTCGTCGAACTGCGAGTCGACGACCCACGACTCGGCCGCGAGCTCGGCCCGCTGCCTCGCCTCCCACTCGTCCGCCGGCGTCGGCGTCCAGCCCGGCCCCCAGAAGAGCGCGTCGAGGTGGAGCACGGGGATCCCGAGGCGTTCGCCGAGCAGCCGAGCGAGCTCGGACTTGCCGGCGCCGGCCGGCCCGGTGACGACAACGCGCTTCACCTTCCTGAAGATCCCGCCGCGCGGACTTGCCGAGTCCCCTCCGGGGAAACTCCTTAGACGTGGAGACGCGAACGCATCCACTCGTCGCCGAGCCTGCGTCAGCCGCCAGGCCGGTCGACGTCCGCTGGGTGACCGCCGCCGGGCGCGTGCTCCTCGTGTGGGTCCCGTGCTACACGCTGATGGGCTATCGCTTCGGCCCGTCGGGGGTCGCGCTTGCAGCGTCAGCGCTGCTTACCGGCGTCTGGCTGATCGCGCTGCGGAGCGCGTTCGCGGCGGTCCACTTCACGCTCGGGCTGCCGGTGCGGTGCGCAGTCGGAACGGTGACCGGCATGGTCGGCGTCTCCGCGGTCGCGCTCTGGGTCCCCGGGCTGGGCATGTCCGGGACGACGATCCTGGCGCTGGCCGTGTCGGTCTTCGTCCTGACGACGGTCTGGGAGTCGGTCGCGCAGCGGGTCGTCGGCAAGCGCCGCGTCCTCGTCGTGGGGACGACGAGCTGCGCCGACTCCGTCGCCGACGCGATCTCGTTCGAGGGCCGCGCGCCGTTCACGGTGGTCGGCGCGGTGGACGACGCGCCGGGCACGCCCGGCCGTCTCGGGTCGATCGCGGAGCTCTCGCGCGTGATCGACGAGCAGCGGCCCGACCTGATCGTCCTCACGGACGGCGAGAGCTCGGCCAAGGCGCTCGACCGGCTGCTCGACAACCCCGCGTCCGGCCTCAAGGTCGTCGGCCACGCGCACTTCTTCGACCACGCCTTCGGCCGGATCCCGCTCGAGGACCTCAAGCCGACGTGGTTCATGAGCATCTTCCATCTCTGGCAGCGCCCCTACACGCGGTTCGCGAAGCGGACCTTCGACATCGCCTGCGCCTCGGTGGTGCTCGTGCTCGCGGCGCCGCTGATGCTGATCGTCGCCGGGCTCGTCCGCCTGACGCCGGGCCCGGTCATCTACCGCCAGACCCGCGTCGGCGAGGGAGGCCGGCACTTCACGATGTTCAAGTTCCGGACGATGCGGCCCGACGCCGAGGAGCCAGGCCCGGCCTACGCCGCCAAGGACGACCCGCGCGTCACCCGCGTCGGGCGCTTCCTCCGCCGGACGCACCTCGACGAGCTCCCGCAGCTGTGGGTCGTGCTCAAGGGGGACATGTCCATCGTCGGCCCACGGCCCGAGCGGCCGGAGTTCATCCCGATGCTCGAGGAGGCCGTGCCGTTCTTCACTCGCCGGCTGCTCGTCAAGCCGGGGATCACCGGCTGGGCGCAGCTCCGCCGCGACTACGCGTCGGACGCGGAGGGCGCCGCCGACAAGCTCTCGTACGACCTCTGGTACGTCCGGCACCGGAACCTGCTCGTCGACCTCGCGATCTGCGCCAAGACGTTCTCGTCCGTCCTGCTGAGGCCCGGCCGATGAGCGAGCCCAGGGTGCAGGCGAAGGCGGAACAGCCCCGGCGGGGGTGGTTCCGCGTGGAGCAGGTCGAGATCAGCTGGCTGCCGGTCGGGGAGGCGGCGTTCCTGCTCTGGGTGCTCGTGTTCCTGCTCGGGGTCTGGCTCGGCGTCGTGGTGGCGCTCGGGCTGGTGTAGACGCCGGTGCGCCTCGAGACGCTCACGTCCGAGGAGGAGCTCGCGGGGCTCGCCGACCGCTGGGACCCCCTCGTGCTCGCGATGCCGCGGCCGAGCCCGTTCCTCCTCCACGCCTGGCTGCTCGAGTGGTGGCGCCACTACGACGAGGGCGGCGAGCTGGCCGTCCACGTCGCCTACCGCGGCGACCGGCTCGTGGGTGCGCTGCCGCTCTGCATCCGCCGCCGCGGCGGCATGCGCGTCGCCCAGTTCGTCGGCGGGAGCTGGGCCATCCTCGCGGATGCGCTGGTCGCGCCCGGCGAGGGCCCCGGGATCGTCGAAGCGCTCCTCGAGCGGGTCCGCGGCTCGCGCTACGACTTCGCCAGCCTGTTCGGCCTGCCGGGAACCAGCCGCGTGGCGAGCGCGCTGCCGCCGAACGCGCTCGTGCTCGAGGAGCGCATCGAGGCGCCGGTCCTCGACCTCCACGCCGGGTGGGAGGCGGTGTACGGCCAGAAGATGTCGGCGAAGGCGCGGAGCGAGCGGCGTCGGCGGCTGCGCCAGCTCGCGGAGGCCGGCCACGTGGAGATCAGCGTCGCGCGCACGGCGGAGGAGCTGCGGCCCGCGCTCGACGAGGCCGTCCGCGTCCACACGCTGCGCTGGCACGGCCGCCGCGACCCCTCCGGCTTCGCCACGCCGGTCGGGATCCGCTTCCACCGCGCCGCGCTGATGCGACTGGCGGAGATCGACGTCCCCCGGATAGCCATGCTGCGGCTCGACGGCCGCGTGGTCGCCTTCGCGCTGTCCCTCCAGCTCCCTGGCCGGGCGTACGGGCTGAACATGGCCTTCGACCCGGCATTCGCCCGCTTCGCGCCCGGGTTCGAGGCGAAGCTCGTCTCGCTCGAGGCGGCGGCCGAGGAAGGCGTGACGCGCGTGGAGCTGCTCGGCACCGCCGCGCCCCACAAGCGGCGCTTCACCGACCGGTATGAGCCCGTCTACCAGGGCATCGGGCTTCCGAGGACCCTGCGTGGCCGCGTCGCCGCCGGGCTGCTGGCCGACGGCATCCGCGCCCGGCGGCGGCTGAAGCGATCGAGGACGGCCAGGACGCTCTACTCGCACGTCCCGCGCCTCGCGCGCGGCTGACCCCCATGCGAAGGGCGGGCCCGAGGCCCGCCCTTCTCCCCGCCGCGTCTGAGGTCTTACGCCGGCGAGAGCCTCCCCTTCCGGCTGTGCCGGATCGCGAGCGCCATTCCGCCCGCAACCAGCATCAGCGCCAGCCCGAAGCCCGTGACGGCAAGCGGGTTGACGTCGAAGCCGGAGGCGTCGTCGACCACGACGACCGGCTGCGGGTCGCTCGTCCTGGCGAAGGCCCGGTCGTCGGGGCTGTTCGAGCCGGCGATCCCGAGCTGCGCCTCGGTCACGCCGCTGCCGTGGCTCAGGTACGGGATCTCCGTCCGCTGGTCCTCGGCCGGGAGCGTGTACGCGCGGGCCTGGTACTCGCGCATGATCGGGTCGCTCGGGAGCGGCTTCGCCTGGGCCGCCACCGGGAGCACCGCCGCCGTCGCCGCGAGCGCCAGTCCGATGCGAATGATCGTGAGTCGCTTTCTGCGCCTCATGACTCCTCCTCCTCCTGTCCGTGCTGCCATGAGGACACCGTAGGAACGGCGCAGCGCCGTGTCGTTCAAGCGCGTGACGCAAGAAGTGTCAAACTCGTGACAGAGCGAGATGGAATGGGAGCTCTTCGCCGGCGTGCCGGAGGAGAACGTGCGGCGCCTCCTCTCCATCGCTCGCCGTCGGACGTTCGACCGGGGTGAGGTCGTCTTCCACCGCGGCGATCCCGCCGACTGCCTCCACCTGATCGTGAGCGGCCGGTTCGCGGTCGGGATCACGACGCCGCTCGGCTCGACGGCGCTCCTCGGCGTGCGCGGGCCGGGCGACGCGTTCGGCGAGCTCGCGCTGGTCGCGACCGGGGCGCACCGGTCGGCAACGGTCGCCGCGCTGGAGCCTGCCGAGACCCGCTCGGTCCTCGTCGGTGACTTCGAGCGCCTCCGGCGCGAGCATCCGAGCATCGACGAGCTGCTCGTGCGGATCCTCGGCGAACGCGTCCGCCGCCTCTCCGAGCAGATCACCGAGGCCTACTACCTCTCCGCCGAGAAACGCGTCCTGCGCCGGCTCGTCGAGCTCGGGGACCTCTACAGCGGGTGCATCCCGCTGCCGCAGGAGCAGCTGGCCGAGCTGGCGGGGACCTCCAGGGCGACGACGAACCGCGTCCTCGGCGACCTGCAGCGGCGGGGCGTCCTCGAGCTGAGTCGCGCGAACGTCGTCGTCCTCGAGCCCGAGCAGCTGAGGGAGCGGAGCGGGACTCTCTAGGAGGGTTCAGGCGGGCGCCGGCACCCCCGGCACGCGAACGTAGCCCTGCTGGACGATCCGGTCGCTCATCTCGTCGTAGATCTCCGGGTCGGTCGGCGTCCAGGTGGCGAGCCCGTCGACGTAGCGGTTGTACATGCAGAACGCCGCGGCGATCAGCACCGTGTCGTGGATCTCGACGTCCGTCGCGCCTTCCGCCCGCGCCCGCTCGACGTCCTCGGTCGTGACCGTGCGACCGTCGTCCTGCACCTTCGCCGCGATCTTCAGGAGCGCCCGCAGCTTGTCGCTGATCGGCGCGCTGTCGGGGTCGAGCTTGACCTGGTCGACCAGTGCCATGCCCTCGTCGAGCTGCTTCGCCGCGAACCAGCTGTGCGAGGTCTGGCAGAAGGTGCACTCGTTCAGGTTCGAGACGTAGGCGGCGATCAGCTCGCGCTCGCCGCGCGTGAGGGTGTTGTCGCTGCGGAGCAGCACCTCGGCCAGCTGGCTGAGCGGCGCTGCGGTCTCGGGCCGGAACATCATCGCGCTCCGGATTCCGGCGACGCCTTCGGGCAGGTCGATGTGCGGCACGGGCTCTCCCTTCGGTCGTGTCGGCCATAGGATCGCAGGTCGCGCCGGATTAGCATTCGGTCGATGGGCGCGCCAGCCGTGGTGGACGCAGGCAGGCCGACGGTCCGCATCCGAGGGACGGCGTATCCGCTGCTGTTGCCCACGGTTCGCGACCCTCGGCTGCACCTGGCCGCGGTGATCATCTCGCTCCAGGTCCTGGGGCAGACGTCGTTCGACTTCACCCTCTCGATCGCCCAGATCCTCGTCTCGGTGCTGACCTGCGCGGTGCTCGAGATCGCGATCACGTTCCGCACCCAGCGGGTGCTGATGTGGCCGGCGAGTGCGCTGCTGACCGGGAACGGCGTCGCGTTCATCCTCCGTGTCCCGGGCACCGAGCACGGCGACTGGTGGAGCATGAACGGCTGGTGGATCTTCGCGGGCACCGCGGCGATCTCCCTGCTCTCGAAGTACGTGATCAAGTTCCGGGGCTCGCACGTCTTCAACCCCTCGAACTTCGGCCTGGTCGTCTGCTTCCTGCTGCTCGGGCCGGAGCGGGCCGACCCGCTCGACTTCTGGTGGGGACCGATGTCGGCCGCGCTCGCGCTCGCGCTCGCGATCATCACGGTCGGCGGCCTCTCGATCCTCTCGCGGCTGAAGCTGCTCGAGATCGCGGTCGGCTTCTGGCTCGCCTTCGCCGGCGGCCTGGCGGTGCTCGCGGCGAGCGGCCACGAGATGACGGCGCGCTGGCATCTCGGCCCGATCACGGGCTGGGAGTTCTGGCGCGTGCTCGTCTTCTCGCCGGAGATCCTCGTCTTCCTGTTCTTCATGATCACCGACCCGCGGACGATCCCCCGCAGCGGTGCGGGACGGCGCGTCTACGCGATCGGCATCGGGCTGTTCGCCGTCGTGCTGATGGCGCCGCAGACGACGGAGTTCGCGACGAAGGTCTCGGTGCTCGCGGCGCTCTTCATCGCCTGTCTGCTCCGGCCGGTGCTCGTGTTCCTGCAGGTGCCGCTGGTGGTGCGCGGCGGGCGGGCTCGGCTGGGGACGTACGCGGCAGCGGGTGCCGCCGCGTTCGCCGGGCTGATCGTGCTCGCCGGGATCCCGGCGAGACCGGAGTCCGCCTCCGCCGGCGTCGTCGCGACGCGGCCGCTTCCCGCCGTGACCGTCCTGCCCTCGCCCGGCGTCGCGACGCAGCTCGACGGCGGCACCGCCGAGCAGATCGCCGCCGACGTCGTCGCGGACCTGAGCAACGAGGCGGACGCGGTCGTGCGCCGCGACCCGGACCGGGCGACTGCCGGCGCCGCCGGCGAGCGGCTCGCGTCGGTGTGGGCGAGCATCGACGCGGCAGGGCCGACGGTGCGCGTCCCGGAGTACGACCTCGAACGGATGAGGATCAAGCTCGAGCGGGACGAGGGCCAGGGCCCGCCGCTCGTCCTCGCCGACGTCGAGGGCACCGTCGAGCTGGTGAGCTACCGGGGACGGCCGCCGACCGTGGAGGCGCGCGGGACACCGGCGCCCTACCGCCAGACCCTCGAGCTCGTGCTCACGGACGGCCGCTACGTGATCGTCGGGTCGCGCGGGCCGACGCCGCCCGCGCTCGCCGCTCCGGCCGGCGAGCCCGAGCTGCCGCCGTCGACCGGCCTACGCCTCGAGAACGTCGCGGCCGAGTCGGGGCTCCGCTTCCGTCACGGCGCGTTCCGTTTCCGGATGTCCAACGACCCGGTCGCCTTCATGGGCGGCGGGCTCTGCTGGCTGGACTACGACAACGACGGCTGGCTCGACCTCTACGCCGTCAACTCGTACTCGATCGAGGGCGACCTGACGGAGTGGCGGCGGCGCGGCGCGACTCCGCGGAGCGCGCTCTTCCACAACGAGCGCGGCAGGTTCGTCGACGTCAGCCGCGGCTCGGGCGCGAACGTGTCGCTGCGCGGGAGCGGCTGCGCCGCGGCCGACCTGAACGGGGACGGCCATACCGACCTCTACGTCACCGCTGCGGGCTACGACGCGCTGCTCTGGAACCGGGGCGACGGGACGTTCGCCGAGGGCGCCCGCGCCGCCGGCATCGCGAGCTTCGGCTGGCACAGCGGCGCAGCGGTCGGCGATGTCAACGGCGACCGGCGCCCCGACATCTACGTGACGGGCTACGCCGACCTGAACAACCCCGTCCCGGGCGCCACCGGCGGCTTCCCGAGCAACTACCGGGCCGTCCGTGACCGCCTCTATCTCAACCTCGGGCCGGACGCGAAGGGACGGTCGCGCTTCCGCGAGGTCGCGGCGCAGGCGGGCGTCGAGGCGAGGCAGGTCGACCACGGGCTCGGCGTGGTCTTCACCGACTACAACCGGGACGGGCGGCTCGACCTCTACGTCGCGAACGACACCGACCCGAACCGCCTGCTCGAGAACGTCCCGTCCCGCGGGCCGCTCGGTTTCCGGCTCGTGGAGCGGCCGCGCAACGAGGTCGTCGCGGACAGCCAGGCCGGCATGGGCGTCGCGGCCGCGGACTTCAACCGCGACGCGCGGCCAGACCTTTTCGTGACGAACTCCCACCGGCAGCTGCACGGCGTCTTCGGCAGCCGGCCGCCGGGGTTCCTCGACTCGCGGCGGTCGTTCGCGCAGGCCTTCGACACGCGCTTCGCCGGCTGGGGCGTGGCCTGGGCCGACCTCGACCACGACACCGACCTCGACGTGGTGCTGGCGAACGGGGCGATCCCGGTGCACGACGTCGCACAGGACGCTGAGCCCGTCCAGGTGCTCGAGAGCAAGGCGGCGAGGGTCGTCGATGTGAGCTCGGCGGTGCTGGGCAAGGAGCTTCGCCTGAACGGACGTGGCCTCGCAGCAGCCGACTACGACAACGACGGCGACGTCGACGTCGCGGTCAGCTCGATCGCCGGCCCCCTCGCGCTGCTGCGGAACTCGGGGTCGCGCGGGAACTGGCTCGAGGTCGCGCTCGAGCGGCACTCACCCGGCGCGCGCGTGACGCTGGAGCTCGCGAACGGGCGCCGTCTGGTGCGCGAGGTGCAGGCCGGGAGCAGCTACCTCTCGTCGGAGGACCCGCGGCTGCACTTCGGCCTCGGGCCGGCCGCCAGGGTGAAGGCGCTCGTCGTCCGCCTCCCCGGCGGCCGCACGGTTCGGCGGACGAACGTCGCCGCCAATCAGGTCGTGACGATCCCGTCCTAGGGACGCACGCGCTCGACCGTCTGCTCGATCCGGCGGCGGCGCGTCTCCGGCCGCTTCGCCTCCTCGATCCAGTCGACGTACTCCTTACGGTGGGTGAAGGAGAGCTTCGCGAACGCCGCTCTCGCCTCGGGTTGGACCTTCAGCGCCTCCCGCAGATCGCGCGGAACAGTGACCCTGCGCGGCGCGGTGTCCAGGTCGATCTCGATCGTGACCTCGTCGGGGGCGTCGACGGCGGTGGCGGCCTTGACGCTGCGGTTGACGACGACGTAGCCGACGCCGTCGTAGATGCCGGGAGTCGTCCGCCAGGTGTGGCCGCGGATCATGACCTTGATCGGCGGCCGCGCCCGACCGAACGCCTCCTTGAGGTCGAACGGGATGCGGAACATCGTCGCCGTCTGCCCGACGCGCTCGAGCTTGGCGTCGAAGCGAATCGCCACGGAGAAGAGCCGACGCCCGGACTCGAACCGGGGACAGTCTGCCGCTTAGTTGTCGATGTTGATAGTGATGTCGCCGCCACCACCGTCGGGCGGGTTCTGCTCCGGCTCGTTTTCGCCCTGAAGCGAATTGATCCCCTCTCCGATGCTCCCAGCCGCATCTTCCATGGAGTCGCCGAACCCCTCAGCGGCATCACGCGATTCTTCGCCGTACTGGTTACTCATCTCATCCTCCCATCGCATCGACAAAGACGAGTCCGAAGCACCCTAACCCCGTTTCTGTCGTGAAACACGGGTACAGCTTCGATTAGGTCGACGCTACTGCGCCGAATCGGAACACGGGACGCGGTTGGTGCCGATCCACAGCACCGCGATACGGTCACGAGGCACTGCCACAACTCGCTTTTTCGTGCGTTGCCCGAGGTAAACCGCGTCATCGGTTTCCCCGATCAGAAGGCCCGTATATGCGGTGGCGTCAGCCTTGACGCAAACGACCGCGCTGTCTAGTCGGGGCACTCGAAGCTCAACGATGAATCGGACAACTGCGCTAATCACGCCAACCGCAAGAACGAGTACGAGAAGACTCATCCCGGGCCGCTGGAGACTACTCGGGCCACCCGCTAGGAAGCCCACAAGGAGAGCCAGGCCCACCCCGACCGTCCAGCCGAACCACCAAGTCTTTGACTCGGAGGCAAGGGCGAACCCGATGAGACCACCGCCAACCCCGCCAACAACGATCACGAGCCCTAGACCGGCAAGAAAGAACCACCCGCGTCTCTCTGCCCAGAGACTCCAGATGAAGAAGCTGACGAGGGCGACGCCAGACAGAACGACAGTCGGCACGACGACCGTACGAAGCCCCGTAGAGACGAGGAGTTCGCGCGGCAGTACGGCGACGACCGTATCGGCGGGCAGGCCAACCGCCCGTAGTCGAGCCCACAAGACGGCGCCGCCGGTCAAGTAGACGAAGGCGGCAAGACCGAGTACGGCGGTCGCTGCGGCCTGAATCCCTCCAAGAAACCTGGGTTCGCGGTTCGGGGTGTCCCCTGGGTCGGTGCTCGACAAGAGTTCGTGTCCTGCGCCGAGTGACGGAGCCTCCGGAGTCTGCGCCTCCACGGGACGTGAGTCCAGTCATCGTTCAAGCACTCGTTTATTTCACGTCCACCGAACGAAGCGAGGCCCGAAAAATAGGCCTCGACTTGCCGCGATCCCGCTGGCTGATCTAGTTCGTTAGTTAGAGCCGACGCCCGGACTCGAACCGGGGACCCCATCATTACGAGTGATGTGCTCTACCAGCTGAGCTACGTCGGCAGGAGCCCTCAGTCTAGCCGTGGCCAGCTGGCTATCAGCCGGGGTCTTGAACTGCCTCTCGCTCTCTGTTTCACTCTAGGCAACGTGCCTTCCGGCCCACGTGTTGCCGGGCCGCGGCGATCGTCAACCTGCGGCTCGCACTGATGGCGCCGTCGGTTCTCGGTCTCAGGTTTCGCTTCGCGACGCTGAGGCTCGCGCGTGCGGCGGGTCGGCTCCTGTCGACGATGACGGCGGGGTCGTCCCGGATGATCGTGCCCCTCTCGTGCGTCGTGCTCGGCCTCTGGCTGCTCGACCGCCTCGTCGACACGAAGGTGGTGAGCTGGACGTTCACGTTCGCCCTGTACGCGCTCATCACGTACGTCGCGCTGGCGCTGATCGCCTGGGCTCGGAACGTCAGGCGGCTGACGACGTTCGAGGAGTTCACGGACGAGACGGGCGGCGACCGCGGCGCCTTCGCGAAGGCGCTAAGCGTGCGCGTCCCGATCGAGTACAAGCGCATCCAGCGCCTCCACCGGCTTGAGGAGACCGAGTCGATCGCCACGAAGGTCAAGGACGAGCGCTACCGCTCGCTGCGCGCGACGGTGAAGGCGGAGGACGTGAGCACGTTCCTTCAAAGCGCCGTCACAGCCGACTCCGCGTTCGGCGTCGGCTTCGTCCGCATCCCGGTGCAGGCGATCTCGCACTTCCTCGGCAGGATCGTGCGTGGGCCGCGGATCACCGGCACCCTGCTGAACGACGAGTCCGGCGTGGTCATCGTCGCCGAGATGGTCGGCGGGCGGGCCCACCACAGCTGGCACGTCCGGCTGGCGACCGACACGGGCGCGGAGGACAAGGGCCAGGAGCGAATCATCCACGAGCTCGCGTGCCGGATCTT
>DATBMD010000059.1:0-8190 GCA_036555085.1 Gaiellaceae bacterium
GAGATCGACACGCTGGAGCGGATCCAGATCATCCGCGAGCTCCGGCTCGGCGAGTACGACGTGCTCGTCGGCGTCAACCTGCTCCGGGAGGGGCTCGACCTGCCCGAGGTGTCCCTCGTCGCCGTGCTCGACGCCGACAAGGAGGGGTTCCTGCGCGGCAAGACGGCGCTCGTGCAGACGATCGGCCGGGCGGCGCGGAACACGAACGGCAAGGTGCTGATGTACGCCGACAAGCTGACCGAGGCGATCCAGGGCGCGCTCGAGGAGACGAACCGCCGCCGCGCCGTCCAGCTCGCGTACAACGAGGAGCACGGGATCACGCCGGAGTCGATCGTCAAGGGCGTCTCCGACATCGCCGAGTTCCTCTCGCTCGAGTCGCCGACCGTGCCGGGTCGCCGCCGCCGCGGCGCCCCGGAGGTCGAGGGGATGACCCGGGAGGAGATCGAGAAGCTCGTGATCACGCTCGAGGAGGAGATGTTCGCCGCCGCCGAGGAGCTCCGCTTCGAGTACGCCGCCAAGCTCCGCGACGAGATCAAGGAGCTGCGCCGCGAGCTGCAGGCGCTTGCGGAGCCTGCCCGCTGACGACATACTTCTGGTATGTCGAAGATGATTACGTTTCGTATCTCTGACGACCGGGCCGAGCGGCTCGACGCTCTCGTCGGCGCACACGGCTACCCGACCCGTGCCGCCGCGATCGTCGAGGCGCTCGACCGCCTGCTCGCCGAGGAGGCGCGGAGAGCCGTCGACCGGGCGATCGTCGACGGCTACACGAGAGTCCCGCCGACGAGCGACGAGACCGCCTGGGCGGAGTGGTCGGCAGACGAGTCGATTCGAGACGAGCCGTGGTGAGCCGCGGGGAGGTCTGGTGGGTGGAGCGGCCCGGCGCCGGCCGCCGCCCGCATCTCGTCCTGACCCGCGACGCGGCGATCCCCGTCCTCAGCACGGTCCTCGGCGTGCCTGCGACGCGCACGATCCGCGGGATCCCGACCGAGGTCGAGCTCGGTCCGGAAGACGGCCTGCCCGAGCGCTGTGCGCTCACGCTGGACAACATCCGCGTGCTGCCCAAGGCGTACTTCGTCGAGCGCATCTGCTCGCTCGGACCGTCCAAGCTGGCCGACGTCTGCGGTGCGCTCGGCCACGCGACGGGTTGCCGCTAGGCTCGGCGCTGCCGCGGCGCCCCGAGGGGTGGAGGGGATGACTCGGGCGGAGCCTGAGCCTCAGTCGAGGTCGAGCAGCGGTTCAGAGCGGCTCCCGGTCGCGCTCCTCGGCCTCGACGAATGCTGCGAAGGCGGCCAGCCCGGCCTCGCCGACCCGGGTCTCCTGCGGATGCGCCTCGTAGCCGCGGCGGTACGCCTCCTCGAGGGCACGCTCGCCCTCGGTGCGTGGAGCAGGTCGAGCCCTGCCCGCAGAGCCGAGCTGCGGCTCGCGAAGCGGCCCCTCGCGATCAGATCGTCCAGCGCCGACAGGTCCCGATCAGAGATGCGAAGCGGGATCTGTTTCGTCATACGACGAGCGTACGTTGGGCTCGAGAGCGAGTCGTTTGACATATTGATGCGTACCTGATACATCAAGACGCATGCGCACGACGATCCGGCTCGACGACGACCTGCTCGTACGTGCGAAGCGTGCTGCGGTCGAGCGCGGAACGACGCTGACGGCCCTGATCGAGGATGCCCTCCGGCGAGCGCTCGCCCCGGACGTCCCCGAGCCACGGCGGCCGCTCGCGCTGCCGACGTTTCGCGGCGACGGCCTCCAGCCCGGCGTCGACCTGGACGACACGGCCTCGCTCCTCGACCTGATGGAGGAGCGGGACGCTCGCTCCTGACGTCAACGTCCTCGTCTACGCCCATCGCGAGGAACTTCCGGAGCACGACGCCTGCCGGCGTTGGCTGGAGCAGACCGTCGCGGCGGACGCCGCGTTCGGGCTGGCCGACCTCGTGCTGAGCGGATTCATGCGGGTGGTCACCCATCCGCGCGTCTTCAGGACGCCGACGCCGCTCGACACGGCGCTCGCGTTCGTCGCGGAGCTTCGCGCCCAGCCGAATCGCGTGCTCGTCCAGCCCGGCGCGCGGCACTGGGGGATCTTCGAGCGGCTCTGCCGCGAGAGCCGGGCCCGGGGGAACCTCGTCGCCGACGCGTATCTGGCGGCACTCGCGATCGAGTCTGGTTGCGAATGGGTGACGACCGACCGCGACTACAGCCGCTTCGCAGGCCTCCGCTGGCGGCATCCGTTCGACTGAGGCTCGGGTAGGCTCGAGGCATGTGCCGGAACATCAAGACGCTCCACAACTTCGAGCCGCCCGCCACGGAGGAGGAGATCCGGGCCGCGGCCGAGCAGTACGTCCGCAAGGTCAGCGGCTCGACGAGGCCGTCGCGGGCCAACGAGGCGGCGTTCGCGCGCGCGATCGACGAGATTGCCCACGTGACGCAGCATCTGCTGGGCGAGCTCGTGACGGCCGCGCCGCCGCGCGACCGGGCGGTGGAGGCCCAGCGGGCCCGCGCGCGGGCGGCGAAGCGGTTCGGGACTACTAGCGTTTCCGCCTGACGATCGTCAGGTCGAGGCGCACCGGGCGCAGCTGCCTCCCCGCCAGCCACAGGCGCAGCACGTCCGCGCGTCCACCACGCACGAGGGCGTTCGCGACGAGCCTGCCGCCGCCTGGCACGCGACCCTCGAACCAGGCCGACCTCCCGTTCCTCGAGATGCCGAGGGCGGTGAGGCGCCGGCACACGATCACGCGATTACCCACGCGGATCCGCAGCGATCCCTCGACGGTGCGGCCGTTGGAGCTGACGTGGAAGCCGTTGCGGACGCTCGTCGTGGCCCGCCGAGCCGCCTGGTTCGAGACCGACGCCCGCGAGTTGATCACGCGGAGGAGCACCTTCACGCCGCTCGGCTTGTGCTGCGGATCCCCGCGGAACGACGCAGTGACGACGTGTGCGCCGGGGCGCAGCGGCGGGGCGATCGGCGTCCACGCGAGACCCCGTGACGTCGTCGTGGTCACGAAGGTGTCGCGGCCGATCGTGAACGTGACGGTGCGCCGGGGCAGGTAGCGCCCCTGCGAGCGAAGGCGGATCGCGAGGCGCGCGAAGCCGTAGGGCACCGGCCGGGGCGCCGTCCAGACGATCCGGGTGGCGGCGCGGTCGGCCAGGCTCTTCTTCCCGTTCGCGCCGCTTCCGCCGGCACCGGGGCTCGTCGGGCGCTCCGGCTCGGTCCACGCGGTGCCCTTCATCCTCGTGCAGTCGACGGCCCGGTTGTTCACCTCGGCGATGACGCGCTTGAACGCCTCGTACGAGCCCTTGCGGGTGCCGTCGGCCCAGAGGACGCCGGACTGCCAGCGGGCGAGGTCGCGCTCGTCGCGGAGCTGGAAGTTGAAGACGGCCTCGACGTACGGCTGGCAGTACGCGAGCCGGAGGCCGTCGACGAGCTGCGTCGCCTGGTCCGGCGCCGGGCTGTCGGCCGAGGGAGGCGGCTGGGCGGGCTCGCCGCCGGCCTCGTCCGGGATCGGCCCGGGCCAGTTCTCGGCGCCGACATAGAGGCCGCGCTTCGCTTCGTCCGGGACCGTCTGGTAGCCGGTCTCGAGGTACCAGATCTTCAGGCCCCGGCCGGGCGTCGGCTGGCCGGTCCCGTCGAACGCGTCCCTGGCCGCCGAAGCGAGGCGGTTCAGGTCGCCGGTCGAGATCGTCCGCTCGGACGTGTGCTGCCGCCACGGCCGCTCGGCCGACGAGTCGCCGTAGGGGTGGTGCCCGAGCGTGTCGAAGATCGGCTGCGACCGGCCGCTCGCCCGGTACGCGGCCCCGAGCTGCAGCAGGAAGCTCGTCGGCGAGTGGCTGTTGTTGCTCGTCCCGAAGGGATCGTCGTTGCCCCACGGCGACGTGGCCGGCGCGACGACGTTCACGTTCGGCCGGAAGGCGTGGAGGACGTCCCAGCACCGCGCGAGCAGCGCCGCGTACATCGCCGGTGCCTGGCTGGAGCCGTCCGCGCCGTACTGCGGGTACCAGAACGCGCTGAGGTTGGGCTCGTTCCAGACGACGACGTCGCGGATCTGCGGGAAGCGCGCCAGCACGTCGCGCGCGAAGCTGCAGTACTGGTCGCGCGCCTGCGGGGTGGTCGGCGTCGCGCCCGCGTCTCCGGTGATCGCGACGACGACCCTGGCGCTGCCCGCGCCGTCGAGGGCCGAGCTCAGCGATCCGGCCGACGCTTCGTCCAGCAGCGACGAGCCCTTCGGCCACCGCAGCGTCACGCTGTAGGCGCGGATCCCGAGATCGCGCCCGATCGCCCCGGTCTCGGCGGGTGTCGCCTTGATCGTGTCGTCGGCGAGACCCACGAACAAGCCGGGATCGGCGCGGGCGACGTCACCGAGGACGAAGCACGCCACCACTGCCAGCAAGACGACCCCTCGTCTCACTCGCTCGACAGTAGTGAATCGCGACCGACCGCGCGACCAGCTTTTCCGAATCCATGCATCCCGCCGCTCGCTCAACCGCCCCGGCCCGCGTGCCGATACGCACGTGAGTGGAGGAGCGCCTTCATCCCGCGTTCGCAGCGCTGGCCTTCGCCGCCTGCGTGCCCGTCGCGCTGCTGCACTTCGTCGGCCGCCGGCAGGTGTCGTTCGGCGACGGCATCCACTTCGCAACGGTCGCGTTCAGCGCCATGCTCGCGACGGCGGCCGCCGTCGCGCTCCTCGCCGCAGGCGCCCGCCGGATGGATGCCCGCGCCGTGCTCGTCGGCGGCGCGTTCACGGTCATGGCGGCGCTGCTCTGCCTGCACGGGCTGACGACGCCCGGGGTGCTCGTGGGGGACAACGGCGTCGTGGCGTTCACGGGCGGTGCGACTCTCCCCATCGGCGGGGCGCTGCTCGCGCTCGGGGCGGTGCCCGTGCTGCGGCGCCCGGCAGCGGTGAAGCCGCTTCTGGTCGCGACCGTCGTGCTCGTCGCAGGCATCGCCGGCCTCGGCCTCGCGGCGGTGCTGGTGCCCGACCTCGTGCCGGCCGTGCCCGAGCCCGGCAGCCCGATCGCCATCACGCTCCTCGTGCTCGGCCTCGTCCTCTACGGCATCCTCGCGCTCCGGGCCTGGCGCACGTACGTGCTGGCTCGGCGTCCCGGCGACCTGGTGGTCGCGACCGGGATCGCGTGGCTCGCGGCCGCGCTCGCGGCTGCGCTCCTGCTGGGGTGGTGGAACCTGGGCTGGTGGCTCGGCCACGGCTTCGAGGTGGTCGGCATCCTGCTCGTGGCCGTCCCCGTCGCGGTCGACCTCACCCGCGGGAAGCCCACCCATCCGCTCGTGGGCGACCTCAGCGGCGCCGACCTCGTCGCCTCGGAAGAGGCGTACCTCGGCTCGCAGGTGCGCGCGCTGATGGTCGCGCTGGCCGAGAAGGACGGCTACACGGAGGAGCACGTGCGACGCGTCGCGCTGCGCGCCGTCCAGGTGGGCGAGGAGCTGGGCCTGTCGCGTGCGCGTCTGCGCCGGCTAGCCGTCGGGGGCCTGCTGCACGACATGGGCAAGCTCTCGATCCCCGACGACATCCTCGGCAAGCCGGGGCCGCTGAGCGAGTCCGAGTTCACCGAGATCAAGGCGCACGCGGAGCGTGGCAGGGACCTGCTCAACGAGCTCGGCGGGTTCGCCGAGCCCGTGCTCGCCCTCGTCCACAACCATCACGAGCGGCTCGACGGCACCGGCTACCCACGGGGGCTCGGCGAGGACGACATCGGCCTCGACGTGCGCATCCTGGCGGCCTGCGACGTCTACGACGCGCTCATCTCGTCGCGCGTCTACCGGCCTGCCTGGACCCACCAGCAGGCGTTCTCCCTGCTGGAGCGGGGTGTCGGCTCGGAGTTCGACGAGCAGGTGGTCGCCGCGCTCGGTCGCGTGCTGGCGCGCGAGCGCGGAGAGCCGCTGCAGGTCCCGGCCGCCGTCTGACGCAGGAAATACCCTGGGTGCGGCGCATTCCGACCCGATGGCCGCTCCCCGGATTCGTTACCACCGCACGCGCGTCGATCCCTTCTGGGCACGAGTGCTCGCCGGCTCGGGCGCCGCGCTCGCGGCGGTCGCCGCGGGGCTGCTCGTCTCGGCCGTGCCCGGCGCCGCGCCGGCGGCGTCGGCCCGCGAAGGCCAGCAGCCCGGCCGGGCGGCGGTTCGAGCGCGGACGCCCGCCGACGCCGGCGCGCGGACGATCGAGGGCGCCATCAACCCGAAGGTGCCCGGCCTGACGACCTTCCGCGGCAGCCTCACGCGCTCGTACTACGGCGAGGGGCCCGTGCCGCGGCAGGCGCCGCGCGTGCTCTGGCGGTACCCGCGCACGGGCGGCATGTGCGCTCCCTCCGCGGACGAGACGGGCACGCATACCTGGTGCGGCGTCGGCTGGACCGGCCAGCCGAACGTGATCCCCGGCAAGCGGGGCCGCATCGAGGTCCGCTTCGGAGCGTACGACCGCGCCTATCACTTCGTCGGCGGCGCGACCGGGCGGCCGGTCCGGCCGAGCCTCGCGACCGGCGACCTGGCGAAGGGCTCGGCCACCTCCGACCCGGACGGCTACCCCCTCTACTACGCGGGCTCGCGCGACAACCTGCTCCGGATCGTCGCGCTCGACCGCCCGCAGCCGAAGGTGCTCTGGTCGCTCGACGCCCGCACCAGCGTGTCCCAGCTGGTCTGGAACGACGACTGGGACGGCGCCGCGCTCGTCGTCGACGACCACCTGCTGGTCGGCGGCGAGAACTCGTGGTTCTACGTCATCCGGCTGAACCGCTCGTACGACCGCAGCGGCAAGGTGCGGGTGCGCCCGCGGGTGGTCCTGACCGTGCCGAGCTGGGACGACCGCCTGCTGGCCGACCGGCCCGATCGCGCGTACTCGATCGAGAACTCGGTGGCCTTCCACCGCGGGATCGCCTACTTCGCGAACTCGGCCGGCCTGGTGCAGGGCTGGGACCTCAGGCGCGTGCTCCGCGGCGGGACGAAGGCGCGCCGCGTGTTCCGCTTCTGGACCGGGGAGGACACGGACGCGTCGATCGTGATCGACGGCGAGGGCTTCCTCTACGTCGCGAGCGAGCAGGAGCAGTTCAACGAGCGCTCCCGGCAAGTCGGCCAGCTGATCAAGCTGAACCCTCGCCGGCCTGCCCGGCCGCTCGTCTGGTCGGTCCGGCTGCCGTCGGGAGGCGGCAAGGGCGGGTCGTGGTCGACCCCGGCGCTCGACCGCGGCATGGTCTACGTCGCCACGAACGCGGGCGGCGTCGTCGCCGTCGATCGTCGGAGCGGCCGCGTGCGCTGGACCGTGCCGCTGCCCGGCCCGACCTGGAGCTCGCCGGTCGTCGTGGACGGGGTTCTCTTGCAGGGCGACTGCCGCGGCGACCTGCACGCGTTCGACGTCGCCAGGCAGGGCCGGCAGCCGCGCGAGCTCTGGCGGGTCCGGCTCGGCGGCTGCATCGAGGCGACCCCGGCCGTCTGGCGCGGGCGCATCTATCTCGGCACGCGCGGCGGCGCGATGTACGCGCTCGGCTGAGCCTCCGCCGGAGCTACGCCGCGACGGCGCTGCCGAACTTCGACTCCAGGTAGCGGATGTAGGGCTCCGGGTCGATCGGGCCGCCCACGACACGGTCCAGCATCTCGCTGGGCGTGAACTTGCGCCCGTGCCGGTACAGGTTCTCCTGCAGCCAGTCGCCGAGGGCGCCGAACTCGCCGCGCTCGATCCGCTCGTCGAGGTCGGGGAGCGCGGCCGTCGCCTGCTCCCAGATCTGCACCGAGACGACGTTGCCGAGCTGGTACGTGGGGAAGTAGCCGAAGCTCCCGCCCGACCAGTGCACGTCCTGGAGGACGCCGAGCCGGTCCTCGGGGACGTCGATGCCGATGTACTCCTTGAAGCGCGCATTCCACGCCTCGGGCAGGTCGGCCGGCGAGAGCGTGCCTGCGAGCAGCTCCTGCTCGAGCTCGAAGCGGAGGATGATGTGGAGCCCGTACGTCGCCTCGTCGGCGTCGACGCGGATGTACGAGCGGCGGACGCGGTTGACGGCGCGGTGGAACCGCTCGAGCTCGACGTCGCCCAGCACGTCCGGGAACGCCTGCTGCACCCGCGGGTAGAACCAGCGCCAGAACGGCAGCGACCGGCCGACGACGTTCTCCCAGAGCCTGCTCTGCGACTCGTGCAGGGCCGACGAGCAGCCGGCGCCGAGCGGCGTCCGCTCGAGCGAGTCGGCGACGCC
>DATBMD010000069.1:0-9777 GCA_036555085.1 Gaiellaceae bacterium
AGGACGGCGCCGCGCTCCCACGCCTGCCGCAACGCCCGATCGACGCCGTGCAGCCGCCACAGGGCGAGCGCGTTGGCCGTGTTGCCGCCCGAGACGAGCACGACGTCGGCTTCCGCGACCCGCTCCGCCGGCCGTTCCGGCATCCCGAAGAGCTCGACGTGGTAGGGGCGGCACGGCCGGGGGACGAGAGCCGCGTAGAAGGAGACGATCCGTCCCGGGTCGTCACCCTTCGGCGTGGCCAGGAGGCAGATGCGCGGGCTGTCCACGCCGGCGCACCCGAGCATGAAGTCGACGAGCGGCGACGTGTCGTCGGCGCCGCCGATCGCGACGATCGTCCCGGCCACGCAAGGATCTTCGCAGCCGCAGGCGCTCGCGTCGCTGTGTGAAGATCCCGCCGTGGGCTACGTCTACGACTTCGACGAGGACGCCCCCGGCGGCCGCGACCTGCTCGGCGGCAAGGGCGTCGGGCTCGCGGAGATGACCGGCCTGGGGGTCCCCGTGCCCGCAGGCTTCACGATCACCACCGACGCCTGCCGCGCGTACCTGGCGAACGGCGGCCAGGCGCCGGCAGGGCTCGACGACGAGGTCGACGACCACATCGCCGCGCTCGAGCAGAAGACGGGCAAGCGCTTCGGCGACCCGGCCGATCCGCTCCTCGTGTCGGTGCGGTCCGGGGCCGCGATCTCGATGCCGGGCATGATGGACACGATCCTCAACCTCGGCCTCGGCGACGTCGCCGCGCAGGGGCTGGCGGCGACGACGGCCAACCCGAGGTTCGCGTTCGACTCGTACCGCCGGCTGATCCAGATGTACGGGGAGGTCGTCGACGGCGTCGACGGACACCGGTTCGAGCGGGCGCTCTCCGACCTCAAGGCCGCGCGCGGCGTGGGCGAGGACGTCGAGCTCAGCGCGGCCGACCTCGAGGAGCTGATCGGCGTCTACAAGGCGATCTACGAGGAGGAGAGCAGCAGCGCCTTCCCCCAGGATGCCCGGGAGCAGCTGCGGCGCGCGTACCGCGCGGTGTTCGACTCCTGGGACACTCCCCGGGCACAGGTCTACCGGCGCACGTACGCGATCCCGGACGAGATCGGGACCGCCTGCAACGTCGTCCAGATGGTCTTCGGGAACAAGGGCCCGGGCTCGGCGACCGGCGTCTGCTTCACCCGCGACCCCTCGACCGGCGAGAACCGGCTCTACGGGGAGTACCTCCTGAACGCCCAGGGCGAGGACGTCGTCGCCGGCATCCGCACGCCCGAGCCGCTCGAGCAGATGCGCGAGGCGCTGCCGGAGGCGTACGACCGGCTGGTCGACACCCTGCAGCGGCTGGAGACGCACTACCGGGACGTGCAGGACGTCGAGTTCACGGTCGAGGAGGGAACGCTGTACCTCCTGCAGACACGGACCGGGAAGCGCACGGCGGCGGCGGCGACGCGGATCGCGGTCGAGCTCGTAGCAGAGGGGCTGATCTCGAGGGAGGAGGCGGTCGCGCGGATCGACCCGGGCCAGCTCGACCAGCTCCTGCACCCGCGGATCGACCCGGACGCGCACGTCGAGGTGGCGGCGCGGGGGCTCAACGCGTCCCCCGGCGCCGCCTCGGGAGCCGTCGTGCTCGACGCGGACACCGCCGAGGAGCGCGGCAAGGGCGGGGAGGACGTGGTGCTCGTCCGCTGGGAGACCACGCCGGACGACATCCACGGCCTGATCCACGCGCAGGGGGTGCTGACGGCGCACGGCGGCATGACCTCGCACGCCGCGGTCGTCGCGCGCGGGATGGGCAAGCCGTGCGTCGCCGGGTGCGACGAGCTGCACATCGACGAGGCCGAGCGGCGCCTGCGCATCGGCGAGCACGAGCTGCGCGAGGGCGACGTGATCACGATCGACGGCGGCACCGGGCGCGTCATCGTCGGGCCGGTGCCACTCGTCCCGCCCGCGATCGACGAGAACTTCGAGACGATCCTCGGCTGGGCGGACGAGCTCCGCCGGCTCGGCGTCCGCGCGAACGCCGACACGCCCGAGGACGCCGCCAGGGCCCGCTCGTTCGGCGCCGAGGGCATCGGGCTCTGCCGGACCGAGCACATGTTCATGGCCGAGGACCGGCTGCCGATCGTGCGCGAGATGATCATGGCGCGCGGGGAGGACGAGCGGCGCGCCGCGCTCGACCGGCTGCTGCCGGTGCAGCAGCACGACTTCGAGGGGATCCTCGAGGCGATGGCCGGCTTTCCGGTCACGATCCGCCTGCTCGACCCGCCGCTGCACGAGTTCCTGCCGTCACTCGAGGAGGCGACCTCGGACGACGTGCGGGCCCGCATCCGGCAGCTGCAGGAGGCAAACCCGATGCTCGGCACGCGCGGCTGCCGGCTCGGGCTGCAGTTCCCGGAGATCTACGAGATGCAGGTGCGCGCGATCGTCCGCGCCGCCCGCGCGGTCGGCGAGCGGACGGGGCAGGCTCCGCTGGTCGAGATCATGCACCCGCTCGTCGGCTTCGACGAGGAGCTGCGACGCCTCCGCGAGCTCACCGACGCCGTTGCCGCCGAGGAACCGTCGGTCGAGTACCTGTGCGGGACGATGATCGAGCTGCCGCGCGCCTGCATCCGCGCGGACGAGATCGCCGCGCTCGCCGACTTCTGCTCGTTCGGGACGAACGACCTCACCCAGACCGCGCTCGGGTTCTCGCGCGACGACGCGGAGGGCAAGTTCCTGACGTACTACCTCGAGCACGGGATCCTCGACCGCAACCCGTTCGAGACGATCGACCAGGACGGGGTCGGCGAGCTGATGCGGATCGGCGTCGACCGCGCCCGCAGCGTGAAAGGCGAGATCAAGCTCGGGATCTGCGGCGAGCACGGCGGGGAGCCGCGCTCGGTCGCGTTCTGCCACGGCATCGGCCTCGACTATGTCTCGTGCTCGCCGTACCGGGTGCCGCTCGCGCGGCTCGCCGCCGCGCAGGCGGCGCTCGCCGAGCAGGGTGTCACCGCGGCCGTCGCCGGCGGCTGACGCGACGGTCGAAATCCCCGCGCCTCTTTCGTGCACCAATTCCTTGCGTTCCGAGCGCAAGCGCGCTATGGTCTCTGCTTCCGAAACGGAAAGGAGCGGATACTGGTGACACTGATGCAGACGTCGTGCCCGGCCGAGGCGAAGCTCGCGTCGACCGCAACGCTCCTCATTGTCGAGGGAGCAGCCGGTCCGGACTGGAGCCTCGACGCCTTCGCGGGAGCCCCCGAGCGCTGATTCGAAGCCGCATCGGGGCGACCAGCGAAGGCGACCGAGAGGTCGCCTTCTTCGTTCCCGGGCACGCGGGCTGACACAGTAGAGCAGCACCCTCGCGCGCATCGCGCGGGAATTCCATCCTGAAAAGAGGGTGATGATCAATCGCGCACTTTTTCCTGGCTATTGCCAGAGATCGAGACACGCCCACGGAGAGGAGGTGACATGATCGGCATCGAGACTGAAGCAGCCGCCCGGATAGCGATCGCACGCGAGATCGCGGAGGAGCGTCGCAAGCAGTTCGCGCGGCACCGCGCCCAGCCCAGGCCGCGGACGCCGGCGCACGCCGCCGTTCGCTTCGGCCGGCAGCGCATCCGGTCGGCCAGCCGTGCCTGACCGCAGCAGCCGTGGGGACGGGCCCCCTTCGCGGGGTCTGTCTCCGCGCGTCCCGAGAGTCGCTTAGAGGTAGCTCTCGACGCGGAAGTACGCGATCGCGACGCTGACGACGCCGACCGCGAGCACGAGCGCCGGCCCCACGAGCGCGGCGCCGGAGAGCCGCCGCGTCTGGGTGAGCGCCAGGGTGGCGAGCACGCCTCCGATCAGGCCGCCGACGTGCCCGCCGATCGAGACGTTCGGGATCGCGAACGTCAGCGCGAGATTGAGCACGATCAGCGTCAGGGCCGGCCCGGCGATCCTGCCGGTGGCCTTCCACTCGAGGATCAGCAGCGAGCCGAAGATCCCGTAGATCGCGCCCGACGCTCCCACCGTGATCGCGTTCGGGTCCATCACCAGCGCGCCGGCCGACCCGGCGAGCCCCGACGCGAAGTACACGAGCAGGTAGCGCGTCGTCCCGAGGGCCTGCTCCACGATCGAGCCCAGCCAGAACAGCGCGAACATGTTGAACGCGAGGTGGATGACGCTGCCGTGCAGGAAGGCGGCCGTCACGAGGCGCCACCACTCGCCGTTGGCGAGCCCCTGGTCCGGGGCGAAGGGGTAGGCGATGAAGAGGGCGCCCTTCGTGTAGAGCTCGCCGCCGGGGCGGAGGCCGCCCGGCCCCTGCGCGACCGTGATCAGGTAGACGAGGACGTTGGCGATCACGAGCGCGACCGTCGCCGGCGCCTCGAGCCCCGCCACCCGGCCGCGGGCCTGCCGCACGGTCCGAGCCGCCGACGGCCGCGCGGCGCCCGCGCCCGCGTGCTCCGGGCAGCGGATCCCGACCGGCGCGAAGGTCATACACTCCTCGCAGATCGGGCGGCCGCACTCCGAGCAGGTGACACGCGTCTCCCGGCTGGGGTGCCGGTAGCACCACAGAGGCTCGTCCATCGACGGCTAGCGTACCGGCGTGCTCGTGCACGTCGCGTTCACGCCGGACGAGTCCGCCGCGGCCCCGGTCGGCATCGTGATCGACGTCATCCGCGCGACCTCGACGATCTGCCAGGCGCTCGCGTCGGGCTACGAGCGGGTCTTTTGCGCCGCCGAGGTCGAGGAGGCGCGCGGCCTTCGCGAGCAGCTGGACGGGGCGGTCACGCTGGGCGGCGAGCGGTTCGGCGTGCGGATCGACGGCTTCGACCTGGGCAACTCCCCGGCCGAGTACCTCGAGCCCCGCTCGCCCGTGATCGCGATGTCGACCACGAACGGGACCCGCGCGATCGTCACCGCTGCCGAACGCTGCGAGCACGTGGTGATCGCCTCGCTGCTCAACCTCGCCGCGGTCGCCGAGGCAGCCCGCGCGAGCGGGCAGGACGTCGCGATCTTCTGCGCCGGCGTCAAGGGAGCCTTCGCGCTCGACGACGCGTACGTCGCCGGCCGCGTCACACGGTTGCTCGACGGCGAGCGGACCGACGCCGCGGAGGCGGCCGTCCGGCTCGCCGGGTCGTATCCGAGCGCCGAGGCCGCGTTCCGGCAGTCGCGGAGCGGCCGCAACCTGATCGACCACGGGCCGGAGCTCGAGGCCGACATCGCCTACTGCGCGCGCGAGAGCGTGCTCGGCGTGGTGCCGCAGCTGCTCGGCATGCGCGGGGCGGCCGCGGAGATCGGCGCCCTCGCCTCGTGATCGTGAACCGGGACGAGCGGAGAGGGCCTGCGACGTCGTTCGCCGTCGTCGCCGCCGAGTACGAGCGCGCGCGGCCCGGCTACCCGGACAAGGCGGTCCGGTGGCTGACGGGCGACGCGCCCGCGGATGTCGTCGACCTCGGTGCCGGCACCGGCAAGCTGACGCGGGCGCTCGTCGCGCTCGGCCACCGCGTCACGGCGGTCGAGCCCCTGCCCGAGATGCTCGACCTGCTGCGGCTGGCGGTTCCGCAGGCAACAGCGCTCACGGGCTCCGCCGAGCGGATCCCGCTGCCGGCCGGGAGCGCCGACATCGTCGTCGCCGCCCAGGCCTTCCACTGGTTCGACCACGCGGCCGCGCTGCCGGAGATCGCCCGCGTGCTCCGGCCCGGCGGGCGGCTGGCGCTCGTCTGGAACACGCGCGACGACCGCGTCCCCTGGATGGCGCGCCTCAGCAGGGCAATCGGGAGCGAGTCGATCGAGGAGTGGGACGTCCCCGCTCCGATCGCCGCGAGCGGCTTGTTCGGGCCGGTCGAGCGGACGACCTTCGCGCATCGCCACCGGCTCGACCGAAACGCGATGCGTGAGCTCGTGCTCTCGCGGAGCTATTGCGCCTGCCTTCCTCCCGCAGAGCGGGAGCCGGTGCTCGCCGAGGTGGACGCGATCTACGACGACGTCGCCGGCCCGGACGGGCTCGAGCTGTCGTACGTCACGGAGTGCTTCCGCACGGCCCGGCTGTGAGGCAGGCCCGCCTCAGCCGGGGCGCCACGCCGGGCCTGAGATGTCGGCGAGATCGTGGGTGAGCTGGGTCGGAGCACCGCCGTTCGCCCCCACGACGAACAGCTCCGTTCGCTCGACGCCACTGGAAGGCCCGCCGCCGACCCGGCCGACCGTCGCGGTGAAGGCGATCCTGTCGCCGGCGGGCGACCAGGAGACTTCCCGGACGCCGCGCCTGCCGACGATCAGGCGCGAGCCCCCCTCGCGGTGGACGACGTGGAGGCCGCGGTCGTCGACCACGGCCAGCCGTGTCCCGTCGGGAGACCAGCGGTACGGCAGCGTGCCCATGCTCGGCTCGAGACCCAGCGCCAGCGCGAGCAGGTGCCGGTGTCGTCCGCCGTCCGGCGCGACCGTCCAGAGGGCGCCGGCGTCGAAGAAGGCGACCACCGACCCGTCCGGGGACCACGCCGGCATGCCGCCGGGGGCGATCCTGCGGCGCGCGCTGCCGTCGCTCGCCACGATCGCGACGCCGTCGTCCGCGACGGCGAGCTCCGCGCCGTCCGGCGACCACGAGGGCCACGCCGCGCCGCCGGCGACCAGGGCCGGGCTACCTCCGGCCGCGTCGACGACGTAGACACCCTTCTCCGACTCCCGATACGCGAGCCGCCGACCATCCGGTGACCAGGCCGGGTCCCAGTCGCCGAAGCCGCCGATCTCCGGCTTCCGCGTCAGCTGCCGGGCGCCCGACCCGTCGGGCCCGGCGATCCAGAGGGTCGGCTCCATCGTTCCCAGGCACGAGCCCGCATTGGTCAAGATCTCGCCGCGCTGGAAGACCAGCGACTCGCCGCCCGGAGACCAGGTCGGGGAGCTCTCCCAGTCGGCCGGTCGACCGAGCAGGCGGCTCGGCGCTCCGCCTGAGACCGGAATCGTCCAGAGATCGGCTTGCCCGAGGCCTCGCTGCCCGACCGATGCGACAACGCGCCCGTCCGGCAGCGACGCGGCGACGCGGGTCCACGAAGGGCAGGGGCTCACGTCGCGCGGCAGTCGAGTCGTGACGCGCGGCCGGTCGGCCGGCGATCGGAGGACCGCGAGCCCGCCCACGCCCCCGCCGCCGTCGACCACGAAGACGAGCAGGCGTCCGTCGGCAAGCCAGCGGTACCCGTGGACGTCGGGCCGCAGGCGAACCGGCGGTCTGCCGTCGACGCTCGCCACCGAGCTGCGGTACTGCGCGTCGCGATAGAGCAGCCGCCGGCCGTCCGAGGACCAGGCCGGAGAATCGAACGTCGACGCGCTCCCGGTGATCCGGCGCTGGCCACCGCTCCCGTCGAGGACCCAGATGCCGGATCGGCGGACGATCGCCAGGAGCTCGCCCGACGGCTGCCACGCGACGTTGCGGCCGGGCCTGCGGGCGCGAAGCCCGCCCGAGCTGCTGTAGACCGACACGCGGCCACGCTCTGTCACCGCCAGCTCGCCGCGCGCCGACCAGACGGCACCGAGGCCGGGTCGCCGCCACACGAGCTTGCCGCCGGCCGTCATCACCGACACGACGAACTCCTTCGCCGACGGGTCGTAGTGACCGACTGCCAGCCGCTCTCCGGTCGCAGCCCACTCTCCCCAGACGCTGACTCCCCGTGCCAGCGCGCGCGACGGCCCGCCCTCCGAAGGAACGACGTAGAGGACCTGCGTCGAGCTCCCCGCGACGCGGAACTGCTCGACGACGTACGCGAGCCAGCGGCCGTCGGCCCGCCACGTCGGGCGGCTGAGGACCGAGGCGGCGCCCGGCCCATCGGCGTACTCGGCCGTCACACGCCGCAGCCCGCTCCCGTCGACGCCCACGACCCAGACGGCCTCGCCACCGCCGCGGTCGGTAACGAATGCCACCCTGCGACCGTCCGGAGAGACGGCCGGATCGCGGTCCGACGACGGGCTGTCGCTGAGGTTGCGCCGCGCGCCCGTGACCGGGTCGAGGACGACGACCTCGTCGTGGAAGTAGGCCGCGCGCGTGCTCGAGAAGACGATCGTGCCGGACGCGGGCGCCGCTGTGTGCGAGACGGGCACGACGACGAGAGCGAGGGCGGATGCGGCGAGAGCCCACTTCACGCCCCGACCGTACGCCGCCGCCCTAACCGTCGGCTAACCGCTCAGGAACCGAGCGCGCGCCGAACGATCGTGCGGCGGCCGCCGTCCGCGACGACCTCGAAGCCGGCGGCGAGGAACATCGGGAGGTAGCCCGTGTAGGCGTCGACGTTCGCGTGGCCGGGGCGTGCGGCATAGCCCTCGAGGATCGGGGCGCCGCGGGCCGCCGCGTGCTCGACGGCCGCCTCGAGCAGCGCCGACGCGACTCCGCGTCGCTTCGCCGAGCCGTGGACGTAGAAGCACACGACCGACCAGACGGGCTCGTCGTCGACCCGAGCGAGCGTCCGCGAGGCCTCGAGGCGCTCGAAGCTCTCCCGCGGCCCGAGCCGGCACCAGCCGACCGCCTCGCCGTCCAGGTACGCGAGTAGGCCCGGCTCTTCACCGCCGCGCACCTCCGCCTCGAGCCGGCCGCGGTTGGCCCCGTCCCAGCCGGCGCCGTACGCCCTCCCGCGCTGGTGCCAGAACCGGCACCAGCAGCCGTCGGTGATCGGCCGGCCCCCGCGCGGGCCACGCCGCTCGAACAGCTCGGCGACGTCGTCCCAGCGCTTCGGCGTGGCGGGCTTGACCTGGATCGCCATGCCGGCATTGTGCGACCATCTCCTCGACCCGTGGATCACCTCGCGCTCGCCGTCACGGACCAGGAGCGCTCGCGGCGCTTCTACGAGCGCTACCTCGGCTTCGACGCGGAGCCGGCGCGCCGCTACGACGGCGGCGTGCTGATGCTCTACGACGCCGCCGGCTTCGCGCTTGCGCTCGGCCCGGTCGACGACGAGATCGTGCTGCCGGCGTTCCTGCACTTCGGCAAGGGGCTGGAGACGCCCGAGGAGGTGCGCGCCTTCGCGGCACGGCTCGCCGCCGACGGCGTCCCGATCGTCGAGCAGTGGGAGGAGCCGGAGTACGTGAGCGTCAAGTTCCGGGACCCGGACGGCTACGTGATCGAGGTCGCCTGGGAGCCCGACGACGCATAGGCGGGCTCGCTCGTCAGCGTCCGAAGAGCCTCCCGTTCAGCGTTGCCTCCGAGGTGAGGACGAGATCATCGGCGGCCCGTCCGAGCGCGACGACGCACTCGCCCTCCTCGATCCGCCACTGCTCCGCATCGCCGTCGAAGCGCGCGAGCAGGCGCGGATCGGCGGTCAGCGTCACGCTGCGCGACTCGCCCGGCTCCAGCTCGACGCGCTCGAAGCCGAGGAGACGCATCCGCGGCTCCGTCAGGTAGAGCTGCGGGATGTCGGCGCCGGCGCGGTCGCCGGTGTTCGTGACAGTGAAGGTCGCGGTGATCGTGTCGCCGCCCTCGACCTCGAGGTCGCCGTAGGCGAAGCTCGTGTAGCTGAGGCCGTGGCCGAAGGCGAACATCGGCTTCGCGCCGGTCTTCGCGAACCAGCGGTAGCCGATCTCCGCCCCTTCGTCGTACTCGATCGTGGTCGCCGTGCCCCAGGGAGTGCCCATGCCGGGCAGCTCGGGCCGCGGGTGCTGGTCGAGGCTTTCTGGGAAGGTGATCGGGAGGCGACCGGACGGGTTCACCGTCCCGGTGAGCACCTCGGCGATTGCCTGTCCGCCGGCCTGTCCGGGGTACCAGGCCTGCACGATCGCATTGACCTTGTCACGCCAGGGCATCGAGGTGGGGCTGCCGGTCTCCAGGACGACGATCGTGTTCGGGTTCGCGGCAGCGAC
>DATBMD010000120.1:0-30530 GCA_036555085.1 Gaiellaceae bacterium
GTTCGGCTCCCGCGAGCTCGACCCGGGGGCTCCGTCGCCGTGGGCGACCGTCGACGACATCCCCGAGGGCGTCCACCCGTGGTTCACCGAGCAGCTCGCGCGGGCGCGGCGCGAGCTCGCCTCGCGCGACATCCGCCGCGCGAAGCGCGCCGGCTGGGGCGACGACTCGATCGGGGCCGCGTGGGGCACCTCCGGCGAGGAGGTGCGGCGCGCGCGATACGCCCGCGGCATCCGGCCGTCCTACCGCCGGGTCGACTCCTGCGCGGGCGAGGTCGCGGCCGCCTCGAACTACTACTACTCGACCTGGGGCGAGGAGGACGAGCCGGCGCCGGACACGGAGGCGCCGCGCGTCGTCATCATCGGCTCCGGGCCCAACCGCATCGGGCAGGGGATCGAGTTCGACTACTGCTGCGTGCACGCCGCGCAGACGTTCCGCACGCTCGGCTACGAGGCGGTGATGGTCAACTGCAACCCGGAGACGGTCTCCACCGACTACGACACGTCCGACCGCCTCTACTTCGAGCCGCTGACGCCGGAGGAGGTGCTCGCCGTCGTCGACCGCGAGCGCCCGGAGGGCGTCGTGACGCAGTTCGGCGGCCAGACGCCGCTGCGCCTCGCGCGCTTCGTCGAGGCGGCGGGCTACCGGATCATGGGCACGCCGCACGCGGCCATCGACCTCGCCGAGGACCGGGAGCGTTTCGGAGCGCTCGCGCGCGACCTCGGCGTTCGCTGCCCGCCCTGGGCGACCGTCGAGGGGGCGGCGGAGGCGCTGTCCGCGGCAGCCGAGATCGGCTACCCGGTGCTCGTCCGCCCCTCGTACGTGCTCGGCGGGCGGGCGATGAGAGTGTGCTACGACGACGCGCAGCTGCGGGCGGCGATGGCGGCCGTCTCCGGCCCGGTGCTGGTCGACCGGTTCGTCGAGAACGCGATCGAGATCGACGTCGACGCGCTCTGCGACGGCGAGGACGTCTACGTCGCAGCGGTCATGCAGCACGTCGAGGAGGCCGGCGTCCACTCGGGCGACTCGGCCTGCGTGCTTCCCGCGCAGTCGCTGACGCTCGCGAACGCGCTCGAGGTCGAGCACGTCGTCCGTCGGCTCGGCGCGGCGCTCGGCGTGATCGGGCTGCTGAACGTGCAGCTGGCCGTCGCCGACTCCGTCGTCTACGTGCTCGAGGCCAACCCGCGCGCGTCGCGAACCGTGCCGTTCGCCTCGAAGGCGATCGGGATCAACCTCGTCGAGGCGGCCTGCAGGCTCGCGGCCGGCAGCACGCTCGCCGACCTGGCGCTGCCGCAGCCGCGTCCCACCGAGGTGAGCGTGAAGGCGGCGGTGCTGCCGTTCGGGCGCTTCCCCGGCTCCGACCCGGTGCTCGGCCCCGAGATGCGCTCGACCGGCGAGGTGATGGCGAGCGCGAGCGACCTGCCCACGGCGTTCGCCAAGGCGGAACGGGCGGCCGGACGCCCGCTCCCGACCTCCGGCACCGCCTTCCTCTCCGTCCGCGACCCCGACAAGCCGTCCGTCGTGCCGGTGGCGGCGGCGCTGGCCGGCCTCGGCTTCGGGCTGCTCGCGACCGACGGGACGGCTCGCACGCTCCGCGCCGCCGGGCTCGAGGTCGAGGAGATCGCCAAGGTCGCCGATGCCGCCGCGGGCGAGCAGACGGTCGTCGACCTCGTGCGGCAGGGTCGCTGCGACCTGATCGTCAACACGCCGCAGGGCTCGGGCGCCCGCGCCGACGGCTACCTGATTCGCGAGGCCGCCCTCGTCGCGCGCATCCCGTGCATCACCACGATCTCGGGCGCCGCGGCGGCGGTCCACGCGATCGCGAACGCCCGCACCGAGCGCGCCCTGTCGCTGCAGGAGCGGCACGCGGCGGCGGGAGCCCCCGCCTGAGACGGGAGCGCCTGACGGTGGCCGGCGCCGAGCCGGTCGGGCCCTACACGCTGCTGCGCGTCGGGCGGGGCGGGCTCGACCCGGGCGCGCCGGGCCAGTTCTTCATGCTCGAGGCTCCCGGCCGGCTGCTGCCCCGGCCGATGTCGCTCTGCCTGGCGCCGCGCGGCGAGCTCGCGTTCCTCGTCGACCCGGTCGGCCCGGGCACGCGTGCGCTCTGCGCGCTCGCGCGCGGAGACCGCATCGATGTGCTCGGGCCGCTCGGCAACGGCTTCGACCTCTCGGTCGAGCGACCCCTGCTGGTCGGCGGCGGCATCGGGATCGCGCCGCTCCCGTACCTCTCCGAGCGGCTCGGCGTGCCGAGGGCGATCCTCGGCTTCCGAACGGCGCGCCACGCCGAGGCCGCGGCGCTGCTGCCGGGAGCCGAGGTCGTGCTCGAGCCGGAGTACGTCACCGCCGCGGTGCCCGCCGATCCCGGCGACGTGCTCGCGTGCGGCCCAGAGCCGATGCTCGAGGCGTTGCGCGCCCTCGTCCCGGGCGCGCAGCTCGCGTGGGAGGCGCCCATGGCGTGCGGCTACGGCGCCTGCTACGGCTGCGTCGTACGTCTCGGCGACGCGTATCGGCGGCTCTGCGTCGACGGGCCCGTGCTGCGGGCGGACGGCAGGCCACGTGCCACTGTGTTACACGGTGAGCCCGCCGGGCGGGCGCGGTGAGCATCCCGATCCTCAACGCCTCCGGCTGCCTCGACGCGCTGAGCGCGCCGGAGGTCGCCCGGCAGCTCGACGCGTTCGTGACGAAGACCATCACGCCCGAGCCGCGCGAGGGAAGCCCGCCGGTGCGGATTGCCGAGACGGCCCACGGGATGGTGAACTCGATCGGGCTCCAGGGCCCCGGCCTCGACGCCTTCGTCGACGACGTGCTGCCGCGCCTGCGCGCGCTCGAGCTGCCGCTCTGGGTCTCCGTCGGCGGCTTCTCCGCTGCCGACTATGCGACGATCTGCGAGCGCCTCGACGCCGAGCCGGGCATCGACGCGCTCGAGCTGAACCTCTCGTGCCCGAACGTCGAGGAGGCGCCCGAGACGGCGGGCGAGCTGGTCGCCGCCGCGCGCGCGACGACCTCGAAGCGCCTCTTCGCGAAGCTCTCGCCGATGAGCTGGGACGTCGCGGAGTCGGCGCGCGCCGTTGCCGCAGCGGGCACCGACGGGCTCTCGCTCGTCAACACCATCCGGGGCCTCGCCCTCGATCCGGGGACGCTCCGGCCGCGGCTCGGGCGGTCGGTCGGCGGCTACTCCGGCCCCGCGCTCAAGCCGGTCGCGCTGGCGTGCGTGTTCGCCTGCGCGCAGGCGGTCGAGCTGCCGATCGTCGGCATGGGCGGGGTCGTCACCGGCCTGGACGCGCTCGAGCTCGTCGCCGCCGGAGCGACGATGGTCGCGCTCGGGACGGTGTTGTTCGGCGACCCCGGCGCCCCCGCCCGGGTGCGCTCGGAGCTCGCCGCGGAGGCGCGGGCGCGCCGCCTGGCCACCCCCGCGGACGCCGCCCGGGTCGCGCTCGCTGCTGTGGGAAACCACATGAAAGCTGTGGAAAAACCCCTGGAAATCGGGTAAAACAGTTGCAGTTGACGGCGCCGCCTCGCTTGCTAGACTCGTCCGCTCAATGGTCACGTCGAAGACGCAGGCCCAGGCCCCGCTTCGCTCCCTCGACCAGCGGATGGAGGCGCTCAAGCGGGCCAACGACATTCGCGTCCAGCGGGCCAGGCTGAAGAAGGACCTCAAGGAAGGGCACGTCCAGATCGAGGCGATCCTGCTCGACCCGCCCGACTACGTCTCGACCGCGAAGGTCTTCGACATGCTGATGGCAGTGCCCAAGTTCGGCCGCGTCAAGGCGGCCCGGCTGCTGAACCAGTGCCGGATCAGCCAGTCGAAGACGGTCGGCGGCATGTCCGAGCGGCAGCGCACGGAGCTCGTCTCGCTCTTCAACAGGTGACCTTCCGGCGCCGCCGGGCTCGACGAGCGTGCGACCGGTGAGCCCGACGCCCGTGTTCGTCATCACCGGGCCGTCCGGCGCCGGCAAGGGGACCCTGATCCACGGCCTCGTCGAGCGGCTCGACGTGCTCGAGGTCGCCGTCTCCGCGACGACCCGGCCGCTGCGCCCGGGCGAGCAGGACGGTCGCGAGTACTGGTTCCTGTCCGCCGCCGAGTTCGAGCGCCGGGTCGAGGCCGGCGAGCTCCTCGAGCACGTCGAGTTCGTCGGCGGCCGCTACGGCACGCTCGCCTCGGAGATCGACCGGATCGCGGAGCGCGGCCGGGTCGGCGTGCTCGAGCTCGAGATCGCGGGCGCGCTCGACGTCCAGGAGCGCCTGCCCGGCGCGGTGACGGTGTTCATCGCCGCGGACGTGCCCGAGCTGGAGCGGCGCCTGCGCGACCGGGCCACGGAGAGCGCGGGCGAGATCGAGGACCGGATCCGCCTGGCCCGCTGGCAGCTCGAGCAGGCCCACCGCTTCCGCTACATGGTGCGGAACGACGACCGGGCGCGCGCCACCGAGGTGCTCGCGGCGATCGTCGAGCGCGAGCTCGAGCTCGCGGGTGTAGGTACCATGACCGGCCGATGATCGAGCCACGTATCGACGACCTGCTCGCGCACGTCGACTCCCGCTACGCCCTGGTGATCGTCGCGGCGAAGCGCGCGCGGCAGATCAACAGCTACCACCACCAGCTCGGCGAGGGCATGGGCTTCGAGGAAGCGCCGCCGCCGCTGATCGAGTCGCGGTCGAAGAACTACCTGACGATGTCCATGGAGGAGATCGCCAAGGGCAAGATCGCGTACGAGTACACGGGCTGACGCCCGCGTGCTGACGCGCCGCGCGGCCAGGGCACAATACGGTGCATGGCGCGCGTTCTGGTGGGGATCACGGGCGGCATCGCCGCCTACAAGGCCTGTGAGCTGATCCGGCGCCTCGTCCGCGCGGGCCACGACGTCTACCCGCTGCCGACCGCCGGCGCCGAGCGCTTCGTGACCGCAGAGACGTTCTTCGCGCTCGCCCGCGCCGAGCGCGGGGGCGATCCCTATCCGCACCTCCGTCGCGCCGACCTCCTCGTGATCGCGCCGCTGACGGCGAACACCCTCGCGAAGCTCGCGCACGGGCTGGCGGACGACACGCTGACCGAGGCCGCGCTCGCCCACGACGGGCCGGTGCTCGTCGCGCCGGCGATGAACGTCCGGATGTGGGAGCACCCCGCGACGCAGGCCAACGTCGAGCTGCTCCGCGCGCGCGGCGTCGAGATGATCGGCCCCGCGCCGGGCGAGCTGGCGGAGGGCGAACGCGGCATGGGGCGGATGTCCGAGCCGCAGGAGATCGCCGAGCGCGCCGAGCAGCTGCTCGCGGGCGCTGCCGCCGGCGGGCCGCTGCTGGGCAGGCGGGTCGTCGTCAGCGCCGGCGGCACCCGGGAGCCGCTCGACGCGGTTCGCTTCGTCGGCAACCGCTCGTCGGGCCGGATGGGCGTCGCGCTCGCCGAGGAGGCCCGCAGCCGCGGGGCGGAGGTGACGCTGCTGGCGTCCAACCTGCTGGTGCCGGAGCCGGCGGGGGTCGAGGTCGTGCAGGCGCCCACGGCGGCCGACCTGGAGCGGGAGGCGCTGGCGCGGCGGGACGCGGACGTGATCGTGATGGCCGCCGCCGTCGCCGACTATCGACCGGTCGAGGCGCAGGACGGGAAGCGCTCCAAGGACGGCGACCGCTGGACCGTCGAGCTCGAGCCGACCGCCGACGTGCTCCACGCTCTCGGCGAGGCGCGCACCGCGGGCCAGGTGCTCGTTGGCTTCGCGGCCGAGACCGGCGACGGGGGGATCGAGCGCGCGCGGGGCAAGCGCACGAACAAGCACGCCGATCTCGTCGTCTTCAACGACGTGGGCCGGACCGACATCGGCTTCGACAGCGCCGACAACGAGGTGGTGCTCGTCACGGCGGCAGGCGAGCGGCGCGTCGCGCGCCGGCCGAAGCGCGCGATCGCGGCCGAGATCCTCGACGAGGTCGAGCGCCTGCTGGAGGCACGATGACCGAGCAGTTCGCGCGCGAGCCCGACGCCGTCCCCGTCTCTCCCGCGAGCCTCGTCGAGCGGGTGGTCGACAACGTCGCCCTGGTCGTGCACGCCTCCCGCGAGACCCTCCAGCTGCTCGTGCTCTGCCTGATCGCGGAGGGCCACGTGCTCGTCGAGGACTTCCCGGGCGTCGGCAAGACGATGCTCGCGAAGTCCCTCGCCCGCTCGCTCGACCTCGAGTTCTCGCGGATCCAGTTCACTCCCGACCTGCTGCCGTCCGACGTCACCGGGGTCAACGTGTTCGACCAGCGCTCCGGCGAGTTCGCCTTCCGGCCCGGCCCGGTGTTCGCGAGCGTCCTGCTGGTCGACGAGGTCAACCGGGCCTCGCCGAAGACGCAGTCCGCGCTGCTCGAGGCGATGCAGGAGACGCAGGTGACGATCGACGGCGACACGTACCCGCTGCCGCAGCCCTTCCTCGTGATCGCGACGCAGAACCCGATCGAGTACGAGGGCACCTACCCGCTGCCCGAGGCGCAGCTCGACCGGTTCGCCGCGCGGCTGTCGCTCGGCTACCCGGCGCTTGCCGACGAGGCGCGCATGCTGGACGAGCAGACGACCGAGCAGCCGCTCGACCGTCTTCGCGCCGTCGCCGGTCGCGCCGAGGTGCTCGACGCGGTGCTCGCGGCACGCGCGGTCTTCGTGGAGGAGAGCGTCAACCGCTACGTCGTCGCGCTGCTCCGCCACACCCGGGCGAGCGGCCGGCTGGCGCTGGGCGCCAGCCCTCGCGCGGGCATCGCGCTGCTCCGCATCGCGAAGGCACGGGCGCTCGCGCTGGGCCGCGACTTCGTGCAGCCCGAGGACGTGCAGGCGGTCGCCGGGCCGGTGCTGGCGCACCGGGTAATCCTCGCGCCGGACGCTCGCTCGGCCGGCGTCACGGCCGAGGACGCAGTCGTGGAGGCGGTGGAGGGGACGCCGGTACCGGTGTGAGCAGCCCTTCGTCGGCGAGGGCGGTGCGGGGTCGAAGCGGCGCGGTGCTCGCGCTCGGGATCGCGACGCTCGCCGCCTCCTGGGCGTTCGGCTCGCGGCCGCTCGCGCTGGTCGGAACCGGGTTGGTCCTGGCGGCGCTGTCCGGGAAGCTCTGGGCGCTGGCCGCCCGCGGCCGGGTCTCGCTCCAGCGGCGGACCGGCCGGCCGGCTCACGTCGAGGGCGACGACGTCTCGCTCGACTACCGGCTGGAGCGCTCGTCGCGGCTCCCGCTCGGCACCGCGTACGTGGTCGAGACGGCCGGGCGCCTCGGCCGGCTGCAGGCGCACGTGCGGCACGGCCGCGCGAGGCTCGTGCTCGAGCGCGTCCCGCGGGGGCGCTATCCGCTGACGGACGCGGAGGTCGTGCTGGAGGACCCGCTCGGGCTCGAGCGCGTCTCGGTCGGGTTCGGCGGCATCGGCGACGCGCTGGTCGTCGTGCCCCGCATCGTCGTCCTCGACCGGCTCTTCACGGACGCGGGCCGGGATGCGTTCCAGGGCCGGCGCCTGCTGCTCCGCCGCCCGAGCGGCGTCGATCTCCACTCGGTGCGCGAGTACGAGCACGGCGAGTCGCTGCGCAAGGTGCACTGGCCGACGACCGCCCGCCGCGGGCAGCTGATGGTCAAGGAGCTCGAGGACGCGCCGCGCGACGACCTGACCGTCCTCCTGGACTGCGATGCACGGGCCGTCTCGGGCCCACCCGGGGCGTCGAGCTTCGACGCCCAGGTGCGTGCTGCCGGCTCGCTCGTGCGCGCGTACGTCGCCCGGGGCAAGCGGGCGGCGCTCGTGCTGGGCACCCGCTCGCTGACCGTCGTGCGCGCGTCGTCGCTCGAGAGCGACTGGTCGCTGGTGCTGCAGGCCCTCGCTGCGGTCGAGCCGGAGTCGGACCGGCCGCTCGCCCGCCTGCTCGCCGACGAGCGCTCCCCGGCCATTCGCGCGCCCGAGCTGGTCGTCGTCAGCGCCGCCCTCGACGACGCCGCCGTCGACCGGCTGATCGGGCTCGCGGCGCGGCGGCGGCGGATCTCCGCGGTCTGGGTCGACGCGCCGAGCTTCGCCGGGCGCGGCGGCGGCGGTGACCCGCCGGCGCTGCTCCGGCTCGCTGCCTCGGGCGTGCCGGTGGCCGTCGTCCGCAGCGGCACGGATCTCGGGATCGCGCTCTCCGGCGGCATCGAACGGCGGGCGAGTGCCTAGCGGCGTGCTCCTCGCAGTCGTGCCCGTGCTGGCGATCACCGTCGCCTGGCTCCGGCTCGAGCAGCCGCCGGAGGGCGGTGACGGCCTGGCGATCGCCGTCCTCGCACTGACACCCGCGCTCGTCTCGAGCCTTCGGCGCCGGCTGCTGCTCGCGGTCGCTGCGACCGTGTTCGCCGTCTGGGTGGCTGTCGCAGCGGCGCCCGACCGGCACTTCGTCGGGGACGGGCTGCGGCGGTTCTACGAGATCGGCCTCCCGTTCGACCCGGCCGAACATCCCGAGATGCACGCGCTGACGCTGCTCGCCCTGTTCGGCTTCGGCCTGGCCGTGACGCTCGCCGCCACCTCCGGCCGCGTGCTGCTCGCCGCCGCGATCGTCGTCGTCGGGGCGGGCTGGCCGGCGACGCTGGTCGACGGGCGCTCGCCGCTGGCCGTCGGGGCGCTGATCCTGGCCGCGGTCCTCTGGCTGCTCGTCCTCTCGCGCCCGCGCGCCCGGCGCTGGGAATGGCCGAGCGTGATCGTGGCCGCGGTCGTCGTCGTCGTGGCGGCCACGGCCTCGACCTCGAGCGCGCTGTCCCGCGACGCGATCGTCGACTGGCAGAGCTGGGACCTCTACGACCCGCCGGGCCTGCCGCTCGCGGTTCGCTACATCTGGGACGCGAACTACAGCGGCGTCGAGTTCCCCGAGCAGCCGACCACCATGCTGCGGGTCCGGGCACCCCGGCGCGCCCTCTACTGGCGCGCCTCGACGCTCGACACGTTCGCCGCCAACCAGTGGATCGAGCATCTCTTCCCGATCGAGATCGGAGAGCCCACGGCCCGGCTCCCCGCCGATCCGCTGCTACCGCCCCGGTCGCGCATTCGGTCGAACTGGGTCAAGCAGGAGGTTCAGTTCGCCGCTCTGAACGACGACCACGTCCTGGCCGCTTCGTCGCCCGTCGCGCTCGAGAGCCGCTCGATCGACCGGGCGTTCTTCCTGACGGACGGCGTCGTCCGGGTGCCCGGAGGTCTCGGCGCGGGTGATGCCTACACCGTCTGGAGCTACGTCCCGCACCCCTCCGCTCGCCAGCTGATCACGTCCAAGCCGATCTACGGGCCCGACCTTGCCCGCTTCCTCCAGATCGGTCGCGCCGACATGCCCGTGTTCCGCGCCGAGGGGCGCGCGCAGGCGATCGAGCGCATCTTTTCGGACGACCGGTATCTGTCGATCTCCGCGTACAGGGGCGTCTGGCGGATCGCCAACCGGCTCGCCGGCAGCAGGAGCTCGCCGTACGCGGCCACGATCGCGATCGAGCGCTGGCTGAGGTCGCACGGAGGCTTCCGCTACGAGGAGCAGCCGCCGCAGCCGGAGACCCTGCCGCCGCTCGCCGACTTCGTGACGAGGACGAAGGCGGGCTACTGCCAGCACTTCGCCGGCGCGATGACCCTGATGCTGCGCTTCCTCGGGATCCCGGCCCGCGTCGCCGTCGGCTTCACGAGCGGCAGGTGGGCGGACGGGGTCTGGACGGTCACCGACCACAACGCCCATGCCTGGGTCGAGGCCTGGTTTCGCGGCCACGGCTGGCTGACATTCGACCCGACCCCGGGCCGGGGGACGCTCTCCGCCACGTACACGGTCGCCTCCGACTCCGCCGAGGCCGCCGCGCTCCTCAACGCGGGCCGGATCCCCGACATCGCCGGGCTGAACCGCGACCCGGACGCGACCCTCGCGCCGCTGCCCGTGCCGGACGACTCCTCGCCCAACCCGTGGCGGATCCTCGGCCCGCTCCTCGCGCTCGTCGCGGCAGGTCTGGGGATCGGCGCCCTCAAGCTCGCGCGTCGCCGCGGCCGCTACCTCACGCGCGACCCGCGCCGGATCGCGGCCGCCACGCGCTCAGAGCTGGTCGAGTTCCTGCGCGACCAGCGCCTCGAGCTCGATCCGGACGCCACCTTCGCGGAGCTGCAGGCGGTGCTCGAGCAGCGCGTCGGCGTGAGCGCGCACGCGTACGCCGCCGCCGCCGGCCGTGCCCGCTACGGGCCGCCCGCGGGGGCCGCCGCGGCCGCGCGCGACGCGCGTCGCGAGCTGAAGTCGCTGCTGCGGGTCGTCCGTGCCCGGCTGACGCCGCGCCTGCGGCTGCGCGGCTACCTCGCGACCCGGTCGCTCAGGGACATGTGACTGCGGGGCAACCATGAGCGAGACCTACGATCTATTTCAGCTGGGCAAGAGCCGCTTGCGGGAGGGGCTGCCGGCGGAGGCGACCGGCCCGCTCGAGCAGGCGAAGAGCCTCGAGCCGCGCAAGGCGTCGATCCGCGAGGCGCTCGGGATCGCGTACTTCCGCAGCCGGCGCTGGGAGGACGCCGAGGCCGAGTTCCGGGTGCTCGTCGAGCTCGCGCCGGCGGACCACTACGCGCACTACGCGCTCGGCCGGTCGCTCGAGCGCATCGGTCGCACCGAGGAGGCGCGTGGCCACCTCAAGCTGGCGCGGCTGCTCAAGCCGGCGCCGGCCGAGAGCGCCGACGACGACCGACCGACACTCGAACCGGGCGGCTAGCCGGGCGGGCCAGCTACAGGATGCTGTCGCCGGCGACGCGGCGGACTTCCTCGAGCGTCGTCACGCCCGCGATCGAGAGCCGGACGCCGTCGTCGCGGAGCGTGAACATGCCGCCGGCGACCGCCGCCGCCTGGATCTCCCGCGTCGGCGCGCCGACGAGGCCGGCGATCTCGTCGGTCATCGGGAGCACCTCGAAGAGGCCGATGCGGCCGCGGTAGCCGCTCTTCCCGCATAGCGTGCACCCGACCGCGCGGAAGAGCTGCAGCTCGGTGGAGCTCTGGCCGACGCCGAGCGCCGCCAGCTCGCCGGGCTCGGGCTGGTATGGCTCCGCGCAGCTCTGGCACAGGCGCCGGGCCAGGCGCTGCGCGACGATGCAGTTGATCGACGTCGTGATGATCCCCGGGTCGATGCCGATGTCGAGCAGGCGCTGGATCGTCGCCGCCGCGGTCTGGGCATGGAGCGTCGACAGGACGAGGTGGCCCGTCATGGCAGCCCGGAAGGCGATCTGCTCGGTCTCCTCGTCGCGGATCTCGCCGACGAGGAGGATGTCCGGGTCGGAGCGGAGGATCGTGCGCAGGCCGTTCGCGAAGGTGAGCCCCGCCCTCGGGTTGACCTCGATCTGGTCGAGGCCGCGCGCGCGGTACTCGACCGGGTCCTCGATCGTCGTCAGCGACTTCTCCGGGGTGTTGAGCTGCTGCAGGCAGGCGTACAGCGTCGTGGTCTTGCCGCTGCCGGTGGGCCCGACGACGATCACGGAGCCGTACGGCTGGGAGATCGCGTGCTCGAGCAGCTCGCGGCTGCTGGGCCACATGCCGAGCGCCTCGAGCGACTCCGGCGCCTCGCCCTGGTTGAGGATGCGCAGGGTCACCTTCTCGCCGTGCGTGGTCGGCAGCACCGCGATCCGCACGTCGATCATGTCGTCGCCGCGGCGGATCGAGACACGGCCGTCCTGCGGCGCGCGCCGCTCCGCGATGTCGAGCGCGCCCATGATCTTCAGCCGGCTCGTGACGGCGGGCGCGTGCGTGTTCGCGATCGAGGTCATGTCGCGCAGGACGCCGTCGACGCGCGTGCGCACGTGCAGACGGCGCTGCTGGGGCGTGAAGTGGATGTCGGAGGCGCCGAGGTCGAGCGCGCGGCTGATCGTCTTGTTGACGAACACGACGGCGGGTGTGTCGGCGTCAAGGTCGAGGACCGTGGCGTCGCTCTCGAGCTCCTCGTCGTCGACCTCCGTGATCTCGACCACCGCCTGATGCACGTTCCCGATCGCCGCCTCGATCGCATCCGCCGACGCGACTCCCACCCGGATCGGGACGCCGAGCGCCAGGCGCAGCTCGTCGGAGAAGAGGACGTTCGTGGGGTCGGCGACCGCGACCAGCAGGCTCCCGTCTTCGAGCAGCCGCACCGGCAGCGCGTGGTAGCGGCGGGCGAGGTTCTCCGGCAGGAGGCCCGCGGCGTCCGGCTCGATCGAGGTCTCGTCGAGCTCGAGGTACGGAAGCTCGTGCTGCTCGGCGAGCACCTGTGCGACCTGAGCGCGATTCGCGTACCCCTGCTCGACGATGATCTCTCCGAGCCGCCGCTCCGGCGTCGTGCGCTTCTCGGCGAGCGCGCTCTCCAGCTGCTCCGGCGTGATCGCGCCGTCGCGGACGAGCAGTGTCCCGAGCGCCGGCCAGGGGGTGTGGGCGGCCTCCATACCCCCGAGTTATCGGCAGCCGCTCGACGGCCATGAGCGAGAATCCGGCCCATGCGCGCGGTCGTGCAGCGGGTCTCGGCGGCCTCGGCACGGGTCGCCGGCGCAGAGGTCGGGGCGTGCGGGAGCGGGCTGCTCGTCCTGCTCGGCGTCGCCGCCGGCGACACGGACGCGACGGCCGATCGCCTCGCGGGCAGGGTCGCGAGGCTCCGGATCTTCGACGACGGCGCCGGCCGCTTCGACCGCTCGCTGATCGACGTCGGCGGCGAGGCGCTCGTCGTCAGCCAGTTCACGCTGATCGCCGACACGGCGAAGGGCAACCGGCCGAGCTTCTCCGGCGCTGCCCCGCCCGTGGTCTCGGAGCCGCTCTACGAGCGGTTCTGCGAGGCGCTTCGCGACGAGGGCGTGCAGGTCTCGACCGGACGGTTCGGCGCCCGCATGGAGGTCGAGCTGGTCAACGACGGGCCGGTGACGATCGTCCTCGACGTCTTCGATTAGGAACCTGACAGGGAGGTCGCCGTGAGTGAGCCGCAGTTTCAATTCGACGCCGACGCCGCCAAGCGGATCGAGGCCCTCTACCACATTCGCGATGCTGTGCACCGCCGCGAGCTGGTTCGCAAGGCACTCGGGGCAGTCGGGGGTGACCGAATCCTCGATGTTGGATGCGGGCCGGGCTTCTACTGTCTCGAGCTCTCGGAGATCGTCGGTTCGTCCGGCTCCGTCGTGGGGGTGGACAGCAGCCTCGCGATGCTTCAGCTTGCTCGTGCCCGCTGCGCGAGTCGCGACAACGTCGGGCTCATCGAAGGAGAGGCGACAGCGCTCCCGGTCGAGAGCGGGACATTCGATGGAGCAATCTGCGTGCAGGTTCTCGAGTACGTCTCGGACGTGGATGCAGCTGTTGCTGAACTGCACCGAGCTCTTCGACCGGGCGGACGTGCAGTCGTCTGGGACGTGGACTGGGCGACGGTGTCGATTCACTCGCTCGACAGCACTCTGACCACGCGTGTGCTCCGAGCCTGGGATGAGCACCTCGCCGTCCCGTCGCTGCCGCGAACGCTGGGCGCGCATCTACGCTCAGCCGGATTCGAGGACGTGCGTATGGAGGCGCATGCGTTCGCTGCGAGCGGGCGGGACCCGCAGAGATACGGAGCGGCGCTCATACCGTTCATCGCGGCGTTCGTCGCAGGCAGGCAAGGCATCGGCGAGGTTGAAGCCGAAGCCTGGGGCGAGGAGCAGCACAAGCTGATGGAACGAGACGAGTTCTACTTCGCGAGCACGCAGCTTTGCTTCACAGCCACGAAATCGGCCTGACGAACGCCTCGAAGCCGATGAAGGCCGGGAGACACCCTCGACGTCTTCCCTTGCTGTGTCGTGTGGAGCACACACCGGACGTCGACTGCGAGACGGTCGGGCGGCGACGGGGGCCGTAGCCTCCCACGGGCAGTCAGAGCCAGCCCCGGGGCCACTCGGGAGCGTCCTTCGCGGACGAGAGGAGCCGTCATGCGTCGTCCTGTCCAGATCGCGATCCTCTTTGCCGTTGTGCCGCTCGTGCTCGTCGTGGCGGTGGTCGTCGGCCCGATCGAGGTGTCGCGCGCGGCACCGGTGTTCACCGTGGCCGTCCCGGAGGACGCGCCGGACGCCGCTCCCGACGGCAATTGCGCCTCGACCTACCTGGGGCTCTGCACGCTGCGGGCGGCGATCCAGGAGGCCGAACGGGCGGGCGGCGGCGTGGTCGTCTTGCCCGTGAGCGGCCTCGGCGACTTCCGCCTCACGATCCCGCCCGGCCCGGAGGCCACCGGCCCGCCGAGCAACGCCACGGGCGATCTCGACATCAGCACCACCATCAGGGTGGAGGGCGCCGGCGTCGACGTCACGGCGATCGACGGGCAGGGCGCGCATCGCATCTTCGACGTGCACGCGGGCGGCGCTCTGACGCTCCAGAACCTGACGCTCCAGAACGGCAAGGGCGACTACGACGGGGCAACCAACCACGTGCACGGCGGGGCGATCCACAACCACGGCTGGGTCAGCCTCTACCGCGTCGCCGTGATCAACAGCAGCGTCGACGCTGCCGGCTGGGGCGGCGGCGGCATCACCAACGCCGGCACCGGAGTCGCGCAGCTGGCGAGCGTGACGGTGGCGCGGAACGCAACCGCTGCTCAGGGCGGCGGCATCGAGAACCTCGGCGAGCTGCGGCTGCTGGGCGTGACGGTCGCCGAGAACTCGGCGTCACTGGTGGGAGGGGGGATCTACGTCGCCCCGAACGCGACGGTGGTCACGGCGGCCGCGCTCGTGGCGCAGAACGCGGGTGGGGACTGCAAGGTGCCGGCCGGGTTCGTCGCGACCTCCTCCGGCGCCAACCTGGCCGAGGACGGCAGCTGTGGCTTCACGAACGCCACCGACCGCACGGGCAGCCCCGGCTTCGACACGAGCGTGTTCGGCCCGCCGCTCTTCTATCCGCTGCTCGCCTCGAGCCAGGCTCTGGACACGGGCTACCTGTGCCAGCCCTTCGACGTCCGCGGCGGCAGCCGGCCGCTGGACGGCAACGGCGACGGCGTCCCGTGGTGCGACAGCGGCTCGTACGAGAGCGCAGCCGTGGCCGTGCCCACCTGCAATGGACTGACGGCCACGATCTCGGTGAACACCCAGGGCGTCGTCGTCGGAGGGCCGGGCAACGGTCGTCGCTACGGGGGCAAGCTCAGCGGCACGGCCGGCGACGACGTGATCGTGGGGACGAGCAAGCGCGACCTGATCTGGGCCAAGGCGGGCGACGACGTCGTCTGCGCCGGCGACGGCGACGACGAGATCGACGCGGACGCGGGCAACGACACGATCACCGGCGGCCCCGGGCCCGACAGGTTCGACGGGGGCGCCGGGAAGGATCAGGCGACCGACTTCTCTGCCGCGGAAGGCGACCTGAAGAAGTCCGTCGAGAAGTGGTGAGAGCTATCCCGGGATCACGCCGTGGAGCTCGTACCAGCCCTCGCGGCTCGGCGGCTCGCCGCCGCTGAGGTCGTCGCCGATCACCTCGCGGACCGCGGGCATGATGTGCTCGTCCAGGTAGGCCTGCCCCTCCTCGCGCGAGCGCCAGACGTCGAGGATGCGAAACACGCCGGCGTCCTCGTCGAAGCCGGCGGTGTGGACGATCAGCCCGCTCGGCGGGTTGGCCGCCGCGCCGATCTTCGCGGCGATCGTGTCGTAGTTGTCCGTGCTGCGATCATCGGTCGGGCCGAGGGGGAACTCCTGGATGTAGACGACTGCCATGCGCCTCTCCTCTCGTGTCGACGCCGCAGCATACGACGGGGCTCGCGGGGCCGGGTCGGGCGGGAAAAGGCTGCTATCCTTTCGTCACCACATTTCACCGGTTGGAGAAATGGGCGCGCGGCGCCCATTTTGTTTGAAGGGAGCGGATGGCCGACATCTACACCAGGGAGAGGACGCTCGAGCGGGAGATCGCCCCGGCGGTCGAGAGCAGCCTGCCCGGGGTGGAGGTGCTGGCGCTCGAGCTCCTGTCGCCGAGCCGGTTCTGCGTCTACGTCGACCACCCCGCAGGGGTCGACCACGCGCTCTGCGAGCGCGTGACGCGGCTGCTCGAGCAGTATCGAAGCGATTACACGATCGACGTCTCGTCGCCCGGCCCCGAGCGGCCGCTCCGGAAGCCGGCGCATTTCGAGCGGGCGGTGGGACGGCGGGTCTCGCTGCGGACGAAGGGCGCGATCGGAGGCAAGACGCGCTTCCGCGGGGCGCTGCTCGCGAGCGGCGAGCGGACGATCACGGTCGAGACCCGCGACGGCGCGCTGGAGATCCCGTACGACGCGATCGTGCGGGGCAACCTGATCGACGAGGGATGAGGACATGAGCATCGAGATCATCGAGAACATCCGCGCGCTCGAGCGCGAGAAGGGCATCGAGCAGGACACGCTCGTACGTGCGCTCGAGGACGCGTTGCTCGCGGCGTACAAGAAGACGCCCGGCGCCTCCCGGCACGCCGAGGTCGTGCTGGACGACGAGGGCGAGTTCCGCGTCTTCGCGATCGACATCCCGGCGCCGCTCGAGGAGCGGCTGCTCGACGAGGCTCGCGAGGCGGCGATCGAGGAGCTCGAGCGCATCGAGGAGGAGACCGGCGAGAAGCAGCACACGCTCGTCTCCGACGACGACCTCGACCTCGACTGGTCGCAGGTGCCCGAGTCGGACATCGTCCGCACCGACGCGACGCCCGACGACTTCGGACGCATCGCCGCGATGACCGCGAAGCAGGTGATCCAGCAGCGCATCCGGGAGGCCGAGCGGGCGATCCGCTATGCGGAGTACATCGACCGGGTCGGCGACGTCGTCACCGGCATCGTCCAGCAGGCCGGGGACCGCAACAACGTGCTCGTCGACCTGGGCAACAACGTCGAGGCGCTGCTGCCGCGGTCGGAGCAGGTCGACGGCGAGCGCTACGAGCAGGGCAGCCGGATCAAGGCGGTCATCATCGAGGTCCGCTCGGGGACGAAGGGCCCCCAGGTGATCCTGTCCCGCCGTGACCCGGAGCTGATCAAGACCCTCTTCGAGCTCGAGGTGCCCGAGATCGCGGACGGGCTCGTCGAGATCCGCGGCGTCGCCCGTGAGCCGGGCTACCGCGCCAAGATCGCGGTCGAGTCCCACGCGCAGGGCGTCGACCCGGTCGGGGCGTGCGTCGGCCCGCGAGGGTCGCGCGTGCGCATGGTCGTCTCGGAGCTCCGCGGCGAGAAGATCGACATCATCCCGTGGAACACGGAGCCGGCGCGCTTCGTAGCCAAAGCGCTCTCGCCGGCGCGCGTCCGCGAGGTCTACATCGACGACGACACGCGGGAGGCCACCGTCGTCGTCCCCGACGACCAGCTCGCGCTCGCGATCGGCAAGGAAGGGTTGAACGCGCGGCTGGCCGCGCGCCTGACCGGCTGGAAGATCGACATCCAGTCCGACACCGAGTTCGCGCAGGCGGAGGCCGAGGCGGCGTTCGCGGGCGAGGACGACACGGAGGAGTTCTCCGGCCGCTGCGCCGCGGTCCTCTCGAACGGGAAGCGCTGCCCCAACGCGGCCCTGCCGGGGTCGAAGTACTGCGGCGTGCCGGCGCACCAGGGGCTCGCCGGGACCGAGCGCGACGGCTCGGCCGAGCTGCGGGCCGCGGCCGTCGTCGAGGTCGCCGACGACGAGCCCGAGGTGGTCGCGGAGATCGACGTCGTCACGGCGCAGGCCGTCGCCGAGGAGCCGGAGCTCGAGGCGAGCGAGGCGCCCGACCCGGGCTCGGACGGCGAGGATCGGATCGGTTGACGGCGACCCCTCAGCGGACCTGCGCCGGTTGCGGCCGGAAGGCTCCCCAGGCCGAGCTCGTCCGCTTCGCGGCCGTCGACGGCGTCCTGACGTGCGGGCGGTCGCTGCCCGGTCGGGGCGTCTACACGTGCCGGCGGCTCTCCTGCTTCGAACGGGCGGCCACCCGGCGATCCTTCGCACGCGTGCTGCGGCAGACCGTCAGGGTCGAGCCGTCGCTCGCGCGCCTCTACACTTGAGGATCTATGAGTGACGGCTCCAACAGACCGAACCGGCCGATCCGGCCCCGTGGCGGTCCGTCGGGCCGCAAGCGCCGGGTCGTGATCGAGGGCGGGGCGGCCCGCAGCCGCGAGGCGCGGCCGCAGCGCGAGCGCACGGGGCAGCAGCAGCGGTCGCAGACCGCGGCGCCGCCGACCGGGCCCGTCACGGTCGAGTCCGGCGTCACCGTCAAGGACCTCTCGCAGGCGCTCGGCGTCCCGATGCCGCGGATCATCACGTTCCTGATGACCGAGCTGAAGGAGATGCGCACGGCGACCCAGTCGCTCGCCGACGAGGAGGTCGAGCTGATCGCCGCCGAGTTCGAGCGGGAGGTCGTCGTCAAGCATGCGGCCGACGAGGAGCTCGAGCCGGAGGTCACGGAGGACAGCGACGAGGACCTGAGCGCCAGGCCGCCCGTCGTCACGATCATGGGCCACGTCGACCACGGCAAGACGACGCTCCTCGACGCGATCCGCCAGACGTCCGTCGTCGACACCGAGGCCGGCGGGATCACGCAGCACATCGGCGCGTACCAGGCAGAGGTCGGCGACCGGCGCATCACCTTCCTCGACACGCCGGGTCACGAGGCGTTCACCGCGATGCGCGCCCGCGGCGCGAAGGTGACCGACATCGCCGTCCTCGTCGTCGCCGCCGACGACGGCGTGATGCCGCAGACCAAGGAGTCGATCTCGCACGCGCGGGCGGCCGAGGTGCCGATCGTCGTGGCGATCAACAAGATCGACGTCGCCGACTCGAACCCCGACCGCGTCAAGGGCGAGCTCGCCAACGAAGGCCTGCAGCCGGAGGAGTGGGGCGGCACGACGCAGTTCTCGGAGGTCTCGGCCAAGCAGCAGGAGAACCTCGACGACCTGCTGGAGCGGATCCTGCTCGTGGCGGACGCCGAGCTCGACCTGCGCGCGAATCCCAAGGCGGACGCGTCGGGGCCGATCGTCGAGTCGCGGCTCGACGTCGGGCGCGGCCCCGTGGCGACGATGCTCGTCCAGCGCGGCACGCTGCGGATCGGCGACGCGATCGTGGCCGGAGACGCCGCCGGCAAGGTGCGCGCGCTCTACGACTACCGCGGCGAGAAGGTGAAGGAAGCGGGCCCCGGCGTGCCGGTGGAGATCCTTGGGTTCGACCGGCCGCCGTCGGCCGGTGAGCTCGCGCGCGTCGTGGAGCACGAGCGGCAGGCGAAGCACCTCGCGAACCTGCGCGCCGAGCGGCTCCGGCGCGAGCAGCTTGCGCAGCGCTCCAAGCGCGGCGTCTCCCTGGAGTCGCTCTTCGACCAGATGCAGGAAGGCGCCGTCCAGGATCTCAACATCGTCCTCAAGGGCGACGTGCAGGGCTCGGTCGAGGCGCTGATGGGCGAGCTCGGCAAGATCCAGCACCCCGAGGTGCGCGTCAACGTCATCCACACCGGCGTCGGCGGCATCACCGAGAACGACGTGAACCTCGCGTCGGCATCGGAGGCCCTGGTCGTCGGCTTCAACGTCCGCCCCAGCGCCGAGGCGCGGATGCTGGCCGAGCGGGAGGGCGTCGACATCCGGACGTATCGCGTCATCTACCAGCTCACCGAGGACATCCAGCAGGCGCTGGTCGGGATGCTGTCGCCCGTGCAGACGGAGGAGGCGCTCGGCGAGGCCGAGGTGCGCGCGCTCTTCAAGGTCTCGCGGCTCGGCACCATCGCCGGCTGCATGGTCACGAGAGGCGTGATCCGGCGGAACGCGCAGGTGCGCGTCGTCCGGGACGGGACCGTCGTCTACGAGACGACGATCGCCCAGCTGAAGCGCTTCAAGGACGACGTCCGCGAGGTGAACGAGGGCTTCGAGTGCGGCATCCTCCTCGACGGCTACAACGACGTCAAGGAAGGCGACGTGCTCGAGGCGTACGAGACGCGCGAGGTCGAGCGGACCGATCTCGACGAGCCCGTGGGCGCGTCCGCGCCGGTCGCCGCCGACGAGGCGTAGCGCGGGCCGGCGCCGTTCCCCGGCAGTGGGCCGTCGACGCGGGCGCTGCACGCTTCAATACGCACGGTGAACACGGGGTACGTCGCGATCTACAGCTTCGAGATCTTCCTGCCCGAGAGCCGCTCGCTGAAGGACAAGCGCATGGTCGTCCGCTCCGTGAAGGCGCAGCTCGCGAACCGGGTGGGCTGCTCGATCGCCGAGGTCGACCACCACGACGTCTGGCAGCGGGCTCGCCTGACGCTGGCCTGCGTGGCACGCGAGGCGGGCGCCGCGGAGCGCCTGCTCGACGAGGCTGAGCGATGGCTCTCCGGTCAGCAGTTCGAGCTGTCGGCCGCCGAGCGGGAGCTCGTGACGCTCGATGACTAGTCGGATGCGGCGGGTCAACGAGGCGGTCCGCGAGGTGCTGTCGGAGGCGATCCCGACGCTGAAGGACCCCCGGATCGGGTTCGTCACGGTGACCGGCGTGGAGACGACGACCGACCTCAAGCAGGCGACGGTCTGGGTCTCGGTCCTCGGGACCGAGCAGGCGCGCGAGGCGACGCTCGCGGCGCTGACCGGGGCGGCGGGCGTGCTCCAGGCCGTCGTCAACGCCGAGCTGCACATGCGGAGGACTCCCCAGCTCACGTTCGCGTACGATCCGTCGGTCGAGCGCGGCGTACGGATGACCAAGCTGATCGACGAGCTCGCGCCGGAGGACGAGGCCGGTGGCGAGCGCGGCTGACATGCGCGACGTGGTCGAGGCCGTGCGCTCGCGCGAGCGCTTCCTCGTCACCTCGCACGAGAACCCCGACGGCGACGCGCTCGGATCGCTGCTCGCCACCCATCTCGCCCTCTTTCAGCTCGGCAAGGACAGCGTCATGTACCTCGCCGGCGAGACGCCGCTCCCGGCGGAGTACCGCTTCCTCGACCTGGCGGGGCTGCGACGGGCGTTGCCCGGCGACCACGCCGAGCGCGTGCTCGTCGCCGTCGACTGCGCGCAGGAGAGCCGGCTCGGCCCCGGCTGGGAGGAGCTGCTCGCGAAGGCGCCGCTCACGGTCGACATCGACCATCACCACGACAACACGCGCTTCGGCGACGTCAACCTCGTCGTCCCGGAGGCGTCGTCGACCGGCGAGCTGCTGGCCGACGTCTTCCGGGAGCTGGGCGTCCGGCTGACGGCCGAGCTCGCCGAGCCGCTCTACACCGCGCTCGTCACCGACACGGGGCGCTTTCAGTACGCGAACACGACCCCGAAGGCGCTCCGGCTCGCAGCTGACCTCGTCGAGGCCGGCGCCGATGCGCACAAGGTCTTCCAGGTCGTGTACGAGTCGGTCGAGTTCGCGAAGCTGAAGCTGCTGGCGCGAGCGCTCCAACGCGCCGAGATCCACGAGGGCGGCCGCGTCGTCGTGTCCTACCTCGTCCGCGACGACTTCGCCGAGGTGGGCGCCGCCGAGCCGTACTCCGAGGGCATCATCGACTACCTCCGGGCGGTCGACGGCGCCGCCCTTGCCGCGCTGATCCGCGAGCCCCCGTCCGCCGGCGGGCAGCTTCGCAAGGTGTCGCTCCGCTCGTCCACCGACGAGGTCGACGTCTCGTCGATCGCCCGGAAGTCCGGCGGCGGCGGGCACCGGCAGGCGGCGGGGTTCTCGAGCGAACGTTCGGTCGCCGAGATCACGGAGTTCATCGTCCGCGAGTTCCGCTCGGTCACGGGAGAGACACAGCGCCCGGCCGTCGGCTCCGGGGGCTGACGGAGCGGTACGCCGATGCCGCCGCGCGGTCTCGATCCGACCGGGATCGTCCTCGTCGACAAGCCCGCTGGGCCGTCGTCGTTCGCCGTCGTGAACGACATGCGCCGGCGAACGGGCGCGCGGACCGGGCACGCCGGCACGCTCGACCCGTTCGCGACGGGATTGCTGGTACTGTTGTCTGGTAGGGCAACTAAACTGGCGTCATGCTTCCTCGAGCTCGACAAGCGCTACCTGACCGAGATCGACCTTCGCGCCCGGACCTCGACCGGGGACGTGGAGGGAGAGGTCACGTCCGGTCACGCCGCACCCGATCCGCTGGGGCTGGAGGCGGCTGTCGCGACCCTCCGGGGCGAGGTCGAGCTGCCGATCCCGGCCGCGTCGGCGGTCAAGATCGGCGGCGAGCGCGCCTACCGGCTGCACCGGCGCGGCGTCGCCCTGGAGATGCCCGTCCGCCGCTCTCGGGTCAGCGCGCTCGACGTCATCGCGTATACGGACGGCGTCGCCATGCTCGACCTGCGGGTCAGCTCCGGGACGTATGTTCGGTCGATCGCCGAGGCGCTCGGGGGCCACTGCCGGACGCTCCGGCGGACGGAGGTGGGGCCGTTCCGGGTCGAGGAGGCCGATCCGGGGCTCGTCATCCCGCCCGAGGTCGCACTGGCCCGGATCGAGGCCGACGCGTGAGGATCGTCCACACCCCGGGGCAGGTCGAACGGCAGCCGCGGGCGGTTGCGATCGGCACGTTCGACGGCGTCCACCGCGGCCACGTCGCGGTGATGCAGGCGGCGATCGACACGGGCCTGGCCCCGACCGTGATCACGTTCGATCCGCACCCGCGCATCGCGCTCGGGAACCAGGTCGAGCTGATCACGACGCTGGAGCGCCGGCTCGAGCTGCTCGCCGACGCCGGCGTCGAGACGACGCTCGTCGCGGGGTTCACGCCCGAGTTCCAGCGGCTCGAGCCGGACGCGTTCGCAGAGCTCTACCTCCGGTCGATCGGGGCGGAGGTGGTCGTCGCCGGCGGCGACTTCCGCTTCGGGGCGCGGAGGAGCGGCGATCTCGACCTGCTCCGCGCGCTCGGCTTCGGGATCGTGCGTGCTGCCGAGGTCGAAGGCGTCTCGTCGACCGGAGTCCGCGTGGCGCTGCACGAAGGCGACGTGGTGACGGCCGCCGGGATGCTCGGCCGCCCCTACGAGCTGGACGGGGTGGTCGTCGCCGGCGACCAGCGCGGCGGCACCCTCGGCTACCCGACGGCGAACATCGCGGTCGACCCCCAGCTCGCCTGTCCGCGCTTCGGGATCTACGCCGGCTCGGCGCTGGAGCACCGGGCCGCGGTCTCGATCGGGACCAACCCGCACTACGGCGGCACGGAGCGGCGTATCGAGCCCTTCCTGCTCGATTTCGACGGCGACCTCTACGGGCGTCGGCTCGTCGTCGAGCTGTGGGAGCGGCTGCGGGACGAGGCGATGTTCGGCTCCGAGGAGGAGCTGATCGCGCAGATCGGCCGCGACGTCGCCGCGACGAGGGCCGCTTCGCGCCCGGTCTGAGGCGACGGGTCAGCCGGCAGCCGCCGGCGGCCGCACCGCGACGAAGGCCGTCTGAGGCGTCTCGCCGTCGGGGTCGCTGCCGGCCTCGACGCCCACGCGGAAGCCGGCGTCCTCCAGGACACGCACCCAGCGGCGCTCCGGGAAGACGCCGAACAGCTGCGGATCGTGGACGGCCCGCACGGCCCGGCCGGGCTCGCGCAGGAGGACCACGAAGTCGACGGCGTAGACGCCGTCCTCGCCCTCGCCGTGCGTCCACTCGAGAAAGCGGAGCGAGCGGCCGTCGTCGCCGTCGTGGCCACCGGTCTGCACGCGGTCGCCCGTGAAGGTCTCGCTCGTGCAGTCGGGGACGAACAGCGCCACCCCGCCCGGTCGCGTGTGCACGTAGGCCGTCTCGACCGCCGCGCGCAGGTCGGCCTCGGACGTCATGTAGACGATCGCGTCGTGCGCGAAGACCGCGTCGAACGTCCGACCGAGCCGGATCGTCCGCATGTCGCCGGCGACGTGCTCGCACTCGGGGTTGATCGACTCGCTGAGCGCCAGCATCTCGGCCGACAGGTCGGTGAGCGTGCACGTGAAGTCGCGTTTCAGGTGCGAGGCGTTGTTGCCGCCGCCCGCTCCGAGCTCCAGCACGGTCGTTGCGGCGGGGCACGCCTCCCGGATCAGGCGGCGGTAGCGGGCGGCTTCCTCGGCGTAGTCGGCGGGATCCGACAGCAGGTGGAACCACGGCGCGAGCTCGGAGTAGAGACGCACTGCCGTCGAGTCTAGGGGAGCTCGAGCGACGCGCCGCTGCGGCGCGGGTCGGCGGCCGCACCCGCTCGGGCGACGCAGCTGACGCCGCCGAAGTAGTGGTGGAGCGCCGGCCAGCGCCGCACGCTCCGCCCCTGGCGCTCGAGCTGTCCGAGCGCGCCCTCGTCGACTCCCGGCTCGGCGTGCACGACGTCCGGCGCCACGTGGACGCGCGGGCGGTCGACCGCAGCGGCCGGCTCCAGGCCCTCGTCGAGGACGCCTGCAAGCACCGACCCGAGCGCCGAGCGCAGCCGCGTCCCGCCGGCGGACCCGATCGCGAGCGCGAGCCCCTGCCCGTCGAAGGCGAGCGTGGGCGCCATCATCGACTCCATCCGCTCGCCGGGCGCGAGCTGGCCCACGATCAGGTCGGTCTCGCCGAGCATGCTGTTGAGGTGGAGGTCGAAGCCCGGGAGCCAGTCGCCCGAGCCGAGGCCGAGGCTCGTCGTCATGACGCAGGCGCGGCCGTTCGCGTCGACCGCGACGAGGTTGGTGGTGTTGCCGTGGACGGAGCCCGGGCGCGCGTCGCCGTCGAGCGCGGTAACGAAGGCGAGCACCCGATCGGTCTCTGAGCGCCCGGCGAGGCGTGGCAGGCGACCGAGCAGCGCCGGGATCCCGCTGAGCCCGGCGCGCGTGAGCACGCGGGCGTCGTGGTACGTCTCGAGCGCCGGCTCGTGCCAGCGCGCCTCGTAGCGACGCAGGTCGTCGCTCGTCACCACGACGCCGTCGACTGCGAGCAGCGCCTCCGCGAGCGTTCCCCGGTAGACGCTCGCGGCGCCCTCCTCGGCCAGCGCGTCGAGCGCCTCGACCAGCCCCGGCTGCCTGAGCCGATCGCCCTCCTCGAGCAGCCGCGCTCCGGGCGCGTAGAGCGCGGCCCCGCGGCCGAGCGTCATCACCGGCTCCAGCATCGCCAGGCAGCGGACGTGCGCAGCCGGCATCGCGACGCCGTCGCGGGCAAGCCGTCGAGCCGGCTCGGCGAGCCGCGCCCACGGCATCCGGCCGCCGGCGCGCCAGAGCACGTCGAGCCCGGCCGGAATGCCGGGCACCGCGCACGAGGCCGGCCCGATCGAGTAGTGAACCTCCTCCTCGCCGAACGCGACCGGGAAGTCGACGAGCACGCCGCTGCCGGAGGGGACCGCGACGAAGCAGTCGAGGTTCCCCGCGCGGTGGCCGTCCCACCAGATCGCGTGGCCGCCGCCCAGCAGCCCGGTCATCACCGTCTCCGCGACGCACGCCGCGAGGCACATCGCGACCGCGGCGTCCGCGGCCGTGCCGCCGTCCTCGAGCATCTCGGCGCCGGCCTCGGCCGTCGCCGGATGACCGGCTGCCACCGCTGGGCGCATGGCAGCGACGCTATCGCGTCCCGGGCGAGGCGCACGCGGCGGAACGCGCGAAGCCGCGGCAAACCCGCATGGCTGCTAGCCTTTCGGCGACCGCAGTCTCGGCCGGCCGTGTTCTTCCTTCACGCCGCGCGGGGACTGCGGAGACGACTCGACGAGAGGAGACGGATGGCCCTCACCAAGGAAGTCAAGCAGGAGCTGATCTCGAAGCACGGCCGGACGGGCGAGGACACCGGCTCGCCCGAGGTGCAGATCGCCATGCTGACGCGCCGGATCAACGACCTGACCGAGCACCTGCGGACGCACCCGAAGGACCACTATTCGCGGCGCGGCCTGCTGAAGCTCGTCGGCAGGCGGCGGCGCTTTCTCGCATACCTGCAGCGGAAGGACCTCGAGGGCTACCGCGCCCTCATCAAGGAGCTGGGCCTGCGGCGCTAGCTCCCGTTCGGAAGACAGCGGAAGGTGGACGTTTGATCGAGCTCCGGTCGCACGGAGCTGGCTCAAACCTCCACCTTCCGGGACCGGAAGAGTGAAGGGAACAGACATATGAGCATCGCAACCGGGCGTCACGCCACGGTGTCCGTCGAGATCGGAGGTCAGGAGATCTCGTTCGAGACGGGCAAGCTCGCGAAGCAAGCGGACGGCGCCGTCGTCGTCCGCAGCGGCGAGACCATGATCCTCGCGACGGCGGTCGGAAGGTCGGACACGCGACCGGACGCGGACTTCTTCCCGCTGACCGTGGACGTCGAGGAGCGCATGTACGCCGCCGGGAAGATCCCCGGCGGTTTCTTCAAGCGGGAAGGGCGGGCGACCGAGCGCGCGACGCTGACCGCGCGGATGATCGACCGCCCGATCAGGCCGCTCTGGCCGAAGGGGTTCCGCAACGAGGTGCAGGTGATCTGCACCGTGCTGTCGGCGGACCTCGTCTCGCCGCACGACATCCTCTGCATCAACGGCTCCTCGGCGGCGCTGGCGATCTCGCCGCTGCCGGTCCTCGGCCCGATCGGCGCCGTCCGCATCGGCAGGATCGACGGCCGGCTGGTCGTCAACCCGACGCTGCAGCAGCTCGAGGAGGACGGCTCGACGCTCGACCTCGTCGTGGTGGGCACCCGGGAGGCGCTGACGATGGTCGAGGCGGGCGCCGACCAGGTTCCGGAGGAGACGATCCTCGAGGCGTTCGAGCTGGCGCAGTCGGAGATCCGGCGCATCGTCGACGGGATCGACGAGCTCGCCCGCCAGGTCGGCAAGCCGAAGTGGATCGACGTCGAGCTCACCGCCGAGGTCGAGCGCGAGCACGGGCACACGATCTGGGAGCGGATCCAGTCGGAGGGGCTCCGCGAGGCGACGGCGGTCGTGGAGGAGCTCGCCGACGAGCTCGTCGCGCCGCTCGCGATGGACTCGACGGAGGAGGACATCACCCGGCAGACGCAGGTTCGCGCGAGCCTCGGCATGGTGCTCGAGAAGCAGCGTGCGACGGCAGTCGAGGGCCCCGTGCGCGAGCAGTTCGAGGACGACCTGCGGGCGCTGACCGACGCCGAGCAGGACTCGAAGGAGCTGAAGTCGGCCAAGCGGCAGCTGCTCTTCGATCGCATCGTCGAGACGGTGGAGCTGCCCTTCCCGATCGGGCCCGCCACCGTCGAAGGCGACGGTCCCCTCGTCAAGGACGCGCTCACCCGCCAGTACGTCAAGCGGGCCGCGGAATCGGTCTACAAGGATCTCGTGCGCCGCAAGATCGCTATCGACAAGCGCCGGCCGGACGGCCGCGGCACGGAGGAGATCCGCCCGGTCGACTGCGAGGTCACCGTGTCGCCGCGCACGCACGGATCGGCGCTGTTCACGCGCGGGCAGACGCAGATCATGACGCTCTGCACGCTCGGCACCGCCAAGGAGGGCCAGCGGATCGACGACCTGTCGCTCGAGCAGGAGCGGCGCTACAGGCACCACTACAACTTCCCGCCCTACTCGGTCGGCGAGACCGGGTTCATGCGGGGCCCGAAGCGGCGCGACATCGGCCACGGCGCGCTCGCGCAGCGGGCGCTCGAGCCGGTGATCCCGGGCCCGGAGGTGTTCCCGTACACGATCCGCCTCGTCTCGGAGACGCTCGAGTCGAACGGGTCCTCGTCGATGGGCTCCGTCTGCGGCTCGACGCTGGCGCTGATGGACGCCGGCGTGCCGATCGAGGAGCCGGTGTCGGGGATCGCGATGGGCCTCGTCAAGGAGGGCGACGACTACGTGATCCTGACCGACATCCAGGGTGCGGAGGACCACCTCGGCGACATGGACTTCAAGGTCGCCGGCTCGAGGAACGGGATCACCGCCCTCCAGATGGACATCAAGATCACGGGCGTCACGCAGGAGATCATGCGGAGCGCGCTCGACCAGGCGAAGCGGGCACGGGACTCGATCCTCGGCCGGATGCTCGAGGCGCTGGCCGAGCCTCGCACCGAGCTCGCCGGCCACGCGCCGCGGATCTCGTCGGTCCAGATCAACCCCGAGTACATCGGGATGGTGATCGGCAAGGGCGGCGAGACGATCCGGGCGCTCGAGGCCGATCACGACGTCCAGATCGACATCGAGGAGGACGGGACGATCCTCGTCTACGCGACCGAGGGCACGAAGGCGGACGCGGCCATCTCGGCGATCACCGCGCTGACGAAGGAGCCCGAGGTCGGCGACACGTACACCGGCAGGGTCGTCAAGACGACACAGTTCGGCGCCTTCGTCGAGCTGAAGAAGGGCACCGACGGGCTGCTCCACGTCTCCAACGTCGGCCCGGGCCGCGTCGGCCACATCGAGGACGTGATCGTGCGCGGCGACGTGCTCGACGTGATCGTGCAGGAGGTCGACAAGGAGCGCGGCCGGATCGGCCTCAAGCTCGTCGCGAAGCACGAGAACGGCGGCCTCGTCCAGCCCGAGGAGCTGATCGAGCGGGCCAAGAACGCACCGCCCCGCGAGGAGCGCGAGGAGCGGCCGCGCGGCGACCGCGACCGCCGTGGCGGGCGGGGCGGCGGCCGCGACCGCGGCCCGCGGCGCGACTGACGTGAGCGCCGGGGACGGGCGGGCGCCTGTCCCCGGCGTCTCGAGCCACCCGGGGGCGTGACCGCGGCGGCCGGGGATACCATCGTCGCGTGACTCCCGACTTCGACCACGCCCTCACGAGCCTGCCCGGCGGCGAGCAGGTGATCAGCGAGCGTCTCGACGGCGTCCGCTCCGTCGCGCTCGGGCTCTGGATCAGCGCCGGCTCGCGCGACGAGACGCCCGCCAAGGCGGGGATCTCGCACTTCATCGAGCACCTCCTGTTCAAGGGCAGCGACCGCTTCAGCGCCCAGCAGATCGCCGAGCTCTTCGACGCGATGGGCGGCGAGCTCAACGCCGCGACGTCGCGGGAGACCACCGTCGTCTACACGCGCGTCCCCGACGAGGCGCTCGAGCGGGCGCTGGACGTGATGGCGGACATGGTCTTCCGGCCCTCGTTCGCCGACGTCGACGCGGAGCGCGAGGTCGTGCTGGAGGAGATCGCGATGGTCGAGGACAACCCGCAGGACCTCGTCCACGACCTGGCCGCCGAGGCGGTGTTCGGCGCCCACCCGCTCGGCCGGCCGGTGATCGGGAGCGCGGACGTGATCGCGCGCGTGGGCCGGCGATCGCTCCGTGCATACCACCGCAGCGCCTACGTCGGCACGAACGTCGTGCTGGCGGCGGCCGGCAACGTCGACCACGAACGGCTCGTAGAGCTGTTCACGGCGCGACGGGGCGACGGCGGCAGCGCCCCGGCCCTGGTCCGGAGGCTGCTCGCCCGACCGCCAGCGCCGGGCCTGCGCTTCCTCCGCAAGGACACCGAGCAGTACCACGTCTGCCTGGCCGGCCCGGGGATCCGCCGCGGCGACGAGCGCCGCTACGCGGCGTCGCTGCTCGACGCGATCGTCGGCGGCTCGGCGTCGTCACGGCTCTTCCAGGAGATCAGGGAGAAGCGCGGCATGGCCTACGCGGTCTACACGTACGGCTCGCAGTACGTCGACGCGGGCCAGGTCGGCCTCTACGTCGGCACGCGCGAGGACAACCTGAGCGAGTGCCTCGAGGTCGCAGCGCGCGAGCTGGTCGACGTCGGCGCGGGCAATCTCCGGCCCGGCGAGCTGCAGCGCGCGAAGGAAAACCTCACGGGACGCCTGCTCCTCTCGCTCGAGTCGACGTCGAGCAGGATGACCCGGCTCGGGAGGGCGCTCGTCACCGGCACCGAGCTGGTCGGCATCGAGGAGACGCTCGCGCGGATCGCGGCGGTCACCGAGGAGGACGTGGCGGCGCTCGCCGCCGCGCTGCTCGCTCCCGAAGGCCTCTCGGCCGCCGGGATCGGCCCCAGCGAGCAGCGGTTCCGCGCCGCCGTCGAGCGCGTCAACCCGGGGCTGCTCGCCCGGGCCGCGTGAAGGCCGCCTTGTGACACTTTGTCACGAGGTTGGTGGCGGCGGGTCGTGAAGGTCGCCCTGTTCGGGGCCGCCGGCAAGGTCGGGACGGTGCTCGCTCCGGCGCTGGCCGCCTCCGGCCACGAGGTCGTCGATGCCCGGGCGCACGGCCCGGTCGGGTGCGACGCAGCCGTCGACTTCACCCGCCCCGACGCCGTGGCCGGCAACGTCGAGCGCTGCCTCGCCGCTGCGGTGCCGGTGGTGATCGGGACGACCGGCTTCGACACCGCCGCCGTCGACGCGGCTACGCGGACGGCGGGCGTCCCGTGCTTCTTCGCGCCGAACTTCGCGCTCGGCGCCGTCCTGATGATGCGCTTCGCCGCCGAGGCGGCGCGCTCGTTCGAGCGTGCGGAGATCGTCGAGCTGCACGCCGACACGAAGCGCGACGCGCCGTCCGGGACCTCGAAGGCGACGGCGGCCGCGATGGGGACCGACCCGGCGATCCACTCCGTGCGCCTGCCGGGCCTCGTCGCGCACCAGGAGGTGATCTTCGGCGGTCCGGGGGAGGTCCTGACGATCAGGCACGACACGACCTCGCGCGAGGCGTTCGTGCCCGGCGTGCTGCTCGCGCTCGCTCGCGTGAAGGGGCTGCCGCCGGGCCTGACGGTCGGCCTCGACGCGCTGCTGTAGTGCGCCTCACGTTCGTCGTCGGCGACCTGACCGAGCAGCGTGTCGACGCGATCGTCAACGCGGCGAACGAGGCGCTGGCACCCGGCGCCGGGGTGTGCGGCGCGATCCGCCGCGCCGGCGGGGACGAGATCTTCGTCGAGTGCGCGGCGCTCGGCGGCTGCGCGACCGGCGACGCCAAGGCGACCGGCG
>DATBMD010000186.1:0-4011 GCA_036555085.1 Gaiellaceae bacterium
TGATCAGGACGATCCGGATTCCCGTCGACGGGTCGAGCTTGATCACGAACTGGTCCGGCTCGGTCGAGGTCTCCAGGATCTCGAACCCGAGCTTCGGCGGCCGCTTGAAGACGAGCCTGACCTCGGTCTGCGTGACCGGCAGGCACTTCCCGGTGCGGATGTAGAACGGCACCCCGGACCAGCGCCAGTTCTCGATCTCGAGCCGGAGCGCCGCGTAGGTCTCGGTGGTGGAGCCCTCCTGAACGCCGTCGATCGAGAGGTAGCCGTCGTACTGGCCACGGACGTAATGGGCGGGGTCGGCCGGCTGGACGGCGCGGAAGAGCGTCACCATGGCGTCCTTCAGCGTCGCGGGATCGCCGCCGGCGGGAGGCTCCATCGCGGTCGCGCCGACCACCTGCATCAGGTGGTTGACGACGACGTCGCGGAGCGCGCCGACCGGGTCGTAGAAGTGGCCGCGGTCGGCGACGCCGAAGTCCTCCGCCATCGTGATCTGCACGGACTCGACGTAGTTCCGGTTCCAGACCGGCTCGAGCATCGTGTTCGCGAAGCGCAGGTAGAGGATCTCCTCGAGGCCCATCTTCCCGAGGAAGTGGTCGATCCGGTACAGCTGCGACTCGTCGATGTACTGGTGGAGCTCGTCGGCGAGCGCCCGCGCGGACGCCTGGTCGTGGCCGAACGGCTTCTCGACGACGACGCGGCCGGTCTTCGTCAGCCCGGCCTCGGTGAGGCCCTGGACGACCCTGCCGAACAGGAAGGGCGGGATCTCCAGGTAGAAGACCGGCGTCTTCGCGTTCGGGATCGCCGCCGCAACGCGGTCGTACGTTGCTGCGTCGTTGAAGTCGCCGTGGACGTACGAGAGCCTCTTCGCGAACCGCTCGAACACCTTCGGGTCGAGCTCCTCGCCCGTGCCGACGATCGACTCGCGCGCGCGCTCGACGAGCTGGTCGATGGTCCAGTCGTCCACCGCGACGCCCACGATCGGGCAGTCGAGCAGCCCGCGCTGCTCGAGCCGGTAGAGCGAATGGAACGTCATCACCCTGGCCAGGTCGCCGGTGATCCCGAAGATCACGAGGACGTCGGCCGGCCGTGCCGGCCCATTGCTCGCCGTCACGCCCTCCTCCCTCGCTGGGCCTGCGTCTTGCGACGACGTGCTCCGGTTCCCTGCTGGGTCCGGCGCCCGCGCCTCCCGTCCACCGCCACGCGGCCCCGGGCGAACGCGTCGACCCTGCCCCAGCGGCCGGGGATGTCGAGCAGCTCGAGCCAGCTGATGCTTCTGGTCAGCGCCGGGTCGACGACGAGGTGCTCGCCGTGCGGCTCGAGCCCGAGCATCGTCCGCAGCAGCAGCAGCGGCGTACCGGTCGACCACGCCTGCGGGCTGCACGCCGTCGGGTACTGGACGGGGTACTTGGTCAGCGACCGCGGGTAGCCGCCGAACGCCTCGGGCAGGCGGCCGTCGAAGAACTCGGCCGCGTCGAGGATCCCGGCCGCGATCTGCGCTGCCTCCTCCTTGAAGCCGTAGTTCCGCAGGCCCCAGGCGACGAACGAGTTGTCGAAGGGCCAGACGGTGCCGACGTGGTAGCCGATCGGGTTGTAGCGGCCGCTGCCCTCCGCCATGGTGCGCACGCCCCAGCCGGAGAAGAGCCGCGGGCCGAGCAGGTGCGCGGCGACCGACTTGGCCTTGGACTTGTCGACGATGCCGCTCCAGAGCAGGTGGCCGTTGTTCGAGGCGAGCGCGTCGACCTGGCCGCCCTCGGAGTCGAGCGCGAGCGCGAAGTACTCGCCGTCCGCCACCCAGAAGTCGCGGTTGAAGCGGCGCTTGAGGTCCGCCGCGTCGGTCTCGAGCTTCTTCGCGAGCGCCTCGTCCTTCCAGACCGCTCGCGCAAGGCGCGCGCCGCGGACCTTGGCGTCGTAGGCGTAGCCCTGCAGCTCGCAGGTCGCCCGCGGAAAGCCGGGCAGGCGCCCGTCGCGGTACGAGATCGAGTCCCAGGAGTCCTTCCAGCACTGGTTCTCGAGCCCGGTCTCCTCGTTGCGTCGCTGGTACCAGATGTAGCCGTTGCCGAGCAGGTCGGCGTAGTCGTCGATCCAGGCAAGAGCGGCGCGGGCCTCCTGCTCGAGCTCGCGCACGAGCGCACGGTCGCCCGTCCAGCGCTCGTACTCGTCGAGCAGGACCACGTAGAGCGGCGTCGCGTCGACGCAGCCGTAATAGGGCGAGTGCGGGCGCTCCTCGAACGCGGTCATCTCGCCGTATCGCATCTCGTGCGGGATCCGTCCGGGATCCTCGTCGCGGAAGTCGTCGATCCGGCTGCCCTGCCAGGTGCCGAGGACGCGCAGCGTGGTCGCGGCAAGCTCCGGCGTGAACGGCAGCGCCTGCAGGCTGGTGAAGATGCTGTCCCGCCCGAACATGGTCATGAACCACGGCAATCCGGCGGCCGGCAGGCTCTTGCCGCCCGCCACGGGAGGCGAGAAGCGCAGCGCAGCCAGGTCGACGAGGCTGCGGCGATACGTGTGCCGCAGCGCATCGGAGTCGCTCTCGAGGCGCGGAGCGGCGGCCAGCCAGCGCTCGAGGTCCTGCTGCATGCGCGGCCGCGCCCGCTCGCCGATCCGGGAGTAGCGGGGAGACACGTACACGCCGCTCGCGACGACGACGCCCGTGAGGACGGCCACCTCGGTCGTCCAGCTGCCGTGAGCGGGAACGCGAATCTTGAACGTGAGCCCCTGCTCGTCGATCTTCGCGGGCTGCGACGCGAAGATCGTCGTCCGCCGGCTGAACGATCCACGCTGGTAGCCGAGGACGAGCTGCTTTCGCTCGACCTTCGTCGTGTACTTGCCCCGTTTCTGGAGCGCGTCCTTGACCTCGAACAGATCGGCGAAGTCCGAGCCGGCCTCGAGGCGTACCACCAGGTCGACCGGCTTCTCGTCGTGGTTGAGGATCGTCAGGTCCTCGTGGAAGCCGTCGCCGACCGAACGCTGACGGATCACCGACAGCTTGGCGTCGATGTAGACGGTGCCCGTGCCGGGAACCAGGAAGAAGCGCGTCTCGAAGTACTGCAGGTCGTCGGTGGAGAGCGCGTTCAGCCTGTGGCCATCGAGGGTCAGTACCCAGCGCGAGAGGAAGCGCGTGTCGTAGGAGAAGAGACCGGTGGGATCGCTGAGGGACGCCTCGATGTCCCCGCGCTCGTCGCTGACCACGAACGTGTTGCCGTCGAGGATCTTGATCAGGCCGTCGTTCATCGCTTCCTCCCGGTGTGCTCGCCGGCTCGTCGCGGCCCGACCGCCTTCGGCGGGCCGGGGAAGAGCTTCTGGAAGAGCGCCACCAGCTCGACGTCGCCCTGGACCCCGATGTCTCCCCGGAGCAGTGCGGCAAGAGCGTTCGTCTTGCCCCGAGCCATGTCGTCGAAGAGCGCCCTGTCGCAGCGCACGACGCAGTCCGCCGCCGCGTTGTCGCGCGAGACGGACACCTGACCCTTGCGGACAGAGACGAACCAGCGCTCCGTCTTCCGCCCGTCGACGAGGTCGATGCGCAACGTGCTGGTCAGCTTCCGCAGCAGCGGCTCCTGCTCGCGCCGGCCGAGCTCTTCGAAGAACTTCGTGGTCGGATCGAGCGTCGTCTTCCCTCCGGAGCTCATCGGCCCTCCTTCTGCTCGCCGCGGACGGTGATACGGCCCGGACGCTCGTGCGTGAAGCCCGCCCACGTCCAGTCGACGAGCGCCTTGGCGCGATCCTCGCCGGTGGAGAGGAGCGCGAGGTGCACCGTACCCCAGGCGAGCGACGCCGTCTTGCCCTTCAGCGTCCGCCCGCGACGGAACTGGACGACGGCAGCGCCGCGCCCGATCGTCGCCATCGTGCCCTTGTCGTGGTAGCGGAACGGTTCCGTGTCCTTGCCCTCGACGCGCCGTGCGATGTTCTCGCCCGCGGCCTCGCCCGACTGCAGCGCGACCGATCCCAGCTGCGGCAGGGTCTCGTTCGACTTCGTGTCGGTGATCCAGGCGATGTCGCCGACCGCGAAGACGT
>DATBMD010000306.1:0-6648 GCA_036555085.1 Gaiellaceae bacterium
TAGGAGAGATACGCCGCCAGCAGGGCGATCCCGGTGACCGCCCCGACGACCACGACCGGCCAGACGGCGAACTCCGGGTCGTACGGGCTCGGCTGCTGCTGTTCCTCCGACGCCCCGGGCTGCCCGGTGCCCGGCCGCTGACCGCGTTCGCCCTCGTCGTCGCGCGTGGCGACGAACAGGAGGGCGAGCACGACGAGCAGGGCGCCGGCGGCGAGCGATCCCAGCAGCCTGCGCCGCTTCGCCTGCGGGCTCTCGCCGCGTCGCAGTTCCTCGAGCGCCCGGCGGCGCAGGAAGAGCATCGCGACGAAGACCGGCGCGCCGAGCACCATCAGCACGAGGAAGAGGCTGATGACGGCGTCGTAGAGCCGGTCGGACGGGCGCCGCAGGCCCTCCCCGCCGAGCGGGGTGTCCCCCGTCGAGGCGATGGCCACGGCCGTGAGCAGCGCCAGCAGGACCGCGACGACCACGAGCAGGCGACGGCCCCGCCCGGCCCCGGTCGCGGCGCTACTGTCCATCACCAGTGAGACGAGGCAGCATCGAGGATCGTTTGCGCCGCCCAGCCGTCGTCGGGATCGTCAACGTCACCCCCGACAGCTTCTCAGACGGCGGCGACCACCTGCTGCCGGTCGACGCGGTCGCCGCGGCTCACAGGATGCTCGCCGACGGCGCCGCCTTGGTCGACGTCGGCGCTGAGTCGACGCGGCCCGGCGCCGCCGGCGTCACGGTCGACGACGAGCTGTGCCGGGTGGTCCCCGTCCTCGAGCAGCTGGCCGGCCTGCCCGTCTCGATCGACACGGCGAAGGCGGCGGTCGCCCGCCGGGCGCTGGCGCTCGGCGCCGAGCTCGTGAACGACGTCACCGCGCTCCGCGGCGACCCCGAGCTGGCCGGCGCGGTCGCCGAGGCCGGGGCGTTCCTCTGCCTGATGCACATGCAGGGGGAGCCCCGCACGATGCAGGCGGCGCCGCGCTACGACGACGTCGTCTCGGAGGTCGCGGCCTTCCTCGAGGAGCGGCTCGCGTTCGCGGTCACGTGCGGGATCGACGAGTCGCGGGTGTGCCTCGACCCCGGCATCGGCTTCGGCAAGACGCCTGACCAGAACCTCGAGCTCGTGCGCCGGCTCGACGCGATCGCGGCGCTCGGACGTCCCGTGCTCGTCGGCCTCTCCCGCAAGAGCACGCTCGGGAAGGTGCTCGGCGACCCGGCGGCGACGCGCGGCTCGGACGACGCCTCCGTCGGCGCCGCCGTGGCCGCCTTCGACCGAGGCGCGTCGATCTTCCGCGTTCACGACGTGCGGCCGCACGTGGAGGCGCTCGCCGTCGCGGCGGCCGTCGAGCGGGGCACGGTGGCCGCGTGACGATCGAGCTCGCGGGGCTGGAGCTGCACGGCTTCCACGGCGTGCTCGAGCAGGAGCGGCGCGAGGGCCAGCGCTTCCTCGTGGACCTCTGGCTCGAGCCGTTCGACGACACGGCCGCCGCGACCGACCGGATCGAGGACGCGGTCGACTACCGCGACGTCGTGCAGCTCGTCACGGAGGTGTCCGACGCCCGCGCGTACCGGCTGCTCGAGGCGCTCGCGGCCGCGCTCGCGGACACGCTCGTCGACCGCCTGCCGCTCGCCCGCGCCCGTGTACGCGTCCGCAAGCCGGACGTCCGGCTCGCGCTCCCGGTCGAGCACGCCGCGGTCGTCGCGGAGCGCTTGCGCTAGCGCGGCGTCACGCCGAGCCGGTACTCGGCCTCGACGATCCCGCGGCCGCGCGTGACGGCGACGTAGACCCAGCGCCCGCGCTTCGACACGGGCACTCGTGTCCGCTCGTTGCCGGTACCGACGCGGGCGGAGACCGCGAGCCGCTCGGGGCCGGCCTGTTGCGCGACGCTGAAGGCTGCCTGGCTCCAGACGGCGACGTCGACGTCCTCCTCGGCGCCGGTCGAGACGACGAGCCGTCTGCCGGCCGGCTGCCAGACACGGTAGACGTCGCGCGGGTCCTCCCAGAGGTCGAGCCGCGCCGTCACGAGCGCGCGGCCCAGGGACCTGGTCGTGAGGGCTGCGAGCCCGAAGCCCGGCCTGACGTCGTCGATGTCCTCGTTCGGCTCTAGCGGATCCTCGACCGGGGCCTCGGCGGTGAGGGCGGCGCCCACGTCGAGGAGCCCGAAGCCGCTGTCGAGGTCGCGTCCGGGCGCCCCGATGTCCTTCGTCGAACGGCGCAGGATCTCGAACAGCTGGGTGTTGTCGAGCTCTGGGCGCACCGTCCAGACCCACGCCGCGGCGCCCGAGACGAGCGGCGCGGCAAAGCTCGTGCCGTCCCCGGGCTGGTAGCCCGGCGGCGGCGTCCATGCGACCGTGATGTCCTCGCCCGGCGCGGCGAGGTCGACGTACCGGGAGCGGCTCGAGAAGCCGGCGACGGCGTTCGCGCGGTTGGTGGCAGCGACGGTCAGCACGTGCGGAAGCGCCGCCGGATAGGTCAGCGGGTTCCCTTCGTCGCCGTCGTTGCCGGAAGCTGCCACGACGAGCGACCCACGCCGGACCGCCTCGTTGACCGCCTGCTCGATCGACGCGCTCCGGTCGCCGCTGCCGAGGCTGAGGTTGATCACGCCGACCCCGGCGCGGGACGCCGCCGAGATCCCGGCGACGATGTCTCCGACCGCCAGCTCCCGGCCCTCGTCGGCGACTGCCGCGTCCCACGAGCGGAGGGCGACCTGCGGGTAGATGCCGACGATGCCGATCCCGTTCGCCGGGGCCCCGACCAGGGATGCAACCGCGGTCCCGTGCCGTCCGCCGTAGCCCGGCACCTGCGCGTTGAGGAGGGTCGTGTCGGGCCTCGATGCGAACTCGGGGTGACTCAGGTCGATGCCCGAGTCGACGATCGTCACCGGCGTTCCTGGGCCCGGTGGGTCGAGCCCTGCCGCCCCCACTGCTGCCCGCCACCACTCGTTCGGGGAGAGCGGGTCGGAGAACGTCGCCAGGGGCTCGACCCGGCGCTCGGCCTCGACGTTCTGCACCGCGCCGCGCGCGCGGAGGCCGGGCAGGAGCCGGCGGGCGGCGGCGGAGGGTAGGCGGTAGATGCGCAGCTCCGGCGAGATCGCCGTCGCGCCGGCCCGTGCGAGCAGCACACCGTCCGTGCACGTCGCCTCGGGACGGAGCTGGAGGAGCGTCTGGCCTGTGCCGACGTCGGTCGCGCCCGGGGCTGCGATCGCGGCGGCTGCGGCAACCGCCGCGAGCATGGGGCTCATCTCCCCAACTTGTACGCGAACGGCCCGAGGATTGGATGAGAGAACCGGCATCCGTCCCGTTAACGTCAAGTTATGACGCTCGTCTACATCGGCCTGGGGGCGAACCTCGGCGAGCGCGAGGAGACGATCCGGCGGGCCCTGGAGCTGCTCGGCGCCGCGCCGGGCGTCCGCGTCGTGCGCGTCTCATCGCTGCTCGAGACGGAGCCGGTCGGCTACCTCGAGCAGCCGCGGTTCGTCAACGCCGCCGCCGCGCTCGAGACGTCCCTCCGGCCGCGGGAGCTGCTGGAGCTGCTGCTCGGGGTCGAGCGGGAGCTCGGCCGGACGCGGACGGGCCCCCGCTTCGGGCCGCGGACGATCGACCTCGACGTGCTCCTCTTCGGGGGCGAGGTCGTCGACGAGCCGGGGCTCTCGGTCCCGCATCCACGGCTCCACGAACGACGCTTCGCGCTCGAGCCCCTGGCCGAGCTCGACCCGGAGCTCGTCGTCCCCGGCCGCGGCCCCGTGACGAAGCTGCTCGCGAGGCTAGACTGAGCCCATGTCGCACCTCGACGAGCTCGACGAGTTCGAGGCGGAGCTCGAGCTCCGTCTCAAGCGCGAGTACACGGCGGTCTTCGGCCTCTTCCGCTACTGCATCCTCACCCAGGACGCCACCTACCTCTGCAACAAGCTCGACATGAAGGTGCAACCGCAGGCGAGCTACCCGTTCTTCCACATCCAGATGGAGGACGTCTGGGTGTGGGACAAGAACCGCCCCACTCGGATCATCCCGCGAGCGGAGGTCTACACGTCGGGCGACGTGACGGTCGAGGAGCTGCGCGGCGAGGGCGACGAGCCGAAGCTGACCGCCGAGACGCTCGCCGAGCGCCTCGGCGAGGCGCTCCCGTCCGACGACGAGACGCCCTGACGCAGCTGGGGTAGGCTCGGCCGGTGCTCCTGGCGGTCGACGTCGGCAACACGCAGACCGTCCTCGGGCTCTACCCGGACGGCGGCCCGCTCGCCGACCACTGGCGGCTCGCAACCGAGCTCACGCGGACGGGCGACGAGCTCGGCGTCCTGCTCGACGGGATGCTCGAGCTCGAGGCCGTCGAGGGAATCTGCCTCTCGGCGACGGTGCCGACGCTCGTCCGCGAATGGGGGCGCGTCGCGGAGCGGTGGGCGCGGGCGCCGATCCTCGTCGTGGGGCCGGGCGTCAGGACGGGGATCCCGATCCGCTACGACGACCCCCGCGAGGTGGGGCCGGACCGGATCGTGAACGCGGTCGGCGCCAAGGAGCGCTACGGCGCGCCGGTGATCGTGGTCGACTTCGGGACGTCGACGAACTTCGACGTCGTCTCGCCTGCAGGCGAGTACGTCGGCGGCGTGCTGGCACCGGGCATCGAGATCTCGATGGAGGCGCTGTTCCAGCGGGCGGCCCGGCTCGTCAAGGTCGACTACACGGAGCCGCCCTCCGTGATCGGCAAGACCACGGTCGGCGGCCTGCAGTCGGGGCTCGTCTACGGCTTCGCCGGCCAGGTGGACGGGATCGTGCACGCGATCCGCAGCGAGCTGGGCGTCGAGGCGAAGGCGGTCGCGACGGGCGGGCTCGCGGAGCTCGTGGCGCCGCACTCGTCGACCATCGCGCTCGTCGACCCGTTCCTGACGCTGGACGGCCTCCGCCTCGTCTGGGACCTCAACCGCGACTAGGGTAAGCCGGTGATCGACCCGGGAACCTACGTCGTGTTCGTCGGCGCCGCGCTCGCGCTGCTCGTCGTCCCCGGGCCCGCCGTCCTCTACATCGTCGCGCGCTCGATCCACCAGGGCCGCGCCGCCGGCCTCGCGTCTGTGCTGGGGATCCACGTCGGCACGCTCGTCCACATCCTCGCCGCGACGGTCGGCCTCTCCGCGCTGGTGGTCTCGTCGGCGACGGCCTTCACGGTCGTCAAGCTGCTCGGCGCGGCCTACCTCGTGTACCTCGGGATCCGGACGCTGCTCGGCCGGAACGGGACGGTCGAGGCGGCTCCCACGGGGCCGGCACGCGGCCGTCGCCGCGACTTCGCCGAGGGCATCGTCGTCAACGTGCTGAACCCGAAGACCGCGCTCTTCTTCCTCGCCTTCCTGCCCCAGTTCGTCGACCCGGATGCCGGCCGGCCAGCGCTCCAGATCCTCGTCCTCGGGCTGACGTTCATGGGGCTCGGGCTGGTGACCGACTCGCTGTGGGCGCTCGCGGCGGGGACGGCGGGCGGCTGGCTGCGCGGGCATCGCGGGTTCGTCCGCGCGCAGCGCTACGTCGCCGGGACGGTCTACATCGGTCTCGGCGCCGTGACGGCGCTCACGGGCCCGCACCGTTCGGGCTCCGGCTGACTTCATCGTAGACCCGGGTGCGCCCTTCAAGTGGCAAGCCGAGACATACAGCCGTCCATGAGCGAGCGCAATGCCGTTCAGCGGGCAGTGGACGACTTCGGTCGGCGCGCGGGCTTCGAGAAGCGGTCGGGCACGTGGTATCGCCTAACTCCTAAGGTGATCGCCGCCGTGAACTTGCAAAAGTCACAATATGGGCGCCAGTACTACCTGAACGTCGGATTCTGGCTCCGGGATCTAGGCGACGAGTGCTTTCCGAAGATACGGGAGTGGCATGTTGTCGCGCGCCTGGAAGATCTGCTTCCTGGCGTCGAACCCCGGCTCGGTGAGTTGCTCGACCTCGACTCTGCTCTCGCAGACGATCAGCGGTACCAGCGCTTGGTCTCATTGCTGGACGAAGACCTTCTGCAATTAGTCGAACAGGGTGGATCTCTTGTCGGATTGCGATCCATGCAAGATGGCGGGACGTTTAAGGCAGCGGCGATTCGCGGTCCGGCGCACCAGCTTCTGATGAGCGTGGATAGCACGGGCCGCTAGTCACGGCTTGGTTGCGAGATTGCGCGCTCGCGGAAGCAACGCAGGCCCGCCGGCGGGGACGGCGGGCGGTTGGCTGCGCGGGCACCGCGGGTTCGTCCGTGCGCGCGCTACGTCGCCGGGATGGTCTCGGTCTGTTCTCGGCGCCGTGACGGCGCTCACGGGGCAGCACCGCTCGAGCTCGGCCTGACGCGAGCCGGGTCTCGCCGAAGGGCCGCGGTCGAGAATCGTCCCTCCCGTGCCGCAAGGCTGTGCGGCCGGAGGCCGGCTTTGCCGGCCGGGAGGCCAACCGAACGTTGCTTCCGTGCGCTGCGAAAGAGGAGGGGGCCCGTGGGGGAACCATGGGTTCCCCCACGCTTCAGCCGCCGCCGTAGATCGAGATCGGGAGCTCGAGCGTGACCTCGTCGCCGGCCGGCAGTTCGGCCTCGAGCTCCTCGAGCAGCGGCAGCGCCCCCGGCGCCGCCGCGAGCAGGCGCCGCTCGACCTCCTCGATCGTGCCGAGCAGGACGAGCTCCTGCTTGAACTGCTTCGGGAAGCGGCCGCGGCCGAG
>DATBMD010000309.1:0-4368 GCA_036555085.1 Gaiellaceae bacterium
CGCCGTGCGCCGGCTCGTCGCCGAGGTTGCGCAGGCGGTGCGGCACGGTCGAGTCGAAGCTGATCGAGTCGCCCGGGCCGAGCTCGTAGCGGTCGAAGCCGACCGTCACCTCGAGCGTGCCGCTGAGCACGAGCCCGTACTCGCGGCCGGAGTGCCTGATCGCGCGATCGTCCCGGTTGGACGAGCCGCCCACGTCGTAGACGACGTAGAGGAAGTCCGCGAGGCGGTCCGGGTGGCTCGTCAGCCGCTCCCAGCGGACGCCGGACTCGAGCTCGAGCGTCTTACGGCGCGCCGCCCGCTGCACGTGCGGCTCCTCCGCCACCTCTCCGCCCCGCCCGGGGGCCGGCGACGGCGTCGCCTCGACCCGGTCCGCGGCGACGGTGGCCTCGACCTGGCCGTTGCGACCGCCGAACAGCTCGTCCAGCGACATCCCTAGCTCGCTGACGATCGCGTAGAGCGTGCTCACCGACGGCCGCGACCGGCCGGTCTCGATCTGCGAGATGGCGCTCGGCGAGATCCCGAGGCGCCGCGCCAGCTCGCGCAGCCCGATGCCGCTCTGCTCGCGCTGGGCCCGAAGTCGGGCGCCGACGTCGCCGGGCGCCGCCGACTGCTTCGTGCGGCTCCGGGGCACGTCGGGCGCGTGGTCGCTCGCCATCGCGGCATTCTATCCCCGCAACGCGCGACGTTAACCGGTGCTTGACAGCCCGCCGGGTGCGAGGGATAGGCTGGGCCCGAGATGCCCGAGGTCGAGTTCCGGCACGCCGTCCGCGAGGCGCTCGACGAGGAGCTCGCGCGCGACGAGCGGGTGATCCTGTTCGGCGAGGACGTCGCGGCGGCGGGCGGCGTGTTCGCGGTCACGCCCGGGCTCGTCGACACGCACGGTATCGACCGGGTGATCGACACGCCCATCTCCGAGCTCGCGCTCGCCGGAGCGGCGTTCGGCAGCGCCGTGTCGGGGCTGCGCCCGGTGATCGAGATCATGTTCGCCGACTTCCTGCCGCTCGTGATGGACAGCCTCGTCAACCAGGCGTCCAAGTACTGGTACATCTCGAACGAGCAGGCCAGCGTGCCGCTCGTGATCCGCTCGGCGTGCGGCGCCGGCGGGCGCTTCGGAGCGATCCACTCGCAGATGCCGGTCTCGTGGCTGCTCGGCGTCCCGGGGCTGAAGATCGCGTGCCCCGCGACGCCGCGCGATGCAAAGGGGCTGCTCAAGTCCTCGATCCGCGACGACAACCCGGTGCTGTTCCTGGAGCACAAGCGGCTCTACTCGATCAAGGGCGAGGTGGACGGGGAGCTCGTCCCTCTCGGCCAGGCCGCCGTGGTGCGCGAGGGCCCCGACCTGACGCTCGCCACGGCGATGAAGGGCGTCCACGACGCCCTCGAGGCCGCGGCGCTGCTGGCGGCGGACGGCATCGAGATCACGGTGATCGACCTGCGCACTCTGCGGCCGCTCGATGTCGACACGGTGGTGCGCTCCGTCGAGCAGACGAACCGGCTGCTCGTGGTCGAGGAGGGGCCGGAGACGGGCGGCTGGGCCGGCGAGGTCGTCGCGCGCGTGACCGAGCAGGCGCTCGGCTCGCTCGACGAGGCGTGGCGCCTGACGACGCCGGACCACCCGATCCCGTACAGCCCCCCGCTGGAGGACGCCTTCCTCCCGGGCGCGGACGCGATCGAGCGCTCCGTGCGCGAGCGGCTGCGCGCAGCGGCCGCGTAGGGCCGGACCTGTCCGGCCCTACCCGCCGGCGACGAACCGCTCCCAGTCGCCGACGAAGCGCGCCGGGTACCGGGACGGCGGCTGCGGGACCTGCGTCTCGAGCCAGCGCACCGGCTGCTCGGTGCGGTTCGTGAGCGCGTGCATGCTCCCCACCCCGCTCCAGCAGAAGTCGCCGGCGCGCAGCGTGTGCGTCTGGCCGTCGAGCTCCGCCTCGATCTCGCCGTCGAGGAAGAAGAAGCCTTCCTCGAACGCGTGGTCGTGGCGCTTGATGAAGCCGCCGGGCCCGTAGAGGACGACCATCAGGTTGAGCTGGCTCGCGCCGGTGTCGGGCCCGATCAGCACCTTCGCGACCGCCGCGCCGACGTTGCCGCCGCCGAAGCCGGCGAGCCCGATCGAGTCGCTCGGCTCGGGCAGCTCGGCGCCATCGAAATGCCAGCGTCCGTACGGCGAGTCGCCCGCCGGCGCGGGACCGGCGCCGTCGACGAAGACGGTGTCCTCGAGGTCACCACCGGGCTGCGGCGCGCTCACCTCGAACCATGCGGCCGGTGCTCCGCCGTCGTTGCGGAGCGCATGTGACGTCCCCCGGTCGACGAAGACGAAGTCGTCCGCGCCCAGCTCCTCGACCGCGCCGGCAACCTCGAGCACGAGCTCGCCGCGCAGCACGTAGAGCGCCTGCTCGAAGGCGTGCAGATGCCGGTCGACCGAGCCGCCCGGCGCGAGCTCCGCGACGACGATCTCCTGGTGCGGCGAGCCAGAGGAGCGATCGACGAGCACCCGCCTCTGCAACCCTGTGCTGTGTCCGGCGAACGGGCCCGGGTCGCTGGCGACGTCGGCCAGGCGGCCCCGCACGTGCATCACGCGACGGCTTCCTTGAACTCCCGCACCGGAGCGTCCGGGTCCGGGAACGGCGCTGCCAGCGCCGCCGCCTGGACCGCCTCGAGCTCCGCGGCGACGTCGGCCTCGACCGCGTCGAGCGCCTCGGCAGCCACGCCCCACTCGCCGGCGAGCCGCGCCCGCGCGACGGTCAGCGGGTCGCGCTCGCGCCAGCCGTCCAGCTCGCCCTCCGGCCGGTAGGCGCCCGGGTCGCTGCGCGAGTGGCCCACGAAGCGGTAGGTCAGCGCCTGGACGAACGCCGGGCCGCCGCCGGCGCGGACCGTCTCGAGCGCCGAGCCGGCCGCGGCGCGCACGGCCCACAGGTCGTTGCCGTCGATCGTCTGGGCGGGGATCTCCATCGTCTCGACGCGCCCCTGCACGGTGCCCGCGGTGACGACCTCCGAGCGGGTGTACTCGCCGTAGACGTTGTTCTCGCAGACGTACAGCGCCGGCAGCGAGAAGACCTTCGCGTAGTTGAGGCACTCGTAGAAGTAGGCCTGGTTGACGGCGCCGTCGCCGAAGAAGGCGACCGCCACGCGCCCGCTGCCGCGGAACGCGAGCGCGGCACCGGTCGCCGCCGCGATGCTGCCGCCCACGATCCCGAAGCAGCCGATCAGGCCGTGCTCGAGGTCGACGACGTTCATCGAGCCGGCGCGCCCGCCGCAGACGCCGGTGGCGCGGCCGAGCAGCTCGTCGAGCAGCTTCTGGGGCTCCAGCCCGAGGGCGAGCGCGTGGCCGTGGCCGCGGTACGTCCCCGCGACGCGGTCGCCCTCCCGGAGCACGCTTGCGACGCCGACCTCCACGGCCTCCTGCCCCGAGCAGAGGTGCGTGGTGCCGTGGACGTGGCCCTTCAGGAAGAGCGACTGCACGGTGTCCTCGAAGCCGCGGATCAGCAGCATCCGCCGGTACAGGTCGACGTAGAGCGACGCGCCGGCCGTGCCCGCGCCAGCCTCCGAAAGCGTGTCGCTCATCTCGACGCTTCGAGCTCAGCGATGTCGGCGCCGCGCACGTACGTGCGCCCGCAGACGAGCAGCTCGTCGGCGGGGAACTTCGTCAGCACCTCGCAGCCGTCCGCCGTGACGAGCACCTCCTCCTCGATGCGCGCGGCCGAGATCCCGTCGGTGGCGGGGCAGTACGTCTCGAGCGCGAACACCATGCCCTCCTCCAGCTCGACCGGATCCTGGAACGAGTGGAGCCGGGAGATCATCGGCGCCTCGTAGAGGCCGACGCCGAGGCCGTGCCCGAACTGGAGGCCGAAGCACGAAGCCTCGTCCGCGAAGCCCAGCTCCTCCGCGGTCGGCCAGACCTCGGCGATCTGGTCGGTGGTCGCGCCCGGCCGCACCAGCTCGATCGCGTCGTCGAGCCACTGGCGGCACTGCTTGTAGGCGTCGATCTGCGAGGCCGAGGCGCTCCCGACGCAGAACGTGCGGTAGTAGCACGTCCGGTAGCCCATGAACGAGTGGATGATGTCGAAGAACGCCTGGTCGCCCGGCCGGATCAGCCGGTCCGAGAACACGTGCGGATGCGGGTTGCAGCGGTCGCCCGAGACCGCGTTGATCGCCTCGACCTGCTCCGAGCCCTGCTCGAAGAGGTAGCGCATCGCGTCCGCGACGATCTCGTGCTCGCGGACGCCGGGGCGGAGCTGCTCGTAGATCCGCTCGTAGACGCCGTCGACGATCGCGGCAGCGTGCGAGAGCAGCGCCTTCTCGTCCTCCGTCTTGATCTTGCGTGCGGCGAGCATCACGCGCTGCGCGTCTGTCGTGTGGATCCCGGCGCGCTGT
>DATBMD010000019.1:0-9200 GCA_036555085.1 Gaiellaceae bacterium
CCGGTGCGGCCGGCAGGCGGAGGCGCTCGCGTCCTACCAGGACGCCCGCCGCGTGCTCGTCGAGCAGCTCGGCATCGACCCGGGCCGGCCGTTGCAGGAGCTCGAGCGGGCGATCCTCAACCAGGATCCCGCGCTCGACCCGGTCGTGGCGCCGCGCGCCGAGGCAGGCGAGCGCGGCGAGCCGCGGCGCGGAGCAGGCGTCTTCGTCGGTCGCGAGCGCGAGCTCGCGTTGCTCGACGACGCGCTCGCCGGCGCGCGGGCCGGACGGGGCGGGCTCGTGCTCCTCTCCGGGGAGGCCGGCATTGGCAAGAGCCGGCTCTCCGACGAGCTCGCCGAGCGGGCGCAGCGGGCCGGGTCGCGCGTGCTCTGGGGCCGCTGCTGGGAGGCCGGCGGTGCGCCTGCCTTCTGGCCGTGGGTGCAGGCGCTACGCGCGTACGTCCGCGACTCCGATCCCGACGTTCTGCGCCAGCAGCTCGGCCGGGACGCGGAGGACGTCGCGCAGCTGCTGCCTGAGCTGCGCGACCTGTTCGACGATCTCCCCGAGCCGCCGTCGCTCGACTCCGAGGACGCACGGTTCCGCCTCTTCGACTCGACCGCGGCGTTTCTGCGCCGGGCTGCCTCGACCCGGCCGCTGCTCGTCGTCCTCGACGACATGCACGCCGCCGACGCTCCCTCGCTGCTCTTCCTCGAGTTCGTCGCCTCCGAGCTCGCCGACGCTCGCCTCCTCGTGCTCGCCACCTATCGCGACCCCGAGCTGCCGCCCGGCGACCCGACGGCTGCCGCGCTCGCCGGGGTGGCCCGCCGCGCCGGCATGCGCATCTCCCTCGGCGGCCTGTTGGAACGGGAGGTCGCGTCCTACATCGAGCAGACCTCCGACGTCGAGCCCTCGCCGAGCCTCGTCACGTCGATCGCCTCGGAGACGGAGGGCAACCCGCTCTTCGTCGGGGAGATCGTGCGGCTGCTCGCAGCCGACGGACGGCTCGCCGAGCCCGCCGACGCGCTCGGGCGGCTCGCGATCCCCGAGACCGTCAAGGAAGTGATCGGGCGGCGTCTCTCCCGCCTTCCAGCCGACTGCCGGGAGCTCTTGAGCCTCGCCTCGGTGCTCGGAAGAGAGTTCCAGCCGAACGTGCTCGAGGTGCTCGCCGACCGTGTCCCGGGGGAGCTGCTCCCGCTGCTGGACGACGCGATCGCGACACGGATCGTGACCGACATGCCCGGCGCCCCCGGGCGCCTGCGCTTCGCGCACGCGCTGATCGGCGACACCCTCTATGACGCCCTGCCGCAGACGCGTCGCCGCGAGCTGCACCTCCGCGCCGCCGAGACGATCGAGCAGCTGGCGGGCGCCGACGTCGACGCACACCTGTCCGAGCTGGCGCATCACTTCTATCGGGCGCTGCCTGCCGTCGAGCCGGAACGGGTGGTCGAGTACGCCCGGAGAGCCGGTGACCATGCCGAGTCGGTGCTGGCGCACGAGGAGGCCGCGCGCCTCTACGAGACGGCTCTGCACGCGCACGCTCTCCGCACGGGCGCCGACCAGGCCGTCGAGCTGGCGCTGCTCCTCGCGCTCGGCGACGCGCTCGCCAGGGCCGGGGACCTGCCGAGCGCCCAGGACGCGTTTCTGGGAGCCGCAGCCCTTGCCCGCGCCGAGGGGAGCGCCGACCTCCTCGCCGCCGCGGCGATCGGCTACGGCGGGCGAACCGTCTGGGCGCGGGCGTCGGGCGACCCGGTCATCGTCCCCCTGCTCGAAGAGGCCCTCGCGGGACTCGGGGACGACGACACGCCGCTGCGCGCGCGCATCCTCGCCCGCCTCGCCGGAGCGCGTCGCGACGAGCACGATCCGGCGCCCCGGGTGGCGATCGGCCGGCTCGCCGTCGAGACCGCTCGCCGCACGGGGGACCTGGACGCGATCTCGTACGCCCTGAGAGGGCTTTGCGCTGCCCAGCACGCGCTCGACGACCACGAGGAGCGCCTGCGCGTCGCCGCCGAGCTGCGCGAGATCGCCCGCAGCGCGGGAGACCACGAGGCCGAGTGCGAGGCACTCGCGGCGGAGCTGCTGGTTCACGGCGAGGTCAACGACTTCGACTCCGTCCGTCGCCTACAGGAACGCCTGGCGGCGATCTCGGAGGAGCTGCGGCAGCCATCGCAGCGCTGGCTCGCGATGGCCGTCGAGGCGTTGCTCGCGCTCCACGAAGGGCGGCTCGCGGACGCCGAGCGGCTCGTCGCTGGAGCGCGCGAGCTAGGAGCCCGCGCCGAGGCGGTGCTCGCGGCGGCCGCCTATGCGATCCAGCTCTACCTGCTACGCCGCGAGCAAGGCAGGGCGGATGAAGCCTACGAGGGGCTCCGGACGATCGCGAACGAGCGCCCGACGCGCGCGTTCTTCCGCTGCGCACGGGCCGCGCTCGCCGTCGATGCGGGCCGACACCCAGAGGCGCGCCGTCTCTTCGAGGAGCTGGCGGCGAACCGGTTCGCTGTGGTCCCCCGGGACAACGAGTGGCTGCTGGCCGGAGCGTTCCTGGTCGACACGTGCCAAGGGCTCGGAGACCTCCCGCGTGCGGCTGTGCTCTACGAGGAGCTCGTCCATCTCCGGAACCGCAGCACCTCCGACGTCCCCGAGGGAAGCGCCGGCGCGATGGCACGCCACCTCGGGGTGCTCGCCGCGATACTGGGCCGAGACGAGGAAGCAGTCGCCCATCTCCGGGCCGCGATCGAGATCGACGAGGCCTCGGGAGGGCGACCGTGGGTGGCCTACGCCCAGGCCGAACTGGCCGACGTGCTCGATCGGCAGGGCAAAGAGGACGAAGCGCGGGTGCTGCGGTCGGCGGCGGCGGCGACGGCCGCGGAGCTCGGCCTCGGCCGTGTGGCGGCAAGGCTCCCGAGCTAGCCGGTCTGCACCGCCGCGACCTGCTGCTCGAGCGCGTTCAGCACATTCCCGACCTGCTGGTTGACGATCGGCTGGAGCACGCGCTGACCCATCGAGCCCACGGGGCCGGCGATACGGACGTCCGCCTCCCACGCCATCGACGTGTGGTCGCCCTCCCCGGAGAGCGTGAACGAGGTGGTCATGTTCATCATCGCCCCGACGCCCGTGCCCTTCGCGTTCAGCGACGAGAACTCGGGCGGCCGCTCCTCGAGCTTCTCGAAGTTGATCGTCATCTTCAGGCCGCCGATCCCGAGCGGCAGCTTGACCTTCGCCGTCCAGCGCCGGTCGTCCTGGACCTCGAAGCTCTCCACGCCGGGCATCAGCTTCGCCATCTGCGCCGGGTCGTTGAGCACCGTCCAGACGGTCTCGCGCGACGCCGGCAGCTCCTTCGTTCCCTCGACCTTCACCTGGACACCTCCGCCGTGGAGCCCTGCATCATCTCCCAGACCCTATGCGAGGGGTTGCAGCTGTCGTAGACGTAGACGGCGTGGCCGCCGGAGCGGAGCGCGTCCTGGATCGCCGAGCAGATGCAGTGGATGCCGCCGCCGCCGCCCTCCCCCATGCCCTTCGCGCCGAGCGGCGCCACCGGCGACGGCGACTCGATCGCTCCCGTCTTCAGCGGCGGAATGTCCATCGCATGCGGCACGTGGTAGTCGTAGAAGTTGGCGGTCAGGAGCGTCCCCTCCTCGTCGTAGACGAAGTTCTCGTGCAGCGCGGCGCCGATCGCGTGCGCCGTGGCGCCGTGCACCTGCCCCTCGACGATCTGCGGATGGATGCGGACGCCGCAGTCGTCGACGGCGGCGTAGTCCACGATCTCGGTCAGGCCGGTGTCGGGATCGACCTCGACGACGCAGGCGTGGACCTGGGTCGCGTAGGTCAGGGTCAGCTGGCCCGTCTTGGCCTCCGTGTCGACCACCCCGAAGTGGGGCCGGCAGACGTAGCGGTGGTTGAGGGTCGGATTGAACTCCGGCGGCAGAAAGGCGTTGTTGGCGTTGACGATCGCGCCGAGGCCCATGAACGGGATCGCCGCCTCCGGGTTGTCCTTGAGCCGCGCCTGCCCGTCGGCCAGCTCGATCTGTGCGGGCTCCGCCTGGAGCACGGCCGCGGCGAGCTGGATCATCTCGTCGCGCAGGAGCTCCGCGGCGCCCTTGACCGCGCCGAGCCCGGTGAACGCGAACTGGCTCGCGTACGTCCCGGAGAAGCCGGCGCTGGAGTTGAACCAGGTGTCGTGGCCGCGGCGGACGTTCACCTGCTCCGGCGAGCAGCCGATGATGTCGGCCACCACCTGGGCGGCGGTGGTCTCGTGCCCCTGCCCCTGCGGGACGGTGCCGAGCGTGACGACCACCTCGCCGAAGATGTCGAGCTTCACGGTGGCCGCCTCGTTGTTCCCCGAGAACTGGAGGTCCGGGTTGAGCAGCTGTGACTGACCGAAGTTGTTCGTGCCGGAGTCGAGCGTCGAGCCGATCCCGAAGCCGAGCAGCTTGCCGCGGGACTCGGCGTCCCGCCGCCGCTCCTCGAGCGAGTCGTAGCCGACCAGGTCGAGCGCGATGTCGAGGCAGCGGGCGTAGTCGCCCGAGTCGTAGACGCACCCGTTCGGCGTCTCGTACGGCATCTGCTCGGCCTTCACGTAGTTGCGCTTGCGCACCTCGACCGGGTCGAGCCCGAGCCCCGTGGCGACGATGTCGACGATCCGCTCGGTCAGCCAGAGGTGCTGCATCCGCGAGTAGCCGCGGTTCGGCGAGACGGGCGACTTGTTCGTGCAGACCTGCGTGAAGTCGACGCGGATGTTCCGCCAGGCGTAGCAGCCCGGCGTCACCTGCGCCCAGATGATGCAGCCGAGCGGCTCGTAGCGCGGGAACGCGCCGCAGTCGTCGATCGCGCGCACCGAAAAGCCCGTCATCTCCCCGTCCGCCTTGACCGCGACCTCGATGTCGAGGAACGTCCGCTCGTTGCCGTGCGCGTTGGCGGTGTGCTGATCGGTGCGCCACTCGGTCCACTGCACCGGCCGGCCGAGCTTGCGCGCGAGCAGGCAGAGGACGACGAACTGCGGGTGCAGGCAGATCTTGTTGCCGAACGCGCCGCCGATGTCCTGCGTGACGAAGCGGAGCTTGTCGATCCCCGTCCGCAGCGCCGGCGCCATCCAGATCGCACCGACGCCGGGCATCTGGTGGTTGCAGTGGATCGTCCACTCGCCCGTGCCCTTGTCGTACTCGACCAGGGCACCGGCGCACTCGAGCGGCGTCGAGGAGAACCGGTGGAAGTGCAGGCGGTCGATCTTGACGACGTGGTCGGCTTCCGCCTTCGCCTGCTCCCAGTCGCCCCAGTCGAAGACCCCCTGCCACACGACGTTCGAGCCCGCGTCGTCGTGCAGCACGACCTCGTCCTTCAGGGCCTCCTCGCCGTCGACGAGCACCGGCAGCGGCTCGTACTCGACCTCGATCAGCTCCGCGGCGTCGCGCGCGAGCTCACGGGTGGCGGCGCAGACCGCGGCGACCGGCTCGCCCATGTGGCGCACCCGCCCGACGGCGAGCGCGTAGTCCTTGATGTTCCCGCCCGGCTCGACGGACATCTCGAAGAACGGGTCGGTATGGATCGCGACCTCGTCGCCGGTGATCGTCCCGTAGACGCCCTCCAGCTCGAGCGCCGCGGTGACGTCGATCGAGACGATTCTGGCGTGCGCGTACGGCGAGCGGACGAAGTGGACGTAGCCCATCCCGTGCCGGCGGACGTCGTCGAAGAACGTCCCCTGCCCCTGGACGAGCCGCTTGTCCTCCTTGCGCGGGATCGACTGACCGATCCAGCCCTTCTGGAGAGTCGTCTCCTGCTGCTCGGTCGTGATCGTCGGGGCCTCCGTCATCACGCGCCCTTCCCCGCCGCGACGACCGCCTCGACGATGTTCACGTAGCCCGTGCACCTGCAGATGTTCCCCTGCAGGGCGTAGCGCACGTCCTCCTCGCTCGGGCGCGGGTTGCGCTCGAGCAGGGCCGTCGCGCTCATCAACATCCCCGGCGTGCAGTAGCCGCACTGCAGCGCGTGATGGGTCGAGAAGGACTGCTGGAGCGCGGTCAGCTCGCCGTCGGCGGCGAGGCCCTCGACGGTCCGGATCGAGGCGCCGTCGGCCTGGACGGCGAGGAGCATGCAGCTCTTGACCGCCTCGCCGTCGACGTGGATCGTGCACGCGCCGCAGTTGCCGGTGTCGCAGCCAACGTGCGTCCCGGTCAGGCCGAGGTCGTCGCGGATGAAGTGCACGAGCAGCCGGCGCGCCGGCACCTCGAGCTCGACCTGCTCGCCGTTGATCTCGACCGCGATCGTGCGGTCCCTGGCCGGTGTCGCGGACATCAACCCCTCGCTCTCTCGGTGGCCTGGCGGACCGCGCGAACGGCGGAGACCCCGGCCAGGTGACGGCGATACTCGGCGGACGCGTGGACGTCGGACGGCGGCTCGAGCGAGGCGGCCTCCACGGCCTTGCGAGCGCTCGCCTCGTGGGCCTGGTCGAGCTCGAGCAGGACCGGGACCGCGTCCACGCACCCGAGCACGACGCGCGCCGAGCCGTCGGCGACGGTCGCGGCGGCGTTGACGATGTAGGTGCCGTGCGCCCCGATCGTGACGCCTGCGAACCCGTCGCCCGACCCCGGGCCCCGAGCCGGCACGGAGATGCGCGTCAGCAGCTCGCCCTCGCCGACGGCGGTCAGGTAGACGCCGACGAAGAACTCCTCGGCCGGCACGGTCCGCTCGCCGCCGATGCCCCTGACCGTCATCGTCGCCCCCACCGCGACGAGCAGCGGCGGGAAGTGGTTGGTCGGGTCGTTGACGCAGACGTTGCCGCCGATCGTGCCGCGGTTGCGCACCTGCACGTCCGCCACCGTGCGCGCCACCTCGGCGAGGATCGGCCGCGCGACGTCGACCTCACTGGAATCGACGATCTGCGTGAGCGTCGCCATGGCGCCGAGCTCGAGGGTGTCGCCCGAGACGGAGATCTCGCGGAGCTCGCCGAGCGCGGCGAGGTCGATCAGGACGTCCGGCGCGGCGGCACGCTGCTTCATCACGTTGACGAGGGTCTGCCCGCCCGCGAGCGGACGTGCGCCATCGTGCTCGGCGAGGAGCCGGACGGCCTCGTCGATCGTCCCGGGACGCGCGTACTCGACCTCACGCAGAAGCATGGCCCGAACCTCGCACACCCGCGCGTGACATGTCAAGCGGGATCCGGGTGCGGTAGGGTCGCGCGTATGGCCGCCCACGACGCCGTCTTCGTCGGCTCCGGGATCAACTCCCTCGCCGGGGCGGCCCTCCTCGCGAAGGCCGGCTGGAACGTGTGCGTGCTCGAGCGCGAGGACCGTCTCGGCGGCTGCATCTTCACGACGGGCGAGCTGACGGAGCCCGGCTTCACGCACGAGGTGCTGAGCTCCTGGCACCCGCTCTTCCAGGGCTCGGCGGCCTACGCCGAGCTCGCGGACGACCTCGGCCGGCACGGGCTGGAGTACGTCAACACCGAACTCCCCACCGGCTCGGCGTTCGCGGACGGCTCGAGCGCGTTCCTGACGACGACGATGGAGGGGAACGTCGCCGAGCTCGACCGGCACGCCGAGGGCGACGGCGCGGCGTGGCAGCGGCAGTTCGAGGAGTTCATGGCGAACGCCGACCTCTCGTTCGGGGTGCTCTCGACCGAGCTGTGGTCGTTCGCCGGAGTCGGCCTCGCTCGCCGCATGCTCTCGCGTTTCGGCCGCGGCGGGACGCTCGGCTACGCGGGGCACGCGCTCGCGACCTGCCGCGACTGGCTCGGGGACACCTTCCGCTCGGAGCAGGCGCACGGCCTGCTCGCGCCGTGGGTGCTGCACACGGGGCTCGGCCCCGACAGCGCGGTCTCCGGGTTCATGACCCAGGTGATCGCCTGCGCGATCCAGCTCGGCGGCATGCCGGTGCCCGTCGGCGGCGGCGTTCGGCTCGTCGACGCGCTGACGGCGATCGTCCGGGAGAACGGCGGCGAGGTGCGAACGGGCGCCGACGTCGAGCGGATCCTCGTCTCGGGCGGCACGGCCACCGCCGTGCGGATCGCCGGCGGCGAGACGGTCACCGCCGGCCGCGCGGTGGTCGCCTCGGTCACCCCGACGCAGCTCTACGGACGCCTGCTCGGCGAGGGAGAGGCGACCCCGGAGGTCGCCGCGGCCGCGCGCCGCTACCGCTACGGGCGCGCGGGCATGCAGATCCACCTCGCGCTGAGCGAGCCGCCGGCCTGGTACGGCGACGAGCGTCTCGGGCGGACGGCGATCGTGCACGTCACGAGCGGGCTCGACGGCGTCTCGCGCGCCGTCAACGAGGCCGAGCGGGGGCTGCTCCCGGCCGAGGCGACGATCGTCGCCGGCCAGCCCTGCGCGGTCGACCCCTCCCGCGCGCCCGAAGGCAAGTGGGTCGTCTGGATCCAGCTGCAGGAGCTGCCCGCCGGTCGGGTGAAGGGCGACGCCGCGGGCGAGCTCGACGTCGGCGACGGCACCTGGACGGAGAACCTGCGCGAGCGCTACGCCGACCGCATCGTCGCACGGCTCGGGCGGCACATCACGAACCTCGAGCGATCGACCCTTCGCCGCGTCGTCCTCTCCCCCGCCGACCTCGAGGCCGTCAACTGCAACCTGGTCGGCGGCGACATCTACGCCGGCTCGTGCGCGCTCGACCAGAACCTGCTCTGGCGGCCGCTGCCCGAGTCGCCCGGGCACGAGACTCCCGTCGACGGGCTCTTCCACATCGGCGCGAGCACGCACCCCGGGCCCGGGCTCGGCGCGGGGTCCGGCTACCTCGTCGCCAGGGAGCTGCTGAAGCCCGCCCTGCCCAGGCGCCTGCTCGCTCGCGTCCCGGTCGTGGGCGCCCGCGTCGCGTGAGGCTCGCCCTCAGCGAGATCTCGACGATCGGCGCCTCGTTCGCGGAGGACGTCGCCGCGTACGCGGCCGCCGGGTTCGACGCGATCGGGATCTGGGAGCTCAAGCTGCCGCCCGACGACGAGGCGAACCGGGCGCTGCTCGCGGAGGCCGGCCTCGCCGTCGCCAACTGCGTCCCCACGGTGCCGTCGATCCTGCAGCTGCGGATACCCGGTATGGAAGGCCCGGCCGACTCCGAGGAGCGAATCGAGTCGATCTGCGCCAGCGTGCGCCGGCTCGCCGCCTACGAGCCCGAGTCGGTGCTCTGCCTCACCGGCCCGACCGGCGAGCTCGACGCAGACCAGGCGCGCGTGATCGTGATCGACGGCCTGCGGCGGATCGCGGCGGCCGCCCGCGAGTCGGGCGTCCGCCTC
>DATBMD010000035.1:0-3235 GCA_036555085.1 Gaiellaceae bacterium
TCGGGGTCGGCGTAGAAGGTCCGCACCCTCAGCGGCGCCAGCCCCGGGCGCGACGGCCGCGCCTCGTAGCCGACCGGGTAGACGCTGCAGAAGCCGAGGAACGCGATCGTCAGACCGTTGCGCTCGACGATCGCGGGCCGCGTCGCCTCGGCGAGGTCCATGCCGGCGCCCGTCGTCGCGATCCCCTGCTCCCGGAGCAGGTCGAGCGTGTCGCGCAGCCCGACGTAGCCGCCGTCGACGATGTGGTTGTTCGCGCAGGTCATCACGTCGAACCCCACCTCGCCCAGCAGGGCGCCGCGCTCCCGGGGGGCGCCCATGAAGTGCTTGTGGCTGGGCGAGCGCTGCGGACGGTCGGAGTAGACGCCCTCGCAGTTGCCGAAGACGACGTCCGCCGACGCGAACAGGTCGCGCAGCGGCGCGAACGCCGCGCGCGCGTCCGGTACGTCGGGGAAGACGTCCCCGACGGCGAGGACGGAGACGGCTGTCGGCTGGGTGGGCGGCATCGGCGAGGGCTCTCAGACGGTGAAGAAGACGGTCTCGCGGTCACCCTGGAGGTGCACGTCGAAGCGCAGCACCCCGTCCTCCCAGGTGCCGACGAGCGTGTGCCGGCGCTCCTCGGGAACGAGCGCGAGCGCGGGGTCGGCGGCGTTGAGCGCCTCCTCCTCGGGGAAGTACACGCGGGTCTGCGCCGCGCGGAGCAGCCCGCGGGCGAAGACGCTCACGTTGAAGTACGGCGCCTCGGTGCCGACGCCCTCGATCGCGGCCGGCTCGGGCTTCGCGAGGACGACGCGGTACGCGCCGTCCTCGTCGGTGCGGCTTCTGGCCCACTGCTCGCCGTGCCACGCCTCCACCAGCGCGTCGGGGTAGGCGAGGGGCAGGCCGTCCCCGTCGAGGATCCGGCCCGCCACCGCCACGGCTCCGGGCTCGGCGGGCTCGACGGCCCGGTCGCAGCCCTCGAAGAGCAGCGCGAACCCGAACATCGGGCCGGTCGTCTGCGACGGGCTGAGGACCCGCTCCACGCGCTAGGCCTCCATCGGCGTCGCCTCGCGCCCGCGGATGACGATGTCCCAGTCGTACGCGACCGTCGCCTCGTCGCCGGTGCGGTCGCACCCGGCGAGGTTCAGCTTCGCCGTCAGCCGGTCGATGCCGCGGGGGTCGCCGATAGCCTGCACGATCGGGTCGGTGCGGATCAGCGGGTCGCCCTCGAAGTAGCACTGCGTGATCAGCCGCAGCCCGAACTGCGGGTTGAAGAGCGAGACGTGGATGTGGGCCGGCCTGAACCAGGAGTTGCGGGCGCCGAGGTAGGGGGCCGGCTTGATCGTCTTGAACCGGTAGCCGCCGAGCGAGTCCGTGATCGTCCGGCCGGCGCCGGTGAAGTTGGGGTCGAGCGGGACGAAGCCGGGGTCGGCGGGGTCGACGTACCGGCCGCTGGCGTTCGTCTGCCAGATCTCGATCAGCGTGCCCGGCACGCCGCGCCCGTCGCTGTCGAGCACGCGCCCGGCGAGGACGATGCGGAGCCCGAGCGGCTCGCCGGCGTGCTGGTGGAGCAGGTCGTTGTCGGTCGGGCCGACCGGGATCCGGCCGAAGACGGGGCCGGGGATCGTGTGGAACCAGCCGCGCGGGAGCTGCACGAGCCGCTGCGCCGGGGCGCGCCGGAGCGTGATCTGGTAGTCCGGGAACAGGAACGGCGGGCTGACGTCGATGGGGCTCGCCGCCGTCACGAGCCGGCTACCGCGCAGCGCTGAGCGAGTGGTTGGCCAGGAACATGCCGTCCGGGTCGTACCGCGCCTTCACCTCGAGCAGGCGGTCGTAGGTCGCCTCCGGGAAGATCGACCGCGGGTCGACGCGCGACTCGGCGAAGTTCAGGTAGCGGCGCCCGCTGTCCCACGGCGCCATCGTGTGCAGGACGACCTCGACGTGGTGCTCGACCGCCGCCGCCATCTCCGCGTCGAGCGCCAGCCCGAACGTGAAGAAGATGAACGGCTGCGCGATCGCGTCGAGGACGCCGTGCTCCGGCGAGCCGGCCGCGGCGGCGCCGCCGAGGTGCCGCATCTCCGCGTGCAGGAGCGGCGAGCCGACGAAGTCGCGGACGAGCGCGTCGACCGCGTCGGGCGTCAGGTCGGCCAGCAGGATGCCGTCGCCGGCGTAGGGGAGGGGGAAGTCCGGGTCCATGTTGACCACGCTGAGCGTGCTCGTCGGGATCGTCTCGACGGTGTCGAATTCGGGGCCGAGGTCGCGGAGCGGCTGCAGCAGCGCGGCGCCGTCCGCCTCGCTGCCGACGAACGCGGCCTCGACGAGGACGAAGGAGCGGTCGTTCAGGTGCGGCGGGAGGAACGGGGCGTCCGGGAGCTGGAGCAGCCGGCCGATCGAATGGCACTCGACCGGGGCCGTCTCGATCCAGCTCCGCCAGGCCTTCAGGATCTCGGCCGCGCGCTCGATCGGCCAGAAGAGGCAGCCGGCGTAGATCTCGGGCACGGGGTGCAGCTCGAGCTCGAGCGCGGTGACGGCGCCGAAGTTGCCGCCGCCGCCGCGAATCGCCCAGAACAGGTCCGGCTCGTGGTCGCGGTCGACGCGCAGGTGGCGCCCGTCGGCGGTGACGATCTCGGCGGCGAGGATGCTGTTCGCGGCGAAGCCGTACTTGCGGATCATCCAGCTGAAGCCGCCGCCGAGGGTGTAGCCGAGCACCCCCGTGTCGGGCGACGTGCCGGCCAGGTAGGCCAGGCCGTGCTCGCCGGCGGCCTCTGCGAGCGGCTTGGCCAGGACGCCCGCAGCGATGCGGGCGCGCCTCGCCCCGGGATCGATCTCGATGCCCTGCAGCCGCTCCGTCTTCAGCAGCACGGCGTCGCGGCTCCAGTCGATCGTGCCCGCGTTGTGGCCGCCGGCGACGAACGCGATCCGGAGGCCCTGCTCGCCTGCGCAGCCGACGGTCGCGACGACGTCGTCGGCGGACTCCGGATAGACGATCGCGACGGGTCGCAGGTCGGCGGCCAGGTTCCAGGCCCGGCGGGCCTCGTCGTACCCCTGGTCGCCCTGGACGACGACGTCGCCGGCGATCCGGTCGCCCAGCGAGCGAAGCGCGTCGGCGCGCTCGGCCACGGTTCCCTCCTTGCTCGACATGCAGAAGCTCCCCTGTCCGAAAGGCTGACTCGGTTGCTGCCTACACTAAATCGGCTGCCGTCGTCGCTCGTTCCGGCTCGGCCGCCGGCGTCGAGCGGGCGAGGATCCGCCCCAGCAC
>DATBMD010000097.1:0-13489 GCA_036555085.1 Gaiellaceae bacterium
CCGACCACCTTGCCGCGCTCCCCCACCCGCCGCGCGGCCTCTCGGGCGACGACGCCGGTGCCGCAGGCGACGTCGAGCACGGACTCGCCGGGCGCCGGCGCAGCCGTCTCGACGAGGTGCTGCGCCCATTCCGCGAACAGCGCCGGCACGAACGTGGCCTCGTACCGCTCCGCCTGGTCGACCGAGAGCTGGAAGGTGTCGATGGAGCTCATGGTTTCCTCCTGTGGTCGTCGCTGCCGCCAATCGTCCGCCGCGTGGGCCGACGGCACATCGGGCAGCTGACCTATTTGCGGGCGGGTGCCAAGATCTGCCTGTGGCGAGCGACGACGCCCTGGCCGCCGGCGCGGCCGCCCTCGCGGCGGGCCGCTGGGACGAGGCGCGGATCGCGTTCGAGGCAGCGCTCGCCGAGCGCGAGACGGCGGAGGCGCTCGACGGGGTCGGCGAGGCGCTCTGGTGGCTCTGCGACGCACGCTCGAGCGTCCGGCACCGCGAGCGGGCCTACGTGAAGTTCCGCCGTGCAGGCGATGTGGCCCGCGCGTGCACGAGCGCGTTCGCCGTGGCCACGAGCTACTACACCAGCCTGGACAACGTCCCCGCCGCGCACGGCTGGCTCGCGCGTGCCGAGCGCGTCCTCGAGCCGGCGGGGCCGAGCCCCCTGGAGGGCTGGCTCTGGCTGCTGCGGGGGTACATGACGGCCGAGCTCGACGACGCGACAGAGCTGCTGGGGCGCGCGCTGGCGTCCGCGCGGAGCTCGGGCGACGTCGACCTCGAGCTCGTGGCGATCGCCGACCTCGGCCTCGCGCTCGTCCGCGGCGGCAGGCTCGACGAGGGCCTGGCGCTCGTCGACGAGGCGATGGCAGGGACGCTCGCGGGCGAGTACCGCAAGCTCGACACGGTCGTCTTCACGAGCTGCGACATGCTCGCCGCGTGCAGCCTCGCGGGCGACCTGGAGCGGGCGGGCCGGTGGTGCCGGGTCGCAGACGACTTCATCCGCGACTACGGCTGCCCGTTCCTGTACGCCCGCTGCCGCGCCCACTACGGCACGGTCCTCGTCGCGAAGGGACGCTGGCAGCAGGCCGAGCTGGAGCTGCAGGCGGCGCTGCGGATGTCGGAGGACGCGGGGCCGGAGCCGCGGAAGGAGGCGCTCGCCCAGCTGGCCGAGCTGAGGCTCCACCAGGGCCGGCTGGAGGAAGCGGAGGCGCTCCTCGCCGGCCTCGACGACGACCCTGCGGCCGCGCTCCCGTCGGCCGCGGTCAGGCTCGCCCGCGGCGAGCCGGCGCCGGCGGTCGCCGTGCTCGAGCGGCGGCTCGGTCAGCTCGGCGACCGGCGCATCGAGAGCGCCGCGACGATGGAGCGCCTCGTCCGTGCGCTCGTCGCGCTCGGCGACCACGAGGCGGCCGCGGCCGTCGCGGCACGGCTCGAGGCGGTCGCGCGGAGCCAGCGGCACCAGCGCGCGGAGGCGCTGGCGCTGCTCGGCGCGGCCTGGGTCGCCCTGGCCGGCGGCCGTCGACCGGAGGGAGTCGGCCTGCTCGACCGGGCGCTCGTGCTGCTGGCGCGGCTCGAGCTGCCGCTCGAATGGGCGCACGCACGGCTCGAGCAGGCTCGCGCGCTCGCCGGCGCCCAGCCCGAGCTCGCGGTCGCCGGGGCCAGCGCGGCGCGCGACGCCTTCGACGCGCTCGGCGCGAAGCGCGGAGCCGACGCGGCGGCGGCGCTGCTGCGGTCGCTCGGGGTGGCCGGGCGCGCCGGCCCGCGCGACGCGGGCGTGCTCACGAGGCGCGAGCAGGAGGTGCTGCGGCTGCTGGGCGCCGGCCTCTCGAACCCCGAGATCGCGGAGCGGCTCTTCATCAGCCGCAAGACCGCCGCCCACCACGTCAGCCACGTGCTGGCAAAGCTCGGCCTCCGCAACCGCGCGCAGGCGGTCGCCTATGCCGCGCGCACGCTGCCGCAGCCGGCGGGCGAGAGCGAGCGGCGCTGACGGCGGCCCCAGGCCGTCAGCGGCCGAAGAACCAGCGCTCTAACAAGGGCATGACTTCCTTGCGCGTGAACGGCTTGACGTCGACGGTGCGGCCGTCCTCCTCGAGCACGCGGACGTCGTCCTCGAGCGCCTCGTTCGCCCGCCGGAGCGCGTCCGCCAGCTCGTAGCCCTCGAACAGCACCTCGTCGGGGCGCGGGTCGTCGGTCTGCCGGAACTGCGGGTCGACCGCGCGGCCGACCGTCCACACCGCGCCGGGGCGGCGCTCGATCCAGAAGACGATCCGCTCCTCGTTCCCTGCCTCGTCGACGCCGTCGAGCACGCGCTCGGCGAAGCGGGGATCGGACCTGCGCCTCACGGTGCGGAGGATACAATCGCGCCGATGGCGTTCAAGGACATCTTCTCGTCACTGTTCCAGCGATCGACGAGCGAGGAGCGGGTCGCCCAGTACGTGATCCGCGAGCACGACCGCGGGCGGACGCTCGACGAGATCCTCGCCGACAAGTACGTCGTCAACCGTCTGTCCGAGCAGCAGCGGCAGCGGTTGCTCGACCGGCCCGAGATCATCCAGGCGGTCGGCGGCGACATGGCCGAGTCGGCGAAGGCCGCGCTCGACACCAAGCCCTGAGAGCCGAAGCGCCTCGCTCCAAACCTTGAACCGGAACCGATGTAGGGGCCGGACCTGTCCGGCCCGCTCGTGCGGCGCGTGGACAGAGTCGTTGGCGATCGAGAAACCGGTGAATCATCACGAGACGCCGCACTAGCGGAGCTCCCGGCCGGCGCCACGCTCGCGCGCGCGCTCGAGCACAGCTGCGCCGACCGCGACGTCCCAGGGCGCGATCCCGTTCGACTTGAACAGGACGATGTCCCGCTCCCCCGAGCGTCCGCGAACCTCCCCCGCGACGGCTTCCTGGAGCTCGTGCACCTCGAGCCAGTCGAGCACCCCGGCCGCGACCGGCTCGATCAGGTCGGCGGACTCGACGCGCGCCTGCTCGCGCGAGTCGCAGCAGACGAACGTCGCGCGCTGGAGCACGACGTTGTCGAGCTCGCGTGACCGCGGCACGTTGGCGCCGATCGCGCAGACGAGCGCGCCCTCTTGCAGCCAGTCGCCGCGCAAGACCGGGTCCCTGGCGGTCGTGGCGGTGACGACGACGTCCTGCGCGGCCGCCTCGGCCGGGCCGGCTGCCGCCTCGGCGCCGTTCGCCGCGCAGAACGCGGCGAGCCTCGCGGGCGTCCGGCACCAGGCGACCGCCCGCTCGATCCGGGGCACGGCGGCGCGGATCGCGGCGAGCTGGCTCGCCGCCTGACGGCCGCAGCCGATCAGGCCGACGCTCGCGGCGCCGCTCCGCGCGAGGTGGGCGGCCGCGACGCCGCTCGCGGCGCCCGTCCGCAGGCGGCCCAGCCCGTCGGCCTCGAGCACGGCCGCGAGGCCGCCGGTCAGCTCGAACAGCGACAGGACGGACGCCACGCGCCCGTCGACGACCGTGTAGCTCTTCACGCCCGCGAGCCCCAGCTCCATGTCGGTCGCGGCCATCACCGCCAGGGAGCCGTCCGGCAGCTGCAGCCGCCGCCTCGGCAGGCTCTCGACCGTCCCCGCCGCGAGGCGCCGGCAGCAGGCCTCGACGGCCGCCACCGCCTCGTCGGGCCGCAGCAATCCCTCGACGTCCGTGTCGGTCAGGTACAGCGGCACCGGCCGAGTGTACGGTCGGCGCGCGCTCGTTCCCCCGGTGCGTCGCGCCGCGGCCGGGGCGGCGCGACGCACCTCCCGGCAGCGCTCACACGGCGGGCAGGACCTCGAAGCGGGGCTCGACCCCGGGGTCGAGCAGCCCCTGCGCGCGGGCCCACTCCGAGGCCTCGGCGCGGTTTCGCACCGAAAGCCTCCGGTAGACGTTCGAGAGGTGGAACTTGACGGTCTCGTCGGTCACCCACAGGAGCCGAGCAACGGCCCGGTTGCTCTCTCCCGAGGCGACGAGTCGGAGCACTTCGACCTCCCGGCGGGTGAGGCCTCCCGGCCCCCGTCTCAGGCGGTACCGGCGTCGCGCGGTCCTGTTCATCCCGACCCCCTTCGGTCGTCGATCATCTGCGGCGGCGGCAGCGTACGTTCCGAAGGGGTGATCCGTCGTTCGCCGGCGCGACGCTTCCTGTGTCAAGCGCGTGACACAATACGAGCGTGGACTGGCCGCTCTTCGCGGCGGTGCCGGCAGACGAGCTGCGGGCGGTGCTCGAGCTCGCGCGGCGGCGCACATTCGGGCGAGGCGAGATCGTCTTCCACCGGGGGGATCCCGCCGACACGCTCCACCTCGTCGTCCGCGGTCATTTCGCGGCCCGGATCGTGACGCCGCTCGGGGACGCCTCGATCCTCGAGGTCCACCAGCCGGGCGACGCGTTCGGCGAGCTCGCGCTCGTCATGCCCGACGCCCACCGGTCGGCGACAGTGGGGGCGCTCGAGGACGCCGAGACGCGCTCGCTCCACCGGGACGACTTCGCGCGCCTGCAACGGCGGCACCCCGGCGTCAACAGCATTCTCGTGGCGCTCCTCGCGGTGAAGGTGAGGCGCCTCGGCGAGCGCCTGGTCGAGGCGCACTACGCGGACGCCGACACGCGCGTCCGGCGGCGCCTGCTGGACCTGCTGCCGCTCTACGCCGCCACCGAGGGGCCCGCGGAGATCCCGCTGACGCAGGAGGACCTCGCCGAGCTCGCGGGCACGTCGCGGGCGACGGTCAACCGCGTGCTGCGCGACGAGCAGCGGCGAGGGTCGCTCGAGCTGCGTCGCGGCCGGACCGTCGTCGTCGATCGCGACGAGCTCGCGTCACGCGCCCGGCTCCGGCTCTGAGGGCCCGGAGCCGCCGAGGTGGACGAGCGTGGCGCCGTCGGCGGAGTCGGGCTCGTGGCGCTCGACGAGGGGATGGCGCGCCAGCTCCTCCCGGACGGCGCCCCGCACGGCGCCCGTGCCGCGGCCGTGGATCACGCGGACGACCGGGAGCCCGGCGAGCGCGGCCTCGTCGACGAACGCGGTCACCGCCTCGCGCGCCTCGTGCGCCCGCCGGCCGCGCACGTCGAGCTCGTCCGGCACGTCTGCCCGAGCGCTCGCGACGACCCGGACGGCCGGCTCGGGCGGCTCGACGGCGCCGTGAGCGCCGCGAGGGTCGGAGCGCAGCTGGGCAAGCGGGACGCGGATGCGCAGCCCGCCGGGGCCGAGCACCTCCGCCTGCTGCCCCTCGACGGACGCGATCGTGCCGACGACGCCGAGCGAGGGCGCCTGCACCGGGTCGCCCACGGCAAGCGGGCCCTCCGGGACCTGCGGCTCGAGCTCGCTCAGGGCCTGCTCGGCCCGGGCCGAGCGCGTGGCCGCCGCACCGAGGCGGCGATCACGGTCACGCTCCGCGGCCCGCGCCGCCGGCGGCGCCGCGCGGCGCCGCTCCTGCTCGCGGCGGCGCGCGCTGCGGATCTCGTCCCGCAGCGCCCCGAGCTCGGCGCGGGCGTCCGCCAGCTCGCGCTCCGCCGCGGCGATCGCCTGCTCCCTCGCACGCTCCGCTGACGCCTTCACGCGCTCGCGCTCCAGGTCGAGCGCCTCCGCCCGCTCGCGCGCGAGCTCGCCCAGGCGCGCCGCCTCGTCGCGCTCCCGCCCGGCGTCGGCGAGCGCGCCTGCGGCGGCCCGTTCGGCGGCTTCCGCTTCGGCGAGCAGCTCGGCGATCCGCAGGCGCTCGGGCGCGATCCGGGCCCGGGCGTCCGCGACGATGCCGGGATCGAGGCCGAGGCGCTCCGCGATCTGGAGCGCGTGCGACGCCCCCGGCCGGCCGAGCGCCGGGCGATAGAGCGGGGCGTGGGTCTCGGGATCGAAGCCGGTGCCGGCGTTCGCGACCTCGTCCGTCGCGCTCGCCCACTCCTTCAGCTCGGGGTGGTGGGTCGTGACCGCGGTCAGCCTCGCCTGCCGCGCGAGCCTGGCCACGAGCGCCTGGGCCAGAGCCGATCCCTCGACGGGATCGGTGCCCGAGGCCAGCTCGTCCAGCAGCACGAGGGAGCGATCGGTAGCGGCCTCGAGGACGGCGACGAGGCTCCGGACGTGCCCGGAGAACGTCGAGAGGCTCATCGCGATCGACTGCTGGTCGCCGATGTCGGCGAGCACCCCGTCGAAGACGGGCAGCGTCGCGTGCTCGGCCGGAGGCCGAAGGCCGGCCTGGTGCAGGAGCGCCGCGAGCCCGAGCGTCTTCAGGGCCACGGTCTTGCCGCCGGTGTTCGGGCCGCTCACGACGAGCGCCCGGAGGCCGCCGAGGTCGAGGTCGATCGGCACGGCGGTCGCGGGCTCGAGCAACGGGTGCCGGGCGTCGAGCAGCCGCACCTCGTCGCCGATCTCGACAGGCGCGCCGCGCCAGCGTCGCGACAGCATCCCGCGGGCGAGTGCGAGGTCGAGGTCGGCGATCGCCTCGACGAGCGCCTGCAGCGCGTCTGAGCGCTCGCCGACCAGCCCCGAGAGCTCCCGCAGGATCCGCTCGACCTCCTCGCGCTCGGCGCTCGCGGCCTCGCTCAGCCGGTTGTTGAGCTCGACGACCGAGAAGGGCTCCACGAACAGCGTCTGCCCGGAGCTGGAGGCGTCGTGGACGATCCCCGGCACCTTCCCGCGCGCGCCCGCGCGGACGGCGAGCACCGGCCTGCCGCCGCGCTCGGTGACGAACTCCTCCTGGAGGTGCGTGCGTAGGTCGTCGTTGCGGGCAAGCCGGCGCAGCTCGTCGGCGACCCGCTGCTTGCCGCTGCCGAGCTCCCGCCGGAGCCGCCGCAGGAGCGGCGAGGCGCCGTCGCGGAGGTCGGAGCCGTCGTCCTCGACGTGCCGGGCGATCGCGTCCGCGACGGCACCGAGGGTCGGATCGACCGGCGCCACGAGCTCGTAGAGGAGCGGCGCACGATCGCGCTGCTCGTGGAGGGCCTGGCGCCCGGCCAGCCCCACGACGACGGAGACGGCGATCTCGCGCAGGTCGCGCGGCCCGAGCGTGGCTCCCCGTCCGGCCTGCGCGGACGCCTCGCGCACGTCCGAGACGCCGCCGAGGTCCGGCTCGGCGGCAGCGTCGAGGACGTCGATCGACTCGGCGGTCAGCGCCTGGCGGCGGGCTACCTCTTCTGGATCGGCGGACGGCTCGAGCGCGGCGGTGAGCTCGGCGCCGCGCGGCGTGGCCGTGGCCGCCGCGAGCCGCTCGACAATCGCGGGGTACTCGAGCACCGCGAGCGACTGCTTGTCCACGCGGGCCAGTGTACGGCCGTCGTGAGGTCGCCAGGCCGCCGCGGGGCCGTCCCGCGCCGCCGTAAGAACTTCGTAAGCGGTCGGTGTGGTTTCCGGGGCCGCTGGTACTCGTGTCCGCGACTCGTCCACTACCAGGAGGACAGCGCAATGTCGCCTTCCCCCCGCAGGCGTCGAACGCCGGCGGCCGTCGCCGTCGCCGGGACGCTCGCAGTCCTCGGCGCCACCGTGGCCGCGCTGCTCGGAGCACCCGGTGGCGCGGCTACGGCGCAGGTCGCGCCCTCGAACATCGCCGAGCCCACCATCTCGGGGTCGGCGGTCGTCGGCCAGACGCTGACCGCGCAGGACGGCACCTGGAGCGGCACGTCGCCGTTCACGTTCACGTACCAGTGGCTCCGGTGCGACTCCGCCGGCGCCAACTGCACCACGCTGTCCGGCGCCACCGCCAAGACGTACGCCGTCCAGGGCGCCGACGTCGGCTTCCGGCTGCGCGTGCAGGTGCGGGCCGCGAACTCGGACGGCAACTCGACCGCCGTCGCCGACGCCACGCCCGCGGTGACGGTCTCGCAGACCGGCCTGCCGAGCAACGTCCAGCCCCCGACGATCGCCGGGACGGCCGCGACGTTCCAGACGCTGACCGCCTCGACGGGCCTCTGGAGCGGGCAGCAGCCGATCTCCTATGCGCTGCAGTGGCTCCGCTGCGACGGGAACGGCAACAACTGCCTCGACATCCCGGGTCAGACGAGCGAGACGTACGTGCCCCAGAGCGGCGACGTCGACCGCACGCTGCGCGTCCGCGTCCGCGCGACCAACAACCTCGGCAACCGCACCGTCACGTCGGCCGCGACCCAGAAGATCGCGACCGGACAGGCCCCGCTGCCGCCGGGCGCGGTCACGCTGCCGGGCGGCCTGGTCTCGATCCCGGCGACCAGCGTCCCGAACGACCAGCGCCTGATCGTCGAGCGCGTGGCGTTCACGCCGAACCCGGTGCGGTCGCGAACGGCCCCGATCACGGTGCAGATCCGCGTCCGCGACACGCGCGGGTACGTCGTCCGCGAGGCGGTCGTGTTCCTCCGGTCGACGCCGCTCGTGACCCAGACGGCCGGCAACAACGGCCAGACGGCACAGGACGGCACGATCACCTACCAGGTGACGCCCGAAGTCGACTTCCCGCAGATCCGGAACGGCTACGCGGTGCAGTTCTTCGTGAAGGCGTCGCGGAAGGGCGACCCCGGCCTCGCCGGCGTCGCCGGCACGCGCCTCGTCCAGGTGCGGATGGCCCGCTGAGCCGGCGTGTTGGTGGGGGGAGCTTCGGCTCCCCCCACAAGCGCGCGCCGGCTTGACGCGCGCAGCGCCCGGGCCATAGCGTGCGCACGCCGCGGCGGGGCCGAGCGGCTGCTGGGGAGGTGCGACTGCTGAACGACGACGGCGTCCGGCACGTGGAGGTCATGCTCGTCCAGGTCGACGGCGTCGGCCTGCACGTCGAGGTCGAAGGCCCGCGGGAGCAGGCGCCGGTCGTGTTCCTGCACGGGGTCGGCTCGAGCGGAAGAACCTGGGAATGGCTACCCCGGAGCGCGACGCGGGGCCGACGGATCGTCCGCGTCGACCTCCGGGGGCACGGCCGGTCCGACCACGCGGCCGGCACGTACGACCTCGAGCGCTACGGCGCCGACGTCGTCGGCGTCCTGGGCGAACTCACCTCGCGGCCGGTGCTCCTCGTCGGCAACTCGCTCGGGGGCGTCGTCGCCTGGTGGATCGCGCAGAGCCATCCCGAGCTCGTCGCGGCGGCGCTGCTCGAGGATCCTCCACTGCTCGCCGGCGAGACCCCACCCGGCGAGGCGGGCCGCTTCAGGGACGTGTTCCACGCGGTGAAGGCCACGATCGTCGACCACCGAGCGCGTGAGCTTCCGGAATCCGCCCTGGCAGAGCGCCTCGGCGGGCTGTGCTGGGCGCCCGGGACGCCGGCGCTCGGCGAGGTCCTCACCGACGACGCGATCGCGGCGCTTGCCTTCGGCTACCACCGCCTGGACCTCGGGGTGATCGACGGCGCGATCGACGGCTCGACGCTGGCCGCCGCGGACACGAGGGCTCCGGTCGGCCCGCCGGTCGTCGTCGTCGCCGCCGACGATGCTGCCGGCGCCGCGTTCTCGACCCGGGACGCGGAACGCCTCGCGGAGACACAGCCGGCCGTCCGGGTCGCTCGCATCGCCGGCAGCGGCCACCGCATCCACGACGAGCGCCGGCACCGGGGCACCTTCCTGGGCCACCTCAGCGGATTCATGGACGCGTATACCGGCTGACGCGGGCGAGGACTACCAGCGCTCCCGTGCACACTCCGACGCGGCCGGAGCCGGGCTCTGCCCGGCGGGAGGCCAAGCAACGTGACGCCTGTGCAGAGCAAGGAGGGGCTCGTGGGGGAACCATAGGTTCCCCCACGTTGTGCGCCCGGCATGATTCGAACATGCGACCTCTGCCTCCGCAGGGCAGCGCTCTATCCCCTGAGCTACGGGCGCGGGGAGGGCGTCAGTGTAGCGCCCGAGCCACCGCGTTCCCGCACGTCAGCTCGGCGTCGTCGGGCACCTCGCGCCGCACGTAGGCGAGCGCGACCACTCCTCCGTCCGCGGCGACGGCGCTCGTCACCCGGCCGACCTGCTTCCCCCCGTGGACGAGCTCGGCGTCGTACTCGGGCACCTCGTCGGTCTCGAGCCGAAGCACCCGCAGCCCGCGGTTGGCGTGGCCGCGGTAGTGCAGCCGCGCGACCGGCTCCTGTCCGGGGTAGCAGCCCTTCGTGAAGCTGATCGCACGCTCGACGAGGCCGGCCTCGGCGGGCAGCACGCGATCGTCGATCTCGCGCCCGACCCTGGGCGTGCCGGCGCGGATGCGCAGGACCTCGAGCTCGTCGTCGGTGAGCAGCCGCGCGTCTGCCGGAACGGGAAGATCGAGCGCCTCCCAGGCCGGCTCGCCGTAGTCGACGACCCGGTAGGCAGCCCCGTCCGGACGCGCGTCGCCGAAAACGAGCAGGGGCTCGTGGTCCTCGGCCTCGACGTCCACCTTCGCGGCGAAGCGAAAGCGCCGAAGCTCCCGGACGATGCGCTCGCCGAGGCCGACGTCGGCGGAGAGCAGGAAGTCGTCGTGCGAGCGGCGCAGGACCACCAGCGGCGCGATCACTCGGGCCTTCGCCGTCAGCAGCAGGGCCTCGCGGGCGTCCCCGACGTCGATCGCGACGTCCTGCGACAGCAGCCGCTGGAGGTAGTCCTCGGAGTCGGGCCCCGCGACGCGCACGAAGTCGCGGGGGCGCCGGGCGCTGCGTAACGTTGCCGTCGCCACCCTGACTAGTGTAGGAGCGATGTTCAGGACCAAGGCCGAGAAGAAGGTGCTCGAGCTCGGGTACGACCCCGAGCGGCTGCCGCCCGGCCAGTACCTGACGGAGAAGTGGCCGGTGCTCCACGCCGGCACCGTTCCCCACGTCGATCTCGCGACCTGGGACTTCCGCGTGTTCGGCGAGGTCGACACCCCGCTCACGCTCTCCTGGGACGAGCTCTCCGCGCTCCCGACGGTGGAGGTGACGCAGGACATCCACTGCGTGACGCGCTGGAGCCGCTTCGACGTCACCTTCGCCGGCGTCCCGTGGGCGGCGCTGAAGGAGCTCGTGGGCCAGAAGCCGTCGGCGCGCTTTGCGATCGCGCACGCCGAGCAGGGCTTCACGGCCAACGTGCCGGCCGGGTTCCTCGACCGGGAAGGCGCCGTGCTCGCGACGCACGCCGACGGCGAGCCGCTCACCGCCGAGCACGGCTGGCCGCTTCGGCTCGTGATCCCCGGCAAGTACTTCTGGAAGAGCGCCAAGTGGCTGCGCGCGATCGAGCTCTCCCCTGTCGACCAGCCCGGCTTCTGGGAGCGCTACGGCTACCACAACGACGCCGACCCCTTCCGCGAGGAGCGCTACGCCTTCTAGTTCTGTCATACGTGCTAGTCTGGACGTATGACAATGCTGAGCTTCCGTCTCGACGACGAGGACGCGGCCGAGGCGCAGCGGTGGGCCGACCGTCTCGGCGTCGATCGGTCGGAGCTCCTACGCGAGGCGCTGCGTCGTCACCTGGTGCGCCTCGCGGGCGAGCACGACGCGGACAGGTGGCAGGAGCAGCCGCCGACCACCGGGGAGCTCGCACTCGCCGAGATCGCGGTCTGGGGCCCGGCCGAGGACTGGCAGGACTGGGCCGATGCAGCGCGGTGAGATCTGGTTCGCAGCGACGCCGGGAGGGGATCGTCCGGTCCTCGTCCTGACCAGGGACCCCGTCGCCGATCGGATCGGCAACGTGGTCGTGGCCGCGCTGACGCGTACCGTACGCGGCCTCGTCTCGGAGCTCTCGCTGACACCGGCCGAAGACGGCGTGCCGACCGAATGCGTCGTGAGCTTCGACAACATCCACACGGTTGCGCGCACGTCCCTTCGTCACCGCGTCACGACGCTTTCGCCCGCACGCATGGCGCGCGCCTGTCGCGCTCTCGACGACGCGCTCGGCTGCTGACGAAGTTCCCTCGGACGAGTGATACGTGCCCCTGACCGCGTGGCCGACAACTAGGGCACCCACCCTCCCCCAGTTCTAATCCCACCGAAGGCGACCGCTCCCCAGGCGGTCGCTTTCATTACGTGGGGAAACCCGTGGAAAGAGGTGGGGCCGGCGCGCACGCCGGCCCCTCGGCTCTAGAGAACCCCGTCGGGGGTTCTCACATCATGCCGCCCATGTCGGGCATGCCGGCGCCCGCGCCCGCGGGCTGCTTCTCGGGCGCCTCGGCGACGATCGCCTCGGTGGTGAGGATGTTCTTCGCGATCGACGCGGCGTTCTGCAGCGCCGAGCGCGTCACCATCGTCGGATCGATGATGCCGGCCTTGACGAGGTCCTCGACCTCGCCATCCTCGACGTTGAGGCCGAAGCCCTTCTTCGCCGAGCGCACCTGGTTGACGACGACGGAGCCCTCGAGGCCGGCGTTGGACGCCAGCTGGCGGAGCGGCTCCTCGAGCGCGCGCAGCACGATCGACGCGCCCGTCCTCTCGTCGCCCTCGATCGAGTCGATGCCCTTCTTGATCGAGTCCGCCGCGTTGAGCAGCGCGACGCCGCCGCCCGGCACGATGCCCTCCTCGAGGGCGGCGCGGGTGGCCTGCAGCGCGTCCTCGACGCGGTGCTTCTTCTCCTTCATCTCGGTCTCGGTGGCGGCGCCGACCTTGACGACCGCGACGCCGCCGGACAGCTTCGCGAGCCGCTCCTGGAGCTTCTCGCGGTCGAAGTCGGAGTCGGTGGTCTCGATCTCGGACTTCAGCTGCTTGATGCGGGCCTTGATCGCCTCGGAGTCGCCGGCGCCGTCGATGATCGTGGTCGTGTCCTTGTCGATCACGATCTTGCGGGCCTTGCCGAGCTGCGAGAGCTTCGTGTTCTCGAGCTTGAGGCCCATCTCCTCGGTGATGACCTCGCCGCCGGTGAGGATCGCGATGTCCTCGAGCATCCGCTTGCGGCGGTCACCAAAGCCGGGCGCCTTGACGGCGACGGCGGTGAAGACGCCTCGGAGCTTGTTGACGACGACCGTCGCGAGCGCCTCGCCCTCGACGTCCTCCGCCACGATCAGGAGCGGGCGACCGGCCTGGATGACCTGCTCCAGGATGGGGAGGAGGTCCTTCACGGCGCCGATCTTCTGGTTCGCGATCAGGACGTACGGGTCGTCGAGCACGGCCTCCATGCGCTCGGCGTCGGTGATCATGTACGGCGACAGGTAGCCCTTGTCGAACTGCATGCCCTCGGTGAACTCGAGCTCGAGGCCGAAGGTCTGGCCCTCCTCGACGTTCACGACGCCGTCCTTGCCGACCTTCTCGATCGCGTCGGCGATCACGTCGCCGATCTCCCGCTCGCGCGAGGAGATGGTGGCGACGCGGGCGATGTCCTCCTTGCCGTTGACCTCGGTCGACTGCTTCTTGAGGTTCTCGACGACGCCCTCGACGGACTTCTCGATGCCGCGCTTGAGCCCCATCGGGTTCGCGCCGGCGGCGACGTTCTTGAGGCCCTCCCGGACGATCGCCTGGGCGAGCACCGTCGCGGTCGTCGTGCCGTCGCCCGCCACGTCGATGGTCTTGGTCGCGGCTTCCTTCAGAAGCTGCGCACCCATGTTCTCGAACGGGTCCTCGAGCTCGATCTCCTTGGCGATCGTCACGCCATCGTTGGTGATCGTCGGCGGGCCGAACTTCTTGTCCAGCACCACGTTTCGCCCGCGCGGCCCGAGCGTAATCTTGACCGCGTCGG
>DATBMD010000149.1:0-9158 GCA_036555085.1 Gaiellaceae bacterium
GACGATCCGACGACGGTCGAGCGGTTCGAGTACTTCGTAGCCGGCATGGAGCTCGGCAACGCGTTCACCGAGATCAACGACTCCGACGAGCAGGCGGAGCGCTTCGCGATGCAACGGGCGGAGCGGGAAGCCGGCGACGCCCTCGCCGAGGAGGGCGATCCGGACTACGTCGAGGCGCTCTCCTACGGCATGCCGCCGACCGGCGGGCTCGGTCTCGGCATCGACCGCCTCGTGATGCTGTTGTCCGGCCGCGAGACGATCCGCGACGTGATCCTCTTTCCGGCGCTGCGGTCCGCACCCACGCCGTAGGGGCGAGGCTTGCCTCGCCCTGGCTGAAGGCTTGTGACGCACCTGAGACACTCGTGCGGCGTGCCCGCGGCATCCTCGAGACATGCGCCGCACGAGGCTTCGGCTCAGACGATTCGACTACGCGGCCGACGGCTGGTACTTCGTCACATTCACGACGCGTGACCGCCGGCGACTCCTCGGGGACATCGTCGTGTCGTATCCCAGCGCCGTCGGCCGGATCGTGCGCTCACAGATCGAGCGTCTCGAGACACGTGTGGACGCGTGCGTCGTCATGCCCGATCACGTCCACGCGGGAGCTCGACCCGGAGAACCCGGCGCGAACGCCGTAGGGGCGAGATATGGCTCGCCCCTACCCGCTCGCGGCCGCGGTCTTCCAAACGGATCCGGTCTCGCGCGAGCCCTCGTGATCCGCGGTCACCGGCACGTCCTCCTCCGGATGCGCCTCGCGGTGCTCGCGAAACCAGGCCACCGCGCGCGCGATGCCCTCGTCCAGCGGGATCTTCGGGCTGTAGCCGAGCAGGTCGCGGGCCTTCGACAGATCGGCGACGTAGTGCGTGACCTCGCCGAGGAGCGACGGCGCGAGCGTCATGTCCGGGGTCGTGCCGAGCTCTCGCGCGATCAGCTCGGCGCAGCGGACGAGCGTGTTGCCCTGCCCGTACGCGAGGTTGATCGTCTGGTTCGCGACCCGGCCGGTGGCGAGCGCCTCGATTCCCGTCGCGATCCCGTCGATGCAGTCGTCGACGTACGTGAAGTCGAGCGTCTTGTCGTTGCCGCCGTAGATCGTGATCGGCTCGTCTCGCAGCATCGAGTGGATGAAGAGCGGGATGACCCTGACCATCCGGTGCAGGTCGTTGTCGTAGCGTCCGTAGACGTTCGAGAACCGGAACACGAGATACGGCAGGCCGTAGCAGCGTGCGTACGAGTAGACGAACGCCTCGCCCGAGATCTTGGAGGCCGAGTAGGTGCTCTCGGCGTAGGCGAAGTCGGCGACCTGCTCGCCGTACTCCTCGAAGCGGTGCACGTCGCCGTACACCTCGCGGCTCGACGAGAACACGATCGGGATGTGCCGCAGTCGCGCGTACTCGAGTACGTTGAAGGTCATGACCGTGTTCTCGAGGGCGCGGTGAGGCTGTCGGACGAGTTGGTGCACCTTCGCGTGCGCTGCGAGATGGACGACCAGGTCGACGTCCGGGTACTCGACACCGTTGATGCCGCCCCGGAACGGGGCGTAGTGCCCGGCGAGATCCTGCAGCAGGTACGGAAACTCGTCGGTCCAGGTGTTCTGGCGCTTGTCGACGCCGAACACCTCGTGCCCGTCGGATTGGAGCCGGAGGGCGAGGTTCGTACCGATCTGGCCCGAGGATCCGGTGACCAGGATCCTCATCGGCGCTCGCCGATTAAGGCTTCGTTGCTCAACGGCCGAGAAGGGTACCGAGGACACCGGGCGAACCCGGCGTGTGAGACTCCGCACGAGACCAGTCGGCTACGATGACCCGTCCCTTCGACCCGGGGAGCCAGGCGGGCTCCCGGCAAGCGATCTGAAAGGAACGAGGGAGTTGTTCGAGCGATTCACCGAGCGGGCGCGGCAGGTCGTGGTTCTCGCGCAGGACGAGGCGAGGGCCCTCAAGCACAACTACATCGGCACCGAGCACATCCTGCTCGGCCTTCTCCGCGAGGAGGAGGGGCTTGCTGCACGCGTGCTCGAGTCGCTCTACATCACGGTCGAGGAAGTGCGCGCCCAGGTCGCTCGCATCGTCGGCCAGGGCGACGAGGTGACCACCGGCCAGATCCCGTTCACGCCGCGCGCCAAGAAGGTGCTGGAGCTGGCGCTGCGCGAGGCTCTCTCGCTGGGTCACAACTACATCGGGACGGAGCACATCCTGCTCGGGCTCGTCCGCGAGAACGAGGGCGTCGCCGCGCGCATCCTGCTCGACTTCGACGCGGACGCGGAGAAGATCCGCAACGAGATCATCCGGATGCTCTCCGGCCCCGGCCGGCGGCAGTCGGGCTCCGGCGCCGCGGCCTCGGGCGAGAAGGCGAAGAGCTCGAAGCTGCTCGACCAGTTCGGGCGGAACCTGACCAAGCAGGCGACCGAGGGCAAGCTCGACCCCGTCGTGGGGCGGCAGACCGAGATCGAGCGCGTCATGCAGATCCTGTCGCGGCGCCAGAAGAACAACCCGGTGCTGATCGGCGAGCCGGGCGTCGGCAAGACGGCCGTCGTCGAGGGCCTCGCGGCGCGGATCGCCGCCAACCAGGTGCCGGAGCTGCTGAAGGGGAAGCAGATCTACACGCTCGACCTGGCAGCGCTCGTCGCCGGCTCGAAGTACCGGGGCGAGTTCGAGGAGCGCCTGAAGAAGGTGATGAAGGAGATCACCCAGCGCGGCGACATCATCCTGTTCATCGACGAGCTCCACAACCTCGTCGGCGCCGGCGCCGCCGAGGGCGCGATCGACGCGGCCTCGATCCTCAAGCCCGCGCTGGCCAGGGGCGAGCTGCAGACGATCGGCGCGACGACGCTCGACGAGTACCGCAAGTACCTCGAGCGCGACGCCGCGCTCGAGCGGCGCTTCCAGCAGGTGCGGGTCGAGGAGCCGTCGATCGACGACACCGTCCAGATCCTCCGCGGCCTGCGTGACCGCTACGAGGCGCACCACCGCTGCAAGATCTCGGACGAGGCGCTCCGCTCGGCGGCCGAGCTCGCCGACCGCTACATCCAGGACCGCCACCTGCCCGACAAGGCGATCGACCTGATCGACGAGGCCGGCAGCCGGCTGCGGATCCGGACGATGTCCGCGCCGCCGCGCTACCGCGAGCTCGAGGAGGAGATCGACAAGGTCCGCGCCGACAAGGAAGCGTCGATCGAGGCGCAGGAGTTCGAGAAGGCGGCGTCGCTCCGCGACAAGGAGCGGAAGCTGACCCAGAAGAAGAAGGAGCTCGAGGAGAACTGGCGCAACGAGGCCGACGAGGAGCAGCCCGAGGTCGGCAAGAACGAGATCGCCGACATCGTCTCGATGTGGACGGGCATCCCGGTCTTCGAGCTCACCGAGGCGGAGTCGGAGCGGCTGATCCGCATGGAGGACGAGCTCCACAAGCGGGTGATCGGCCAGCACCAGGCGATCGTCGCCGTCTCCAAGTCGATCCGACGCGCCCGCGCCGGGATCAAGGACCCGAAGCGGCCGACCGGGTCGTTCATCTTCCTCGGCCCGTCCGGCGTGGGGAAGACGGAGCTGGCGCGCACGCTGGCGGAGTTCCTGTTCGGCGACGAGGACGCGATGATCCAGGTGGACATGTCGGAGTACATGGAGAAGCACTCCGTGTCCCGGCTCGTCGGCTCCCCGCCCGGCTACGTCGGCTACGACGAGGGCGGCCAGCTGACGGAGGCCGTCCGCCGCAAGCCGTACTCGGTCGTCCTGCTGGACGAGATCGAGAAGGCCCACCCGGACGTCTTCAACATCCTGCTGCAGATCCTCGAGGACGGGAAGCTCACCGACGCCCAGGGGCGGAAGGTCGACTTCCGGAACACGATCGTGATCATGACCTCGAACATCGGCGCGGCCTCGATCTCGAAGAACGTCTCGCTCGGCTTCAACATCGGGGACGAGACGGGCCTCTCGTACGAGGACATGAAGAGCCGCGTGATGGGCGAGCTGAAGAAGGTCTTCCGGCCCGAGCTGCTGAACCGGATCGACGAGATCATCGTCTTCCACAAGCTCGAGAAGGACGAGATCTTCGCGATCGTCGACCTGATGATGAAGCGGCTGCGCGACCAGATGGCCGTGCACGGCGCCGCCATCGAGCTGACCGACGACGCCAAGGAGCTGCTCGTCACCGAGGGCTACGACCCGGCGATGGGCGCACGGCCGCTGCGGCGCTCGATCCAGCGCCTGATCGAGGACCCGCTCGCCGACTTCGTGCTCGGGCGCGACCTGACCGAGGGGTCGACGATCGTGATCGACCGCCGGGTCGATCCCGGCCCGGACGAGCCGCTCGTCGACATCCGCATCGTCGAGGGCGCGCCGCCGCCCGAGCCGGTGACGGTGCCCGCGGACGAGCCCGAGGCCGCGGCCGAGGGCGACCCCGCGCAGAACTGAGCTCGAGAGGGCGGCCGGCGCCGGTCGCCCTCCGGCTCACCACTCGACAAGCTTCCAGATCTCCGGCTCCAGGCGCGCGTCCTCGCCGATCTCGGCGAAGATCGAGACCGCGAGCTTCAGCTCCATCATCGACTCCTCCTCGCTCCCCGCCTCGCGCAGCAGGTCGGCCAGGGTGTTGTGGAGCGCGGCCTCCCGGTGCCGGTCGCCGACCTGCGCGCAGAGCGCGAGCGCGCGGCGCGTGAACGCGAGCGCGCCGTCGTTGTCGCCGAGCGCGCGCGCGGCCAGCGCGAGGTTGTTCAGCGCCGCTGCCTCGCCGTCCGGGTCGCCCGCGGCGCGCGCGCGGGCGAGGCTCGCCTCGAGCTCGGCGATCGCCGTCTGGTAGTCGCCGCGCGCCGAGGCAAGGATCCCGAGGGCGTTGTGCGCCCCTGCGAGCGCGCGATCGTCGCCGCCCTCCCGTGCGAGCACGAGCGCAGCCTGGGCGAACGCCTGCGCCTCGTCGTCGCGGCCGCGGCGGCGTGCGGTGAGGCTGCGATCCGCCGCCAGCCGGGCCTGCGCGACGCTCTCGTCGCGGGGAAGGCTCTGCTCCGCGCCGGCGAAGGACGCCTCGGCCCGGTCCCACGAGCCGCGCCGGTGGTGGAGCCGGCCGATGCTGTGCTCGATCTCGCCGAGGCCCGCTTCCGTGGACTCCGATGCGGCTCGCTCGTAGCTGGCGAGCGCGTCCGCGTAGTCGCCGGCGAGAGTCTCGAGGTCGCCGATCGCCTGGTAGAGCCGGCCCGTCTCCGGGTGCCCGAGCGCGAGCGCGCTGCGGTAGTGGGCGAGCGCCTCGGCGTTGGCGAACATGCCGCGGGCGTAGTCGCCTGCGGCGGCGAACGACGACGCCGCAGCTTCGTCGTCGCCCGCCAGGGCGAGGTGGTTCGCGACGAGCGCCGCTCCGCCCCGATCGGCCGAGCTCTGGAGCGCTTCGGCGACGCGCCGGTGCAGGAGCCGGCGCCGCGCGAGCGACAGCTCGGACACGACCAGCTCCCTGGTCTGCTCCTGGCGGAAGTCGTACGTCGCGTCGCCGGCCTCGACGAGCACGCCGGCGAGGACGAGCTCCTCGAGGGCGGCGACGGTCTCGTCCTCCGTCCGTCCGCTCACGTCCCGGGCGAGGTCCGACCCGCAGGAGCCACCCACCACGGCGACCGCGGCGGCCATCTGGGCTGCCAGCTCACCCAGGCGGGCGAGCCGGGCGCGCAAGAGGTCGCGAACCCCGCCCGGCAGCTGCCACTCCACCGCGTCGACGCTCTCGCCGTGCGCCAGCGCCTCGAGGTACTCGACGACGAAGAACGGCAGCCCGCCGCTCTCTGAGTGCAGCCGCTCGGTGAGCAGCCGGTCGTGGCCCGCCGCGGCGACGAGGAGGCCGACCTCCGCACGGGACAGCCGGCCCAGCCCGACGAGCGCGGCCGTCCCGTCGGCGAGGCCGGCCTGCAGGACCGCCCGCAGCGTCTGGCCGGCCTCGACCTCGTCGGGCCGCCAGGCGAGGACGACGAGCAGCGGACGGCCCCGCAGGCGGCGCAAGAGGTAGGCGAGCAGCCCGACCGAGGCGGTGTCGGCCCACTGCACGTCGTCCACGACGACGACGCACGGCGGGTCGGCGCTCGCAGCCTCGCCGAGCAGCGCGCAGACCGCGTCGTGGAAGCGGGCCTGGGCAGCCGGGCTCGCCAGCCCGGCCGGGTCGGACGGGCCCAGCTCGGGGACGAGCCGAGCCACCTCGCCGGCCCACCAGGCGTCGCCGGGACGGTTCCCCAGCCGCTCCAGCGCGCCTCTCGCGAGCTGTACGGCGAGGCCGTACGGGAGGCCGGCCTCCTCCTGGAAGCACCTCAGCGCGATCGGGCGGTCGGCTCCGATCCGCTCGAGCACCTCCTCGACGAGCCTCGACTTGCCGATCCCCGGCTCGCCTTCGACCACCACCAAACGCCCGTCGGGGCCGGTGTCGGCTGCGCGGGCGGCGAGGAGCTTGCAGGCGTCCTCCCTGCCCACGAACGGAAGCGCCGTGCCCGGCTCGGGAGGCAGCTCTGCGGACGCGGCCGCTGCCGGCAGCGCCACCCCCTCGAGCACGGAGTGGTAGACCGCCGTCGTCTCCTCGAGCGGGCGCACGCCGAGCTCGCGGTCGAGCGTGCGAACGCATTCGCGGTACTGCTCGAGCGCGCGTGCGCGGTCGCCGGCGCGTGCATAGAGCTCGATCAGGCGCCGGTGAGCGGGCTCGTGCAGCGGATCGAGCGCGAGCCGGCGGACGGCGAGCGCGATCGCCTCCGCGTGGTCGCCGGCCTCCGAGACGAGCTGCGCCAGCCGGTCGAGGGCGCTCTCGACCTCGCGCTGGATCTGTGCAGCTGTCTGCTGCTGCCAGTCGTCGAAGTCGGGCGCGTCGCGCAGGCCGAAGCCCGCCAGGAAGGGGCCGCGATCGAGCGCGACCGCCTCCCGCAGCGGCTGTCGGCAGCGGCGGCACGTATCGGCCGGCCCGTGGCCGTGCTCATCGCAGGCCGCGAGCTGGCGCTGGAGCTCGGCCACGTCCAACTCGATGCCCTCGCCGGCGAGCGAGACGATGTCCCCGTCGGTCTCCAGCCAGCGCCCTCCGAGGGCTGAGCGGAGGGTCGAGAGCGTTCGGCGCAGGGTCGCACGCGCGCGGTCCGGGGCGGAATCCCGCCAGAGGAGCGCGCAGAGCGTGTCGCGCCGGGCCGGCCGGCCGGTGACCGCGAGGTAGGCCAGCAGCGCGAGGGCCTTGCGCGTGTCCACGCGCAGCAGCGCGCCGTCCACGTCGACCACGGGTGGTCCGAGGAGCGCGATCGAGAGCCCGGGCCCCTGCGGCACGCGCGCATCGTAACCGCAACGGCGATCGCGTTCGGCCCGGTCCCGTAACGATCCCGGAACGGGGATCGGTTCACAGTTCGCGACGACGGCGGCCCCGAGCGAGGAGACACGGATCCCGACATGGTTGAGACTGTCACGATCGAGCAGGCGATCGTGGGGAGTGCGGCATGAGAGGACGGCTCGTCGGGGTCGTTGCGTGGGCGGTCGCGGGCGTCTCCATCGCTCTCCACGTCGTGGCGATCGCGCTCTATGTGGCAGCGCGCGACGTCGACACGCCTGGCGACCACCTTCCGATCCTCGCCTCGGTCGGCTTCCTGGCCTGCTTCGTCCTCTTCCCGGTGGCCGGAGCGTTCGTCGTCTCGCGGCGGCCTCGGCACCCGGTCGGATGGCTGCTCCTCTACATCGGCGTCGCGCTGGCGCTCAATGACTTCTTGTTCTCGTACGCGGACTACGCGATCTACGCCCGTCCCGGCTCCCTGCCGGCCGGCATCTGGCTGGGGTGGCTGGGAGCCTGCCTGGACCCGCTGTGGCTCATGGCCGTTGCGCTGCTGCTCCTGCTCTTTCCCGACGGGCGGCCGCCCAGCCCGCGGTGGCGTCCGGTGCTCTGGCTCGTGCTCGGCACCGCGGTGCTGGGATCGGTTCACGTCGCGCTCAAGCCGGGCACGCTGAACACCGAGATGCTCCCGGCGGCCAACCCGGCCGGGATCGAGAGCCTGTCCGGGCTCTTCGACGTGGTGAACGGCGTGCTCATCGTCCCGTTCGCCGTCGCGCTGATCCTGTCGGCCGCCTCGGTGATCGTGCGCTTCCGGCGCTCGCGCGGGGAGGAGCGTCTCCAGATGAAATGGCTTGCCTTCGCCGCCGGGCTGCTGATCGCTGCGTTCCTCGTCGGGATCCTCATGCTGGTGTCATTCGGCTACGAGGACGCGGGCGGCGGGCTCGTGGGTGCCGCTCTGGCCGTTGTCCCGGTCGCGATCGGCATCGCGATCCTGCGCTACCGCCTGTACGAGATCGACCGCGTCATCTCGCGGACGCTCGTCTACGGCTTGCTGACCGTGGTCCTCGGCGGCGCCTACGCCGGGCTCGTGCTCGCCGGTCAGTGGGCTTTCTCGTCGTTCGCCGGGGGGTCGGACCTGGCGATCGCCGTCTCGACGCTCGTGGTCGCGGCGCTCTTCCTGCCGTTGCGCCGCCGGATCCAGGGTGTCGTCGACCGGCGTTTCTACCGGCGGCGCTACGACGCGCAACGGACGCTGGATGCCTTCGGGTCGCGGCTGCGCGAGCAGGTCGAGCTCGGTGCGCTGGCGGCCGACCTGCGCGGGGTGGTCGACGAGACGATGCAGCCGGCGCACGTGTCGCTGTGGCTGCGCGGGGAACCCGCCTCGTGAGGGCGCTCGCCTGGTCGCTGTTCGTTCCGGCGCTCGCGCTCGTCCCGGCCGCGATCGTCCTCGGGGTGGCGGGTCAGAGCCGCCTCGACCTGCCGGCAGGACGTGACTCGGAGCTGCTGGTCGAGCTGATGGCTGCGATCGCCGCCGTCACCTTCGGCGTGGTCGGCCTTCTGATCGCGCGCACGCGCACGCGGAACCCGATCGGCTGGATCTTCCTCTGTTGCGCGCTCACGCTCGCCGTGATGGCGGCCGCGTACGGGTACGCGGATCTCGCGCTCTACGGCGGCGAAGGCTGGGCCGGCGGCGTCTGGGCGGGATGGCTCGCGAGCTGGCTGTTGATCGTGCCGGTCTTCGTCGGGCCCTGCCTCGTCGCCCAGCTCTTTCCGGACGGCCGGCCGCTGTCCCCGCGCTGGCGGCCCGTTCTGTGGGTCAGCGTCGCGGCGGGAACGTACCTGGCGCTCGCGCCGGCCCTCGATTCCGGCCGGCTTGGCTCCTATCCGACGGTCGAGAACCCGGCCGCGCTGCCCTC
>DATBMD010000239.1:0-9945 GCA_036555085.1 Gaiellaceae bacterium
CAGCACAACGACTCCGACTACGAGGCGTGGTCGTCGTCCGTCGACCACATCCGCGGAACACCCGGCTGGGAGACGAGCTCCTGGCCGGACGACCGCAGCCTGGCGGACAACCTGCGCGACCTGCAAGCGCACGCCGACGACTTCGAGAACAGGGCGGGCTTTACCTACACCGTCCTCGATCCGGTGACCGGCGCCGTGATCGGCTGCGTGTACATCTATCCCGACAGGGAACAGCACGATGCGCGCGTGCGCTCATGGGTGCGGGCGAGCCGGCCCGAGCTCGACGTGCAGCTGTGGCGGGCCGTGACGGACTGGCTTGCGGACGACTGGCCGTTCGAGCGTGTCGCCTACGCCGAGCGCGCCGACGGCGCCTGAACCTGCCGTTCCGGGCACATCAGCAGGGACGCGCGCTTCGGGCGTCAGTCGTCGGCGATCTCGATCAGCAGCTCGGCAGGGACGCGCACGAACTCCTCCCGGGCGCCGCCCTTCGCGACCCTGGTGAGCTGCTGGGTCTCGGAATGAAGCAACAGCTCGGCCGGCTCGAGACCCGTCAGTCGACGGACGTCCTTCAGGGCGATGAGCTTGAAGCTCGTCTTCCGATACCAGGGCACGCTCCAAGAGTAGGCGCCGAGTCGGTCGATCACCACGCAGCTGGACCGGCTCGACGACTGGATCGAGACGGCGGACGGTGGCTGGGTGCAGAAGTGCCACACGTGGAGATCAGGGGTCGTCGAATCCGGCGACGAGCACCGGCAGGACAGCGCCGAGGAGTTCCGTCAGCTGGACACCGCAGCCGGCCAGCTCGCCGAGGCGAGCATAGAAGGCGCCCCCGCGAGCGACACGTCGCCGGACGCAGGTAACCAGGCGGGGTAGAGCCGAACGCGACAGAGCTACGTGTCGTCGATCGCGCGCAGAGGCTCTGCGTTACGGTGCTGCTAGGCTGGATCGACTATCTGAGCGAGTACCGGATGCGCAGGGTGCGCTTCCTCTGCCCGTTCTCGAGGAGCAGGGGGAGGTGTTTCATCAATGGCAACCGGAACCGTGAAGTGGTTCAACGCCGACAAGGGATACGGGTTCATCGTTCCCGACGAGGGCGGCAAGGATCTGTTCGTCCATCACAGCGCGATCGTCGGCGAGGGCTACAAGTCGCTCGCCGAGAACGCGAAGGTGCAGTTCGAGGCTGTCCAGGGCGACAAGGGCCCTGAGGCGAAGAGCGTCACGCTCGCGTCTGCCTAGCAGGCAACGGCCTACCAGGCAACGGCGGCTGCCGGTCGACGATCCGGCGGCCGCCACCCGCAATCGCAGCGCTCCCTTGTGGGGGAACCGCCTACCGGAGCTGGGCGCTGACCCGTTCGGCAGCCTGGAGCACGAGCGCCGGGTCGGGCCCGCGCCCGTCTCTCCAGAGGTTCAGCAGGCGATCGGTCAGCACGTTACGTGCCTGGCGGAAATCGTATGAGGCGAGCGGGGAAGGGTGCAGTGCCTCCAAGGCTCGAACGCAGGTGAGGCAGCGTGTCGAACAGAAGCACCCGGCGTCTCTGTGAGAGCCGTTGTGGGTGGTCGGCATCCTCAGAGCCTCGCCCTCCTCCACCACTGCCCGACAGAAGTTGCAGGTGAACGTCCTTCGAGCCGTCGCCTTGACATGCGGCGCGTCCGACAGATTCGCCATTCTCGACCCTCTCTCTCTGGCAAGCCGCGGGATGAATCGCACGAGGCGTCGCGAACGCCCGCACTGCGAGAGCAGCAGCCTGCCCTACTCGAAGCCTACTGGGGTTTGCTCGACGGCGGCAGCCAGGTTTAGCGTCGGACGCAGCGTTCGAGGACCCCGGGAGCTCGGCTCGACCGCGACTGCTTCCGCCGGCCGTTCGCAGCTCACCTGATCCGCAGCGGCAGGCTGAAGCGGCGCTGTTTCGGCGACCAGATCCGGACGAGCTCGCCGCGCTCGAGACGAATCGTCCGGATGAAGACGCCGTCCTCGTTCGTCAGCCGGGCCCGCCCGACCGGCTTCCACACGTTTCTGTGGAGCACCTCCAGCCGGTACCGCTCCCGCCCGGGCCGTCCGTCCCGGATCTGACCCCAGACGACTACCCGGGGCCCGCTTCGCCCCATCTGCGCGAAGGGCAGCCTGAATCCCTGCAGCGATGGTTTCGGGCGGTCGTTCGCGAACACGAGGCCGCTCTGGAACCGGCTGACCGAGAGCTCGTCGCGGTAGAGGAACTGGATCAGCATCGTCACCCGCGGCAGCCGCCAGGCGCGCATCGCGGCGCGGCTGACCAGCCTCGCCTGCCGCTTCAGGGGCACCCCCAGGAACGTGTCCGGCGGGCTTGTCTGGTAGCCGTACTCGGTCAGCCAGATCGGCTTTGCCCCGAAGGAGCGCCTGACGATGACGAGGAGCTTCCTGATCGTCGCCATCGTGATCCACGGGCAGTTCTTGCAGCCGCCGCTGGACGTCGTCTCCGACGGCGTCGCGGGGTACGGGTGGTGGGCGTAGGCGTCGAGCTTCGCGCGGGCGTGGGCCATGCCACGGATCCAGGTGACCGGCGCGACGCCCCCCAACGCGCCGCGGGGCCCTGTCGCGCCGCCGCCTACCCGGGCGCGTGGCAGCACGGCGTGGATCCCCTCGTACCCGGGGTTGAGGAGATGCTTGACGTAGATCCGCGGGCGCGTCGGCCTGAGCCAGAGACGCTTGTTCGGCTCGTTCCAGATCACCCAGTAACGAACCCAGGGGTAGCGGCGGGCGGCGGCGCTCGCGAAGCGTCGGAAGTCTCGGGGCCGCGGCGGGGCGAAGCTCGGCGCGCGCCCCCCGTTCGCCCACGCCGGCGTCCCGACGATCGTGAGCACGGGCGTCAGGCCGTAGCGGCGAAGGCCGCGCAGAACCCGGTCCGGCCGACGCCAGTCGTAGGCGCGATCGCGCGGCGAGGCCGGCTCCTGCGGCCGTCGCCGGGCGATCTCGTTCCAGCGCAGCGTGAAGCGGACGATCGGCACGCCGAGCCGCTTGAACGTCGCCAGCCGCGTGTTCAGGGTCCCCGGCCCGAACTCCAACCAGCCGTCGTCCTGGATGCCGTAGCGGACGTTCTCGGAAGCCTGGACGGACGTCGCGGCGACGCAGGCCGCAAGCGCGAGGAGCAGCACGAACAGTGTGACCCGGCCGGTGGTCGTCCTCATCGGCCGCCCGAACATACCTTTCGCGGCTGCTATCGCTCGTGCCCAGCGGCGGCGCCCTACGATCCGGCCACGGCGATGAGAGCGTCGACCGCGTAGCCCAGATCCATGCGCTCGCCGGTGCCGTGATCGCACGTCTTGGCGTCGATTCCGAGCGAGCCGACGCGGTCGAGCAGGTCCGAAGGGCTCCCGCGCGGCAACCTCGGGACGTCGGGGATCTGTCCGCGCCACGGGTTGGAGAACCGCCCGTCCCGGTCGACCCGATAGCCGCCCTCGTGAACGAGCCGGTGGTGACGGCGGCAGAGGAGCAGCAGGTTTCCCATGGTTGTGGGGCCGCCGCGCGCCCAGTGGTGGACGTGGTGGGCATCGAGAAAGCGGCGGTTCTCGCAGCCGGGGAAGCGGCAGCCGCGGTCGCGCGCCCGCAGCGCGCGCCGCATGGACGGCGGGATCGCCCGCGTCTTGCGGCCGTTACGGACGACGGAGGCGTCGCAGGCGAGCCTGCGCGCGGTCTCCGGGGCGACGGCGCTCCCGTCGTCGAGCTCGCAACCGCCCTCGCCGTCGTGCGAGAGGACGCTCTCGTCGACGTGGACGACGACCTGATATCGCTCGCCGGCCGGCCGCCCGTCGCCCGCATGGGCGAGCGCGGCGTCGGCGACCGCGACCAGCGCCTCCCCGTTCGACGCCTGCTTTGTGGGCCGCGGTTCCGCGGAACCGCGACTCTGCTCCCACAACGTGTCGCGCATCGCGTCCAGCGCCCGCAGCAGGAGCGCTCCGTCCTCGGGCGCAAGCCGGCCGCGGATCGAGAGCGACCCGTCGTCTTCCCAGAACACGCTCAGGTGGGCGCCCTCCTGGAGGTCGCGCGACTCCTTGGTGGTGACGCGCCGGTAGGCCCGCACAGCCCGCTCGAGCTGGGCCGCGGTGAACACGCGGGAAAGCCTGAGCAGCCCCTCCTCGTTCTCGGCCGTCGCGACCCGCGTAAGAGCGCGCGCCTTCGCGTACGACAGCTCACCGTGGGCAAAGGCGGCGTGGATCAGTGGCAGCTCGCCCAGCCGGCGCGCCACGCGAACGTGCTCGCGGGCCGCCCGCGGCGTGAGGGCGCAGCGCCAGGCGAGCCATTCGGCGCACGAGCTGCGGCCGTCCCCGGCCCAGTCGCCGCGACGGTCGACCTCCGCGACGAGCTCGAGCCAGCGGCAGGTGCCCGCATAGAGGTGCGACGCGAGTGTCGCCAGCTCGGCCTCCAGCTCGTCGAGGCTGAGAGCAGCGAGGTCGGTTCGCGCATCCGTTTCCATTATAGAAAACAGTCTAGCTCGAGCACCGGACGGACTTCACGAGCGCCCGTACAGGCCCGACCGCGTGGCAGAGCCTCGCCGCGCGGCACGGCTACGCCGAGCGGCTCTACGAGCGGCTGCGCCGCGCCGACGACCAGCTCGGGTTGTCGCCGGCGTAGCCCGCCTCAGCTCACCGCCTTCTTCACGAGCGCGACGATCTTCGCCTCCTCGGCCGCGGACAGCTCCTTCAACGCGAAGGACGTCGGCCGCATGGCGCCGTCGTCGAGGTTCGCGTCGTCGCTGAAGCCACGACCGTCGCGTACCTCGACTTGAACTTCTCGGCGCTCTGGAAGAAGCAGACGACCTTGCCGCCCCTGGCATATGCGGGCATGCCGTACCAGGTCTTCGGCGACAGGGCCGGCGCGGTGGCCTTGACAATCGTGTGGAGCCGCTTGGCCATCGCGCGATCCGAGGCGCCGCCGGGGAGGCCCCGCTGCAAGAGGCCTCCCACGAAGCGCAGATCGCGGGCTCAGGCGCGCGCGCCGGTCAGCGTGCTGACGCCGAACACCGTCGAGTAGAGAACCTCGCAGATGTGCGCATCCTTGAGCTCGACCTCGCCGGCGAGGTTCGCCTTGATCCACTCCGCCGCTGCACCGCTCGCCGCCTCGGCGCTCTCGGCCGAGTCCCACGCGCTGATGGAGATGATCTTCTCCCCGGTCGTGGCGAGCGTGTAGCCGTTGAACCCCGGCTGCGCCTGGAAGATCGGAACCATCCCTTCCTCGGCGCGGCGTGCCATGTCGTTGACGTCACCGGTGAAGGTGTACTTCGCGATGCGTACGTGCATCCCGACGTCTCCAATCCGGCCGCCGCGAGGACGTGTGGCCCACCCACACGGGGGGCGGCCTGGCTCTGGCGCCAACTCTTGCACATCCGGATCGAACGTTCGCCTACGATCGGTGATCGCCGTTGCCAGCGAGTCTCGGAGGGAACAGGGATGGCCGGAGTCGATTTCGGAGCCGTCACGCAGGCCCAGCAGCAGATGTGGTCGAAGGGCGACTTTGCGTACTGCGCGCCGATCGTCCAGTTCGTCGCGGACCAGCTCGTCGAGTCGGTCGACGTCCTGCCGGGAGACCGCGTGCTGGACGTGGCCTGCGGCAGCGGCAATGCGGCGATCGCCGCAGCGCGGTGCTTCGCCGAAGTGACCGGCGCCGACTTCGTGCCCGAGCTGCTCGAGCACGCGCGCAGGCGGGCGGCGACGGACCTGCTCGAGCTCGAGCTCGTGGAGGCCGACGCGCAGGAGCTGCCGTTCGAGGACGGCTCCTTCGACGTCGTGCTGTCGACCTTCGGCGCCATGTTCGCCCCGGATCAGGAGCGCGTCGCCCGGGAGCTCCTGCGCGTGACCCGGCCCGGGGGCAAGATCGGGATGGCGAACTGGATGCCCGACGGCGCCGTCGGCGACGTGTTCAGGGCGACCGCGAAGCACGCGCCGCCGCCGCCGGGCTTGACCCCGCCGCTGGCCTGGGGCACGGAGGAGCGCGTGCGCGAGCTGTTCGGCGAGGACGTCGCCGAGCTTCGTTTCGCGCAGCGGACGTCGACGCAGCGCTTCCACTCCGCCGACCACTATCTGGAGTTCTTCCGCAGCTACTTCGGGCCGACGATCGTCGCGTTCGAGCGCGTCGGCCCCGACGGCGAGGAGGCGCTCGCGGCGGATCTCCGGGCCGCCGTGGAGCGCAACAACCGCGCCGGGGAGCGGGCGGCGGTGATGGACGCGGCCTACCTCGAGGTCGTCGCCGTTCGCGCCTGAGCCCAGGACGTCGCTAGGTGCGCGTCACCTTGACCGCGAACCAGTTGTCGACGTCGTTGCAGAGGACCTGGCCGGGCTTCTCGTGGGCGTACGTGTACAGCGCCCGGCGGTTGAAGGTGAGCTGTCGCGACCCGTCGGGGCGGCGGATCGTGCCGAAGTCTCCCTTGATGCCCGGGTAGTGCATCCGCACGACGACGCCCTTCTTGACGGTGACCGGAGGCCACGCTGCCGCACACTGACCGGTGCAGCGAATCTTCCCCTTCGGCTCGCTGTTCCAGACGTAGATGGCCTGCCTCTTCGCGGTGGTCAGCACCACGCCGAGCTGACGGTCCTTGATGGTGCGCACGAGCTTGGGGCTCGTTGCGTGGGCTGCCGGGTACGCGGCCGACGCGGTGAGCGCGAGCGCGGTGGCCAGAACGGTCGTGATGGCAGCTGCCTTCGACATCGTCCCTCCGGGTCGAGTTGGCGTGAACGACCGATTCGTACCTGCGGACGTCGGGTGCTTCGATCGGGCCCGCGTCGTTTTCAGCAACCGGCAAGCAAGAGTTCAGCGCACGTTCAGATCTCGACCCGGGCCCGGCGCGATCATGGGTCGATGCCCGAGGAGCGTCGGCTCGGACGTGCCGCCTTCATCGCCGTGACCGCAGTCGGCCTGTCCTCCCTGGCGTGGGGGCGGAGCGCCTGGGACGCCCTGGCCCGTCTCTATCCCGACGACCTCGGCAGCGTCCTGCCGGGCCCGACGAGCGGCTGGCGGATCTACACCGTCGCCGCTTCGATGCCGGAGCTCGACCGGCGGACGTACCGGCTTCGGGTCGACGGGCTCGTACGCCGCCCGGTCTCGTTTCGTCTCGACGACCTCGAGCGCCTGCCGCAGGTCGAGCAGGTCAGCGACTTCCACTGCGTCACGGGCTGGTCGGTCGAGGACGTCCGCTGGCGCGGCGTTCGGATCGAGGACGTGCTCGCGGCCGCGGAGCCCCTGCCCGGGGCCGGCGCGCTCTCGTTCGTCTCGGCCGAGCGGCCGTACGTCGACTCGCTCACGATGGCGCAGGCGCTGCTCCCGGACGTCTTGCTCGCATGGGACATGGACAGCCGGCCGCTGTCTCGCCCGCACGGTGCTCCGTTGCGGCTCGTCGTGCCCCGCATGTACGGGTACAAGAGCGTGAAGTGGGTCGAGCGGATCGTCGTCACCCGCACGCCCGAGCTGGGCTACTGGGAGCAGCGCGGCTACGACCGCGACGCCTGGGTCGGACGCTCGAACGCCGCGTGACGCCCCGCTACGTCCTGCGCTTCTCGCGTACCGAGCGCGCGCTCCACTGGGTGCACGCGGTCGCCTTCCTCGCGCTGCTCGGCTCGGGGCTCGTGCTCTACCTGCCGTCGCTCGCCGAGGCCGTGGGGCGGCGCCCGCTCGTCAAGGACATCCACCTGTACACCGCGCTCGCCTGGGCGCTCGCGCTCCTCGCCGTGGTCGTATTCGGGAACAGGAATCGCCTGCGGAGGACGTTCCGCGAGCTCGACACGTTCGACGGCGACGACCGTCGCTGGCTGCGCGGCCGGCCTGCCCCGCAGGGGCGCTTCAACGCGGGCCAGAAGCTGAACGCGGCGCTCACGGCGGCGTTTGCCGTCCTTTTCGCCGTCTCGGGCGTGCTGCTCTGGCTCGGCGAGCGCGACACACGCTTTCGGTTCGACAGCACGATCGTGCTGCACGACGTCGCCACGTACGCCTCGGTCGTGTTGCTGTGCGGCCATCTGTACCTGGCCGTGATCCATCCCACGACGCGCCATGCCCTGCACGGCATCACCACGGGCACGGTCAGGGAGGACTGGGCGCGCGCGCACCATCCCAAGTGGGATCCGGACGCACAATGAGCAGCATGGCGACCATCCTCGTGGTCGACGACGACCCGATCGTGCGGGACGTCGTCGTCCGCTACCTGGACCGCGACGGGCACCGGACGCTCGTTGCCGGCGACGGCGTCCGGGCGCTGGAGCTGCTCGAGCAGGAGCGCCTCGACCTCGTCGTGCTGGACGTGATGCTCCCGGGGCACGACGGGCTCGCGCTCTGCCGCTCGATCCGGTCTCGCTCGTCGCTGCCCGTGATCATGCTGACCGCGCGCGGGGAGGAGGCCGACCGCATCGTCGGGCTCGAGCTCGGCGCCGACGACTACGTGTCCAAGCCGTTCTCGCCGCGAGAGCTCGCGGCCCGCGTCCAGGCCGTGCTCAGGCGGACGACTGCGGCGCCGGCGCCGCCCGAGCGGCTGGCGTTCGGCGACGTGGTCCTCGACGGCGCCGCCCGGGAGGTGCGCAAGGCGGGCGAGGAGGTGGCGCTCACCGCCCGGGAGTTCGACCTGCTGTGGTTCCTCGCCGCCCACCCGCGGCGCGTCTTCTCGCGCGACCAGCTGATGGCGAGCGTCTGGGGCTACGAGCCGGCCCTCGACAGCGGCACCGTCACGGTGCACGTGCGGCGCCTGCGGCAGAAGCTCGAAGCCGTCCCCGGGGAGCCCCGGCACGTGCAGACCGTCTGGGGCGTCGGCTACCGCCTCGTTCCGTGATCCTCCCGGCTCTCCTCGTCGCGCTCGTGACGCTCGGCGCGGGGTTGGCGATCGCGCTCGGGCTGCGCTCGTTGCCGCGGCTCCGGCAGAGGCTGATCGGCCTTGCCGTGCTCTCCGTCTGCCTCCCGCTCGTCGTCGTGCTCGCCTCCGGGTGGGTCATGTTCCACATGGGTGACGACGTCAAGATCCTGGCCGTTCTCGTCTCGTCGGCGTCCGTGGCCCTCGTCGCGGCGTTCGTCCTGGCCCGGTCGATCGAGCGTCCGATCGAACGGCTCGGCGAGGCAGCCGCCGAGCTCGCCGGCGGCGATCTCGCAGCCCGGTCGAGCGAGAGCGGGCCCGCCGAGGTCGCGGCGCTCGCGCGCTCGTTCAACGAGATGGGCACTGCGCTCGAGCAGATCTTCGACGCCCGCCGGGAGCTGATGGCCTGGGCGAGCCACGACCTGCGGACGCCGCTCGCGAACATGCAGGCGATGCTCGAAGCGCTCGAGGACGGCCTCGCCGAGCCCGCGCAGTACCTGCCCGCGCTGCGCGAGCAGGTGCGCGTCCTCTCCGAGCTCGTGGACGACCTCTTCGAGCTCGCCCGCGTCGAGGCGGGCGTCATCGCCCTCGAGATCCGCGAGGCACCGCTCCGCGCGGTCGTCGACAACTGCCTGATCGGGCTGGCTGCGGAGGCGGCCGCCCGGGGCATCAGCCTCGCGGCCGTAGGTGCGCCGGAGGTCTCGGCGCGCTTCGCGCCCGACAAGGTCGAGCGGATCCTGCTCAACCTCCTCACCAACGCGCTGCGGCACACGCCCACGGACGGCTCGGTCGCGGTGGTCGTCGAGCCGGTCGCGGACGGCGTCTGCGTACGGGTGGAGGACAGCGGCACCGGCGTCGACGACGAGACGGCCGAGCGGATGTTCGAACGCTTCTGGCGTGGCGACCGGGCGCGCTCGTCGCCCGGTGCCGGGCTCGGGCTCGCGATCGCACGTGCCCTCGTCGAGGCCCAGGGCGGACGGATCTGGGCCGAGCGGCGGGCCGGCGGAGGCACGAGCGTCTCGTTCACGCTCCCGGCCGCCCTCTGACCGCGTCGGCCGGGGGTCGCGGCGGGGAGGGCGGGACAGGTCCCGCCCCTACGTGTTGGTGCCGGGGTCGCGCTGGGGGAGCCGGGGGAGGGCGGGACAGG
>DATBMD010000244.1:0-2096 GCA_036555085.1 Gaiellaceae bacterium
CGTGAGCGCCGTCGGCGCCGCCGCGAAGACGATCGACGAGGCGATGCGCTTCGCACCGCTGCCGGAGGTGCTCGGCGAGGAGCTGCGCCGCGGCTACGGCGAGCTGGCCCGCCTGGCCGGAGCGGACGACCCGCCGGTCGCCGTCCGCTCGAGCGCGATCGGGGAGGACGGCGAGGACGCCTCGTACGCCGGCCAGCAGGAGAGCTTCCTCTGGGTACGCGGCGTCGAGCACGTGCTGGACGCGGTGCGCGACTGCTGGGTGAGCCTCTACACGCCGCAGGCGATCAGCTACCGGGCGGCGCTCGGGGCACCGGGCGGCGAGGCGATGGGGGTGACCGTCCAGCTGATGGTGGACGCCGAGATCTCGGGCGTGCTGTTCACCTGCAACCCCGTGAGCGGCGACCCGAGCATGGTCGCGATCGACGCCAGCTGGGGGCTCGGGATCGGCGTGGTGGGCGGCGAGCTGACGCCCGACGGGTACCTCGTCAGCAAGGTCACCGGCGAGGTCGTCCGACGGACGGTGAGCGACAAGCACGTCGAGTACGTGCCCGACGCCGCGGGCCGGGGCACGGTGCGTGTCGAGGTACCGGCGGAGCGACGAGAGCAGCCGTGCCTGGGCGACGCCGAGGTGGCAGCCCTCGTCGAGCTCGCGAAGCACGTCCAGCGGCACTTCGGGAGCCACCAGGACGTCGAGTGGGCGCTCGCGCGCTCCCACGCGCTGCCGGGGTCGCTGTTCGTCCTCCAGGCCCGCCCCGTGACGACCCTCGCGAAGCGGGCGGCGAAGCCCGCCGCCTCTGCCGTCCAGCACGTGCTGGGCACATTCGGCGCCCGGGCCGAGAGCGAGCGCCGACCCTGAGCCCATGTCGCTGAACGACGACGACGTCCGGGAGATCCTGCGGCTGATCGACGAGTCGGAGGTCGAGGAGCTCCGGGTCGAGACCGAGGCGTTCTCGCTGTACGTGCGCCGGGGGAACGCCGGGACCGCCGACCCCGCGGCCGAGACGCAGGCTCTCGCCGGAGACGTGCTGACGATCTCCGCCCCGATGATCGGCACCTTCTACCGGGCGGAGGCGCCGGGCGCGCCCCCGTTCGTGAGCGTCGGGGCGCGCGTCGAGCCGGAGACGATCGTCTGCCTGATCGAGGTGATGAAGATGATGAACTCGATCCCGGCGGGCGTGGCCGGGACGATCGTCGAGGTCTGCGCGGAGAACGCGGAGCTCGTCGAGTACGGGGCGGCGCTCTTCCAGGTGGAGCCGGACCGGTGACGGACGCTGCGCCCCCGGCCGGGATCGTCGACATCGTCGACACGACGACGCGCGACGGCAACCAGAGCCTCTGGAGCGCCACCGGCCTGACGACGGCGGACCTCGTCCGGGTCGCGCCCACGATCGACCGGGTCGGGTTCCACGCGGTCGACTTCACCTCGAGCACGCACATGGCCGTCGCCGTCCGCTTCCACCGGGAGGACCCGTGGGAGCGCCTTCGCCTCGTCAGCGCCGCGATGCCGGCCACGCCGCTCAGCTTCATCACGAGCGGCATGCGCTTCATCACCTGGGTCCCGGCGGACGAGGACGTGATGGGGCTCGCATTCCGCTGCGTGGCGCGGAACGGCATCCGTCGCATCCAGATCGTCGATCCCTCGAACGACCCGACCCGGCTCCGGCGCGTGGCCGCGCTGGCGCGCCGGGAGGGGGTCGAGGAGATCGTGATCGGGCTCACCTACTCGGTCAGCGAGGTGCACACGCACGCCTACTACGCCGAGCGGGCCGCCGCGCTCGCCGGCTGCGCCGAGCTGGACCGGCTCTACCTCAAGGACCCGGGCGGCCTGCTGACCGCGGACGCGGTGCGCGAGCTCGCGCCCCACTTCCGCCGCGCGGCGGGCGACCGCCCGATCGAGCTGCACAGCCACTGCACGATCGGGCTCGCTCCATTGGTCTACGTGGAAGGAGTGCGGGCGGGCTTCCAGGTCCTGCACACGGCGGTCGCGCCGCTGGCGCGCGGGACGTCGAACCCGGCGGCCGAGACCACGCTGCGCGACCTCGAGGCCGTCGGCTACTCGCACCGGCTCGACCTCGACGCCCTGGCCGCGGTCTCCG
>DATBMD010000043.1:0-16128 GCA_036555085.1 Gaiellaceae bacterium
CGAACTGGAGCGCTCCGCCACCGCCCTCTAGCTCCGCCTGCGCCGCCGCTTGGTCGAGTCGGAGTGGGTGAGCTTCGACACCGAAATGAGGGCTTCCACCGATGGACGGCAACAGCCCTGGACGGCAAGGTGGATGTGAACCAAAGGAGGCGATCGAAGATCCCATGACACCCGTCGGACTCGCTCGATCTGGTCCCCAGTCGGGGCTTGCCCTCAACCTCGCTGCTTCGCCGGCGGCTCGCGAAGGCTACGTCGCGCTGAGGAAGGCCCTGGCGAAAGGGGCACTCACAGGCCGCCTGCAGGAGAAGCTCGCGCTGCTCGTTGCCGATCGCAACGCCTGTGCCTACTGCGCGGCGGCTCATGAAGCCCTGGCCGCGAAGATGGGCATCGATGCCGCCGAGATCGCGGCGAGCCGGCAGGCCAACGCCGCCGATGTGAAGGAAGCCGCGGCTCTGAAACTTGCGGCCGCGATGGTCGACCGTCGTGGCAGCGTCTCCGGGGATGAGCTCACGCGGGCGCGTGCCGCCGGGCTCGATGACGCCGAGATCGTCGAGATCGTCGGAAACGTCGCCCTGAACGTGTTCCGGAACTACTTTGCCCTCACCGCCGGCCTGCCGACGGCGGAGACGGATGGTGCAGCCTCGGGCTCTGCGCGCCATGCCGACGGCGAGACTCGGCATTGGAGGGAGGTGGCCTGATGAAGTTCGCGCACCTCCTCGTGGCCGCCCACTTCGCGGAACGACCTGAGCCGGGCTCGGTTCGTCGAAGCACCTCCGGGGTTGCGGCACAAGAATGGACAGGGGTCTCACGAGCTCGACGCGGGAAGACGGAGACGGAGGACAGGGTCAGCGTGGCCGCGCATGGCTCTGGAGGAGCCGTAGCGGTTCAGGCAAGTAGCCGCCGCTAGGAATGAGGCATCGGCGACACGAAAGTGCACTCCGCGCCCCATGGCGCGAGCTCCCCTCGTGAGCCAACCTGTCCCCAGGCTGTCTGCGCGCCTGGGCGGCCACTCATCGAAGGAGGTGAAACACGTGAGCGGTCTCGTGATCCTGACGTTCCTCGTGCTGATCGCACCGCTGTCGTACTTCTTCGGCGTCGACTCTCGGAGGTCGTCCGACCGAGGGTGGGTCGGCGCCGGCCGCCGATCGTGAGTGGGAACAAATAGGGCACATGCAATCCTCTTCGACGTCGACGGCCTACTGATCACGACTGGAGGTGCCGGCACGAGGAGTTGGCGCTGGGCGTTCGAGGAGCTCTACGGGATCCCGGCCGACATCGGCGAGTTCACGGAAGCAGGGATGACCGACCCGGTCGTCGGCAGGCTTACGTTCAGGGCGGTCATCGGGCACGAGCCCTCTGCCGAGGAGCTAGGCCGCGTCATATCGCACTACCTGATGCGGCTGCCGCACGAGGTAGCGCAATCGTCCGGCTACCGGGTGCTGGACGGTGTGGAAGAACTGCTTCCGCGCCTCTGCCGGGACGGCTTCCTGCTCGGGATCACGACGGGAGCGGTGGAGGCCGCAGCTCACATCAAGCTTGCGCGCGCCAATCTGAGCCGTTTTTTCGCGTTCGGCGGCTACGGCTCCGACTCGGCCGACCGTGGCGAGCTCACCCGGACGGCGATCACCCGTGCCGGGGAGATCCTCGGGTCGCCACTCGACCCGCAGCACGTCCTCGTCGTCGGCGATACGCCGAACGACATCGCGGCGGCTCACGCCGCGCGTGCGATCGGGGTCGGTGTCGCGAGCGGTCACTACAGCCGGGAGGAGCTTCGCGCATCCGGTGCCGACTACGTCCTCGGCTCCCTCCAGGAGGATCTGCCAGGTACGAGAGACGCGGAGGCGGTTTCATGAGCCGAATGGCGATGCTCGAGAGCAACTCGTGCGCTTCGCGACGGAGGTCATCCCCGGCGTACGCGCAACGGTGTAGCAAGAGCGCCTTCGTCGACGAGGCACGGAGTTCAAAGCACGATCGGTTGAGAACGGCGCCGCTAGAGCGGGCCTGGTGAGGCGAATCGGGCTCGTCCGACGTGGGCGATTCAATGGGCCGGGATGCGAGATCGATTGGAAGTCGAGCTGGCGCGTGCCGTAGCTGAGCTCGAGGCCCACATGGCGACCTGGAGGTATGCCTTCGCGATGGCTGCCAGTTGCCATGGGGGACGGGACCACCCCGTCCACTGGGAGACGCATGCCCGCACCGACCGGCTCGAGGCCCGCTGCCGCGATCTTCGCGCCCGTCTCGCCGAGCACACGTTGTAGCCGCCGACCTCGACAGGTTTAGGCAGGTTCGCTCGGGGAAAGTTCACGAGGAGCCCAGCGTCCACTGGCGCACCCATGAGCAGCGCGCTCGACCTAACGAGGGAGGAAAACTTGAGGAGCTGCCCGTGAGTGCAGAGTCGCTGCGCCGGCTGCTGGCGGAGGCGATTGGGACCGCGATCCTCGTGCTGTTCGGCGCGGGCTCGGTGGTCGCGGCGCTCACGCTTGGCGACGGGACGCTCGACTACGCCAGCCTGGGCATGGTGGCGATCACCTTCGCGCTGGCGATCGCGCTTGCCATTTACGCCTTCGGCAACACCTCTGGTGCGCACCTGAATCCCGCGGTGACGGTGTCGCTGGCGGCAGTGAAGCGCTTTCCGTGGTCCGACGTTCCGGCCTACGTGGGCGCCCAGCTTGCGGGCGGCGTGGTGGGAGCGGCGCTGATCGTGGCCGCCTTCGGTGGCGACGCGGTCGATCTCGGTACTGGCCAGACGAGCATCGCGGCGGGCACGTCGTACGCCCAGGCCATCGTCGCGGAGGCGGTCGGCACGTTCCTGCTGCTGACGGCGATCATGGCGCTGGCGGTCGACAGGCGCGCGCCCGGCGGTTGGGCGGGCTTGATGATCGGCCTCGCGGTGGCGGCCGCAATCCTGCTGATAGGCCCCCTCACGGGCGGATCACTCAATCCTGCGCGGACGTTTGGCCCGCTGGTCGTGAGCACAATCGGAGGCGGAGACACCTTCTGGGGTGATCTTCCGGCGTACGTCATCGGGCCGATCATCGGGGGAGTAGTGGCCGCGATCGTCTACGACGCGGTCGCGCGGCCGCGCGCGTTCGACGAGTCCGAGCCGGCGCAGGGCACGCAGGGCGACATCGAGGGCCGCCGCGACCGGGTCCTCGATCAAGACGCGGAGCCAGCCCGGGAGGCATCGGGCTCGGCAGGCCGCAAACAGACGAGGGAGGAGAGAAGAGATGGCTGAGAACAGGGGCGTCGCCTACATGAGCCCGGGCACGGTCGAGGTGCAGGACATCGACTTCCCGTCCTTCGAGTTGAAGGACGGCCCTGGCGTCAACCCCGCCAACGTCGGACGCAAGGTCCCGCACGGTGCGATCCTGAAGTGCGTGGCGACGAACATCTGCGGCTCGGATCAGCACATGGTCCGTGGCCGCACGACTGCACCCGAGGGGCTGATCCTCGGACACGAGATCACCGGCGAGGTGATCGAGACTGGGCCCGGCGTCGAGTTCATCGAGAAGGGTGACCTGTGCTCGGTTCCGTTCAACATCGCCTGCGGTCGCTGTCGTATGTGCAAGACCGGCAACACGGGCGTGTGCCTGAACGTGAACCCGGACCGGCCCGGCTCGGCGTACGGCTACGTCGACATGGGCGGCTGGGTGGGTGGCCAGGCGGAGTACGTGCTCGTTCCCTATGCGGACTGGAACCTGCTGAAGTTCCCCGACAAGGAGCAGGCGCTGGAGAAGATCCTCGACCTGACGATGCTCTCGGACATCTTCCCGACCGGTTACCACGGTTGCCATACGGCCGGCGTCACCTCTGGCTCGACCGTCTACATCGCCGGCGCCGGCCCCGTCGGCCTCGCCGCCGCGCACTCGGCCCAGCTCCTGGGAGCCGCAGTGGTGATCGTCGGCGACATGATCTCCGAGCGTCTAGCACAAGCGCGCAGCTTCGGCTGCGAGACCATCGACCTCTCGAAGGGCGACCCGAAGGACCAGATCGAGCAGATCATCGGCGTCCCCGAGGTCGACGCCGCTGTGGATGCCGTCGGCTTCGAGGCGAAGGGCCACGGATCGGAAGCAAGCCGGGAGGCTCCCGCGACGGTGCTCAACTCGATCATGGACGTCACCCGAGTTGCAGGCAAGCTGGGTATCCCCGGCCTCTACGTGACCGGCGACCCGGGCGGCATCGACGATGCAGCCAAGCAGGGCTCGCTATCGATTCGGATCGGCCTCGGGTGGGCAAAGTCACACAGCTTCGCCACCGGCCAGTGCCCGGTCATGAAGTACCACCACGGGCTGATGCAGATGATCCTGAACGACCGCGCGCAGATCGCGAAGGCGGTGAACGCCACGATCATCACGCTGGATCAGGCGCCGCAGGGGTATAGCGACTTCGACGGCGGAGCCGCCAAGAAATTCGTGCTCGATCCACACGGCCAGTTGGCCGCCTGAGCCTCACCACGCTGGCGCGGCCGACGTCCGGCCGCGCCAGGCGCGCAGAACACGAAATTTCGCCGCCTCTACCGCGATGCGCAGAAACCTCGCGGCGGCGTTCGGGGACGCGCTGCAGCGTTGTCGAGCGTGACTCGCTCGATGTTCTCGATCCAGGGAGCAGACGATGTGGCAGACGGTCGAGCAGATCGCGACCGTAACGAGATGGGTGGGACACCGCGCATTCTCTCCGGCGACAGAGTCGTCCGCTTCGACCGCGACGTAAAATCGGTCTTTGCCCAACGACCCGATCACGCGCTGGGAGAACGAGGGCGGCGCACTCGCGCCACCGCCCCTCACTGAATCCGAGAAGTCGTCTTTCGCGGCGACTCGGGACGAGCCGGAAGAGATCGGGGTGGATGACGACGACGAACGTGCCTCGTCGACGGAGGCGAAGCCGGCGCCCGGGAGGTCGCGTAGGCGCGCACCCCGAACGTGAAGGGGGCGCGTCCTTCCAGGAGCTTTGGGGTGACGCGCGTCGAGATGAGGCGCTTCCGGAGCGCTCGTGAGGTTTCGTTCTCGCCCGGCGAGCTCTGCGCAGCCGACCGTGCGCTCGAGGTCGCCAACGAGATCCCCGGCGCGGATGCGCTCGCCGGCTCGACACTGGCGCTGGCCGTCAGGGGGTGCGCTTGGTCGCAACGGACGTGCTGGTCTTCGCCGGCGTCAACCCGGACGACGCCGTCCAAGCGGTCAGCAACGGAAGACTCGAGCAGCGCATCGCTGCGCCGGCACCCACTGCCGACGCGGCTCAGGCAGGCGTTGCAACCCGTACGACGAGCACCGAGCAGGTCGCCTGATGGGCGATTCGCTCGCTGACGCTGCCGAGTGACTTCAGGCCCTGGAGGCCGCGGCTTCCGACGACGACGAGATCGGCGGCCTCCGACTCCGTCGTGAGAACGTCGATGGCACGACCCTCGCGCTCCTCGAGCTCGGGCGCGCCCTTTCGCGCCGTCTCCCGATCGACCTGATCCGCCGTCGCAGAGACGATGCGGAGCTCTGCGCCGCAGGAGCTCGCCACCGAGCGAGCGGCGGCGATTGCGAGCGCCGACTCGCTCGAGCCGTCCACGCCAGCGACGATCGCCTGGGGCCACGTGTCGGGATCCCGAGCCGGGCGGGCGATCAGGACCGAGCAGGGTGCCTCGTGCAGCATCCTCGTCGCGACGGTGCCGAGCAGCAGGCCCGCGGTACGTCGGCGCTCGTGCGAGCCGAGCGCGATCAGCGTCGCGCTCTCCGCCTCGCGCAAGAGGATCGTGGCCGGGTCGCCGTTCACGACCTTGCCCTCCGTGGAGACGAGCTCCTGGGCATCCGCCAGTGCTTGCTCCGCCTCGGTCTGCAGAAGCTCGGCGGCATGGGAAGCCGCCATGCCGGCATGGGCCGCCTTGGCGAGGCTCATGCCGACCACGAGCAGCAGGCTCCCGCCCGGCTGCTGCAGCCGGCTCGCTTGCTGCACCGCGACCAGGCCCTCCGCCGTGCCGTCGACGCCGCAGACGATGCGATCGAAGATGTGGATGTCTGCTGGCAGCTTGGCGCTCATCGTGCGAGGTCGAGTTGCTCCACGGTAGCTGGGAGCGGCTACGTCCGGACGAGCGGTGTTCCGAGCGTCGAGCTCGGACACGGTGAACGGGCTTTGATCTCCGGTTTCCGATCGACCGCGCCTCAAGGGGAAACCGGTCGCGCGCCAGGAGGCACGACGATCACCGGGCAGGGCGCGCCGGCGAGGATGCTCTGCGAGAAGCTCCCGAGCAGCCCCGAGCGCACGGCTCCGCGGCCGCGCGAGCCGACGACGATCAGGCCGGCGCCCTCGTTGCGAGCGAACGCGATGAGCGCCTCCGCTTCGCCGCCGTTGCGCACGGCAACGGTCGCCTCACCGGGGACGTCGAGGTCGGCGGCGCTCTGGGCGAGCAGCTGCGCCGCTCGTTGCTGGTCGATGCGCTCGAACTCCACTCGCATCTGCGGAGTCGCCGAGCCGCCGGAAACGAGGCGCAGCTCGTACCCGTGGACGAGCCGGATCCCCAGCTCCAAGCGGCGGTCGAGCGCGAGCGCGACACGAGCCGCCTCCCGGGAAGCGTCCGAGCCGTCCACGCCGACCACGATCGGCCCGTCTCCGAGCGGCGCGTCCGGTCCGACGACGAGAACAGGCGCATGTGCACCACCCGCGACACCCGAGGAGACGCTGCCGAGCAGCGCGGAGGCGAGAGGCCCACGGCCGCGGGCGCCAAGGAGAATCAGGTCTGCTTCGAGCTCGTCGGCAGCGTCGATCAGCTCCTCGACGGCGTCACCATGCCGCCGGAGCGTCGTCGCGGGCTTGCCGGTGCGGGCGACCTCGGCACGCGCCTCGGCGAGCAGGCGCTCCTGCTCGGCGTCCTCCACGGGGGGCGACTCGCCGAAGTCCAGCTCCTGGAGCGGCGGCGCGACGTGCGCGACTGCGACGTCCCCCGCTGTCCCCGCGATCCGCGCGGCAAGCTCGAGCGCGCGCTTCGCAGTTTCCGAGCCGTCGTAGCCGACGAGCGTCCTCATCCCGGTCTCCCTCAGCCTATCCGCCCCGGGCGCCGCCGCCTGCTCCCGGGCGTCCCCCTCCGCGCGAAGCAGAGCCGCCTGCGCGATCGCGTGGCCGGCGAGCGGGGCGGTGATCAGGACGAACAGGAAGACGAGCGCAGCGCTGGTGACGATGCCGGTGCTTCCCGTCGCAAGTGAGGCGAGCAGGACCGTGAGCACGGCCGGGCCCGTGACGAGCCCCGCCGCATGCAGCTGGTGGAAGATGTCGGACATCCGCAGAAGGCCGTAGAGGCCGACGGTGGCGAGCAGCAGGCCGAGCGCGAGCAAGCCCGCCCCGAGCACGTCGAGCGCCGTCTCGATCAGAAGGGGCGTCCTCGGGTCACGTGCCGAGCCGCGACGAGGGTCGCCACGAACGAGAGCAGCGCGAGTGCGAGCGCCGCGTCGATGTAGTAGGAGACGTCGCGCCGGTAGGAGAGGATCGTCAGCAGCATGACGACGATCGAGACGAGCACGTCCAGCGCCAGCACACGGTGAAGCGTGTCGCGCGAGCGCAGGAGCACGACCCCGCCGGCGAGCAGCAGCAGCGTCGCCCACGCGGCCCCGACGACGGCAATCGCGTCGGGCATCTAGGCGACCACCTTGCGCTGCAACCGCCGCGCCTCGTGGTGGCGGGCATGCACCGCCTCGGGATCGCCGGCGTCGACGAGATGGACGACGAGGACGTCGCGCCGCGCGTCCACGACGACCTCGTCGGGCGCCTCCCCGGTCAGCACCCCCCAGAGAGCGACCTCGCGCCGCGTGCGGTCGTCCCGGGGGATCTCTACCAGGCCCGGGTTGCCGGCCCGGCCGACGCAGAAGCGGACGACGCGCCAGCTGCCCCGCACCATCTCGCCTGCCGTCTGGAGGGCTACCACCGCCGCGGCCCGAGCTCGCTCGTGCCAGCGAACGCTCGGGCGCCCGGCTCGGCGCGGACGCAGCGCCGATGCCACTCCGAGGCCGAGCAGCAGCCCCACGAGCACGTCACCGGGTGCCGCACTCCCGAGGACGAGCACGTAGACGGCGGCCAGGCCGGCCGCCCGCAGCAGCGTCCGGGTCACCGGTCGCCTCCCGCGAGCAACTCGGCGGCGTCGTTGCTGAGCGCGAGCAGGGGCTCGGGCCAGACGCCCGCCGCAAGGACGAGCAGGGCGAGCGCCGCGATCACTCCCTGCTGGACAACCGTGCTGTGCCGGCCCCTGCGCTCGCCGCGCCAGAAGTCGTACTGGTACGTCTGGAACGCGTAGACGAACGAGAGGGCGCTGCCCAGCAGGAGCAGGGCGAGCAGCGCCGGGCTGTCCGCCGTCGCACGGAAGAGCTCCAGCTTGCCGACGAATCCCGCCGCGGGAGGCACGCCGGCGACGCTCAACGCGCCGAGCGCGAACGCGGCGCCGACGATCGCGCCGCGCATCTGCGCGGTCAGGAAGAGGAGCGTCTTGTTCAGCGCGTTCACGACCGTGTAGAGGATCGCGGCTGCGAACCCGACCGGTCCGCCGACGCCGATCGCGACCAGCACGTAGCCGACCTGTCCGATCGCGGAGTACGCCAGCATCTCGGACGCGCTTCGGCGCGAGACGGCGAGGACGCCGCCGTAGAGAATCGAGGCGCTGCCGATGGCGATCAGCGCCCCCGCGGCGAGGTCGAGCTCCTCGGGCAGGAGCTCGCCGCCGAACCGCAGGAGGCCGTAGGCGCCGATGTTCGCAAGGCCGCCGCTCAAGATCGCCGCGACGGCGGGCCGCGCGCCCGTGTAGACGGTCGGCAGCCAGAAGTGGAACGGGAAGAGCCCGAGCTTGACGCTGAACGCGACGAAGAAGCCGACCGCGAGCATCAGCGCGGCGTTCGCGTCGACGTCGTCCATCCGCGCGGCGATCCCGGACATCTCGAGCGTCCCGGTGACGTGGTACACGCCCGCCACCGAGAGCAGGAAGATGAACGTGCCGAGCAGATTGACCGTCGTGAAGACGAGCGCCGCGCCGAGCTCGCGCCTGCCGCCCCCGTAGGTGGCGAGGAGGTAGCCGGCCGTCATCGCGAGCTCGAAGAAGACGTAGAAGTTGAAGAGATCGCCCGTCAGGAAGACGCCGGTCAGACCTGCGGCGAGCAGGACGACGACCCCGGGGAAGGTTCGCTCGCGTACTCCCTCGAGCACCTCGTGCACCGTCGAGGCGAGCAGTGCCAGCGACGACAAGAGCGCGAAGAGCACGCCGAGCGCGTCGGCACGCAGGGCGATGCCGACACCGGCCGGCCAGTTGCCCGTCGTCGCGGTGACGGAGCCGTCCGGGAGCACCGAGGCGGCCAGCGCCACGAGCGCGACGAGGTTCGCCGCGAGAGCGGCGACCGCGAGCCAGCCGACCAGAGGCCGCCGGCCGTCGAGCAGCGTCAGCACGAGGCCGGCCCCCCAGGGAACGACCAGCGACAGCGCGAGCGCGGTCACCTGGCGGCGGCCTCCTCCTCGGCGTGCTCGCGGTCGTGCACGCGCTCCAGGCGGGCCTCGCGCTCGGCCTCGTACGCGGCCAGCTCGGCGAGCTCGGGAGAGCGGTAGGCCTGCACGACGCGGAGGACGAGCACGAGCAAGAGCGCCGTGACGGCCAGCCCGATCACGATCGCGGTCAACGCCATCGCCTGGCTGAGCGGGTCGCTCACGGTGCCTTCGGAGAGGGGGTAGATCGGGGCCGCTCCACGCGTGAGGCCCGAGGCGACGAGGGTGAGCACGGCGGCCTGCGAGATCAGCACGACCCCGAAGACGACGCGCACGAGATCCCTGTCGAGCAGGAGGTAGGCGCCGGTGCCGAACAGCGCGGCGGCCGCCAGGGCGAAGACCAGGCTCACGGCCGTCGACCCTCGACCAGGCGCGCGAGCTGGTGGATCAGCTCCACGAGGGCACCGGCGACGAGCAGGAACACGCCTACGTCGAACGCCACGGCGGTCGTGAGCTCCAGCGCGCCGAGCTCGATCACGGGCTCGCCCGGAGGCGGCCAGTGGGTGAAGGGCGGATCGCCGACCACGACCGGGACGAAGCCGATGACGAGCGCGAGCAGCAAGCCCGACACCGCGAGCACGGGTGCGTGTCGCAGGAGCGGGAGGCTCAGCTCCGCCCGCTCGGCGCCGAGCGTCACATACCGGAGCGCGACGGCCAGTGCGACGACGACGCCCGCGCTGAAGCCGTCGCCGACGTCGGCGTAGCCCTTGACGATGATGGCGGCCGCGACCATGACTGCCGGGCCGAGCAGGCGCGGGGCGACCACTTCGAGAACGGTGCTCACCACGCTCTCCCGCGCCTGAGCAGGCTGGCGACGCCGACGATCGCGACGGCCAGCACCGTGACCTCCACCAGCGTGTCGAGGCCGCGGAAATCGGCCAGGATCACGGTCACCACGTCGCCGCCGTGAGCCTCGGGCGCCCTCTCGAGGTGCTCCTCGGCGACGCCGCCGGTTGCCGTGGGACGCGACAGCGCGGCCCAGATGGCGGCGAACGCGGCCACGCCGGCCGCCGCGCCGATCGCGGCGTTGAGACGACGCCGCGGCGGACGGCGCACAGTTGTGGGCGGCAGCCGAGCGAAGACGCCGACGAAGACGACCGTCAGCACCGACTCGACGAGCACCGCCACGAGCGCCACATCGGGAGCGCCGGCGACGGCGTAGACGCCCGCGAGCGCGAAGCCGAGGACCGACAGCGCCAGCACCGGACGGAGGCGCCCGTCCTCTCGCGCCACCGTGACGGCGGCGAGCGCGCCGAGCGCGAGCAGGACGACGATCGGGAGGTCGCGTGCTGCCAGGGGCCCGACGTCGTACGAGCCGCGGCTCGGCGTGACCGCGAACGCGAGCGCGATCAGGGCGGCGGCCGGGGCGAGCACGGCGGCGATGCTGTTGCGCAGGTCGCGAACCTCCGTGTCGTGCGCCCAATCCGACACCCGGTTCAGCCAGAGCAGAGACAACCCGTACCAGCGGCGTGGGCCCGCCACGTCCCCGAGACGGGCAGCCGCGCCGGCGACGGCTCGATACGCGCGCGGCGCGAGGAGGACGAGCCCGCCGAGCATCCATGCCGCCAGCGCCATCAGATTCTCGTCGCGGCCGTCGAGATGGTAGGCGGGCGTCACCTCGACGGCGGCGGCGTGGGTGACGGTGGCTGCGTCCTCCGCGATCCGCGCGAACGGCTCGACGACGATCCCGCCGACGAGCGCCGCCAGAGCGAGCAGCGCGACGGGAGCGACGAGCAGGAACGGGATCGGGCGCGGAGCTTCACGACGCTGCCCGGCGAAGACGCCGAGCCAGAAACGTCCGATGTAGGCGACGGTCAGCGCAGCGGCCGCCACGGCCAGGATCTGGACGGCAGGCCCTGCCTCGATCGCGGCGGCGAAGAACAGCTCGTCCTTGAAGAACCCGATCGTCAGCGGCAGCGCCGCCAACGTCGCGGCCGCCACGCCGCTCGCGATCGCGAGGAGCGGCAGCCCACGGGCGAGCCCACCGAGCCGCGACAGGCGCGACTCGCCGGTGGCGACCGTGACGGCGCCCGCGGTCATGAAGAGGGCGCTCTTGGCGACGGCGTGCGCCACGACGTAGAGCGCGGCGGCACCGGCGCCGCGCGCGCCCCCGATCCCGTAGAGCGTCACGACGTAGCCGTACTGCGAGATCGTCGAGTACGCGAGGACCTGCTTCAACTCGTCCTGCGCCAGCGCCAGGATTCCGCCGACGGCGATCGAGGCGAGCCCGACGACGACGAGCCCGTCGAGGACCGCCTCGCTACGCGCGAGCAGCGGATGCACGCGGCCCAGCACGAGCACGCCGGCGGCCACCATCGCCGCCGAATGCAGGTAGGCCGAGACCGGCGTCGGAGCGACCATCGCGCGCGGCAGCCAGAAGTGCAGCGGCACCTGAGCGCTCTTGGCGAGGGCGGCGACCGCGATCAGGGCGGACGCGACGGCGGTGACCGTGTCCGCCTCCGCACGCTCGAAGAGAAGCGGCAGCGAGAAGGTGCCGTACGCGTCGTAGAGAAGCACCGCGCCGATCAACATCGCCACCGCGCTCACTCCGGTCACGAGGAGCGCCATCAGTGCCGAGCCCCGCGCCTCCCGGTTCCGGTCGAAGCCGATCAGGAAGTACGAGGCGACCGCGGTGAGATCGAAGAAGACGAAGAGGAGCACGAGGTCGCGCGCGCACGCGAGGCCCACCATCGACCCCATGAAGAGCACCATCCACGGCCAGAATCGCCACCCCTCGCGTGCCGGGCGGCGCTCGAGCTCGAGGTGCCAGGGGAGGTACGCGGCCCCGTACGAGAACACGAGCGCTCCGATCCCCGTGGCGAGGAGCGCGTACATGGAGCCCAGCCCGTCCAGCGCGAGGTCGAGCCTCAGCCCGAGCGTCGGCGCCCAGGCGACATCGATTGCACCTCCCCCGGTCAGCCAGACGCCGAGGCACGCGGCAAATCCGGCGACCGCCGTCGCGACCGACGCCCAGGCCAGCGGGGCTTGCCGAAGGGCTCTCACAGAGGTCATCCTTCCCGATGTCGCACCCCCGACCACACCCCCCGGTGCCAGCGGCGGTGCATACCCCGGCCAGTTCGGGGAAGGATGCAGCTGTGAGCTCGATCGTGTTGCTGCCGGCGAGCTTCGCCGTCCTCCTGGCCGGCGCGCTCCTGTTCACGAACGCGATCGAGTGGCTCGGCAGCAAGCTCGACCTCGGTCAGGGCGCAGTCGGGAGCCTCCTCGCCGCGGTCGCGACGGCTCTGCCGGAGTCGCTGATTCCCGTCGTCGCGATCATCGAGGGCGGGCCCGAGGCGGAGGACGTCGCGATCGGCGCGATCATCGGGGCGCCGCTGCTCCTGGCGACGATCGCCATGGCCCTCGTCGGCGTCGCGGCGCTCATCTATCGCGATCGGCGTCAGCAGTCGCTCGCCTGCAGCGTCCACCTGCCGACGCTCAAGCGCGATCTCGGCTTCTTCATGGCCTGCTTCTCCGTGGCGCTGCTGCTCGGTCTCGGGGCGCCGCGGCAGGTGCAGGTCGTGGGCGCCGTCCTGCTCGTGCTCGCGTACGCGGCCTACGCCCGCTGGACGCTCCGCCACAGCGGGGAGGTCGAGTCCGAGGAGGAGCTGAAGCCGCTGATCATGGACCGCACACGAGGCGACCCACCGGCCATGTCGACCGTCGTTCTGCAGCTCTTCGTCGCGCTCGGCGCGATCGTCGGCGGCGCCGAGATCTTCGTCGAGCAGGTGCTGCACGTGGCGGACAGCGTCGGCCTGGAGCCGCTGCTGCTCTCCCTCGTCCTCGCGCCCTTCGCGACCGAGCTGCCCGAGAAGGCGAACAGCTTCTTCTGGGTGCGAGACGGCAAGGACTCGCTCGCGCTCGGCAACATCACCGGCGCGATGGTCTTCCAGTCGACGCTCCCGGTGGCGATCGGGCTCGCCTTCACGAGCTGGGAGCTCGACAGCTACGCGATCCTCGCGGGCTGCCTCGCGCTCGCCGGGGGCCTCGTCGCGATCATGACGCTGCAGATCCGCCGCCGCTTCGGCGGCCGGGCGATCCTCCTCTGGGCGCTCCTCTACGGTGCCTTCGTGGCGTATGTCGTCGTCACGGCGTGAGCGTTCTCGCTCGTCGCGGCCATCGCGGCGCTCGTGTGGATCAACTCGCCCTGGGTCGTTTGCCGCGCCGCTGGCCTCGGGGGTGTCCACGACGCCTTGAAGCTGCTGCGGGAGCCGCCGCTCGGCGAGAGCGCGAACCGCGGCGGTGCCACGCCGGTCGGCCGGCTCGGCGAGCTGGTTGAAGGCGAGCGGCTCGCCCGACGGACCTATCGTTTGATCCGCGAACCGCCGGTCAGTCCGTGTGGTAGCAGGGCTGCGCGGAACGGGAGCTACCTAGTCTTGTCACCCTCGCCGAGTGTTTCCATCACGAAGTACTGCGGGCATACAAGTGGGGTGAGCTCGACTCGACGACCTGAGGGAGGATCGATGGGAGGACGCACCGTAATGACAGCGGCGCTCGTCTCAGCAGCCGTCTGTCTAGGCAGCGCGTCCGGTCTGGCGGGGGCCGCTCCGGCAGCCATGAAAGACGAGAGGACGTGTCGCGGCACGATCGGTGCGCGCAGCCTCGACGTCGACATCCGCGTGCCGAGCCGCGCGACTTGCCGGCTCAACCGCACGCGCGTCGACGGCAATGTGAAGATCTACGGGAACGCGACACTTATCGCGACCGGCGTGCGCGTCGACGGCAACATCCAGGCCGAGAACGCGAGGAGCGTACGAGTGTCCGGCAGTCGCGTCGGCGGAAGCATCCAGCTGAAGCGGGGGCGGCGTGGCCCGATCAACCTTACGCGCAACACCGTGGACTCCGACATCCAACTCTTCTCGAACATTGGCCGCTCGGTGGTACGACGCAACGTCGTCGACGGCAACATCCAGTGCAAGTCGAACCGGCCCAGGCCTATCGGCGGCGCGAACCGCGTCGAGGGCAACAAGGAAGACCAATGCGCCCGGTTGTAGCTCGGGTGACTCCGAGGAGGAGGCAGCGATGACACGGCTCGAGGGACGGGTGGCGCTGGTGACGGGCGCTGCCAGCGGGATTGGTCGCGCGACCACCGAGCGACTCGCGGCGGAGGGCGCGGCTGTCGTAGTCGCGCGGTCGAGCAGACGCTCGGCGAGCACGGCCGGCTCGACGTCCTCGTCAACGGATCCGTGATCAACATCGGTTCGATCTTCGGCACCTCGGGCGGCTTCGGCACCTCGCCGGCCTACCACGCCGCGAAAGGCGCCGTGCGAACGCTCACCAAGAACGCCGCGCTCCACTGGGCGGCGGAGGGCGTCCGCGTCAACTCGGTCCACCCGGGATTCATCCGCACGCCGATCCTCGACCAGGCGAAGGGAACGGAGATCTGGGAGGCGATGACCGCCTCGACGCCGATGGGGCGACTCGGCGAGCCGGAGGAGATCGCGGCCGCCGTCGCCTATCTCGCGAGCGACGACGCTCGTTCGTCACCGGCTTGGAGCTATACGTCGACGGCGGCTACATCGCGCGCTGAGGTGCCCCCGAGCGCGGAGCGTGAGTCTCGCGAGTCCGAGTGCGGGCCTTAGGCGTACGCGACGAGGTCGGCGTACGCGGGGTGTCGCTGGAGGAATGCCCGGACGAAGGGGCAGATCGGCAGCACATGCTCCCCGCGGGCGCGGATCTCATCGAGAACGCCGGCGACGAAACGCGAGCCGACGCCACGGCCTTCGAAGGCGGGGTCGATCTCGGTGTGGAGGAGCGTGATGAGCCCCGGTTGGGCGTGGTACTCGGTGAAGCCGGCAGGCGCCCCGTCGACGAACACCTCGAAGCGGCTCCGTTCGCGGTCGTCCTCGATCCGGAGCTCGCCGTGCTCCTCGGGGGCTTGGTCGTCCACGCGACGTCAGCCTACGCTCCGAACGTGCCCGCAGCCGATGTTGGCCAATGATCGAGCCGGCCCGAGGCGGCGCCGGCGCCGATCGAGCGGGCGGCGAAGTTTAGAATCGCTTTCGTAAGGCAGCCCCTCGTGGAGGGCTTCCGGAAACCCGGGGCCGCTAGGGAAAGGGGAGCTCTGAGCGCACTGATCACGATCGTCTCCACGGCGTTCGCGCTCGTTCCTGCCACCACGGGCGCGGTCGGTGTTCGGCGCCGCCGTGACGGCGTGAAGCCGAGCAACATCATCGTGGGCGGGCCCGTGCGCTTGGTCGACCTCAGCATCGCGCAGCCGGTGGATGCGCTCACGGACAAGCGCAGCCCGATCGGCACGGACGCGTACAGGCGCTAGGCGCACCGTTGACGAGTCGGCACGGCACGTCGGAGAGCGATCCCGGACACGTCGCGCACGACGCTCCGCAGCTCGAAGTTCGCGAGCACCAGCTTCGTCGAGCGGCGGCGGAGAGCAGCCCCGCTCACGAAGGCGGGCACGATCACGGCGGCGGGCACGGGCACGACGGCCACGCTGGGCACGCGGACGTCTACCGGCGGCGCTTCTGGATCAACCTGATCCTCGCCGTTCCGGTCGTCGTCTACAGCGAGTCGATCCAGGACTGGTTCGGCTTCACGGCACCCCAGTTCCCGGGCGACGGCCTGGTCGCGCCGGTGCTCGGCACGGTGATCTTCTTCTACGGCGGCGCCGTCTTCCTGACGGGT
>DATBMD010000048.1:0-8812 GCA_036555085.1 Gaiellaceae bacterium
TGATCTGGCGGAGCCGTCGGCGAGCGGTGTCGTCGGCGAAGCCGGCCAACCGAACTGTAGAGCCGTTCAGCCACCTCCAGTCAGTGGCCGAGACTGCGACGATGAAGCCGATGAGTCTCCTCCTCGGCGGCGACGAAGGCGTCGTCGTAGACCGGGTCGGGGAAGCCGCTCTCGATCTCCCGCGCGACCCCGTCCCGGCCGGCCGCCTGCGCGGCGAGCATCACCTCGAGCACGTGGTACGCGTGCTCGGGGCGAGTGACCGGCGGCCGGCCCGACTCGACGCAGTCGACCAGGTGCAGCAGCCCGTCGGTCCACTGCCAGCGCGGATCGCTCTCGAGGTGATGCTGCCAGTAGCCGTCCTCGTTGCGCCAGAGCTCCCAGCCTTCGGGCGCCCAGTCGTCGCCGAGCAGCTGGATCGTCCCCTCGCTGCCGTACACCTCGACCGCCGGCGAGCGGTACTTCTGGATCGTGAAGCCGGTCGTCACGGCCGCGAACCGGGACTCGCCGAAGTCGAGCAGCAGCTGCGCGTTGTCCTCGGCCTCGACGTTGATGCGGCGGCCGTCGACCACGCGCTCGGGGATCGCGACGCCCGTCAGCGCGGCGACGCGGCGCACGGGCCCGAAGAGCGCGCACAGGGCAGTCAGGTTGTAGACGCCGAGGTCGAACAGCGCGCCGCCGCCGGGCCGGTAGAACCACTCGCCCCACCACGGGCCGCTCCAGCCGTAGCGGGCGCGGGCGCTGAGGAGGCGGCCGACGTCGCCTGCGCGCACGGCCTCGTGGATCGCGCGGAAGGTCGGGCTCAGGACGATGTGCGGCGCGCACACGAGCAGGCCCGGCCCCTCCCGCGCGAGCTCGACGAGCTCGGCGGCCTCGGCGAGCGTCGTCGCCGGCGGCTTCTCGACCAGGACGTGCTTGCCGGCCTCGAGCGCGGCCTTCGCCAGCGGCCCGTGCTCGTTCATGCTCGTCAGGACGAGGACGACGTCCACGTCGTCGCTCCCGACCACGGCGTCGGCGCCGGACAGCTCCGGATCGACGCCGTACCGGGCCGCCGCGGCACGGCGCTTCCGGTCGTCGACGTCGTAGACGGCGCTGACGCGCACGTCCGAACGCGCCTGCAGCCGCTCGATCGTGCCCGCGTACGGCCCCGCGAAGACGCTGCCGCAGCCGATCACGCCGATCCCGAGGCGCGTTCGGCCTGCCCTCTGAGGATCGTTCAAATCGGGGCCACCACGCCTCTATAGTCTCGTATTCATGTCGCCGAAGGGGCGACTCCCGACCGACAGGGAGGTTCGGTGAACAGGCGATACGCAATCGGGATGGTGGTCGCGCTCGTCGCGCTCGCGGCTGCGCTCGCAGGGAGCGCAACCGACGCGCGCAGCGCGGACCCGATCACGCTGACGATGTGGTCCTACGACAACCAGGACCCAGGGCTGCAGCCCGTGCTGCAGCAGCTCAGCAGGGACTTCGAGAAGTCGCACCCGGGCGTGAAGATCAACCTCGTCTTCAAGGACTTCACCAGCCTGGTCGGCACGGTGCCGCGCGCGCTCGCGTCCGGGAGCGGGCCCGACGTCACCGAGGGCAACCAGGGCTACCAGACGGATGCACAGCTGGTGAAGGCGAAGCTGATCCTGCCGCTCGACAAGTACATCAAGAAGTACAAGTGGGACAAGCTCTACGCGCCGTCGACCTGGGGCATGTTCCGCTGGACGCCCGACGGCAAGACGTTCGGCAAGGGCCCGATCTGGGGCATCGCCCAGACGGGCCAGAACATCGTCGCCTTCTACAACAAGTCGAAGGTCCGCTCGCTCGGGTTCAACCCCGACAGGATGCCGAAGACGTTCGCCGGCTTCGACCGCATGCTCGCGCGGATGCGCGCGAAGCTGCCCGAGGACGAGCCGGTGATCCAGGAGGGAAACAAGGAGGGGTACGGCTTCATCCACCTCTTCGGCGGCATCTGGGGCGCGTACGAGAGCCCCGCCAAGGTGCGCAACTGGATCTACCACGCGCCCGGCTCCCGCTACGACACCCCCGGCACGATCCGTGCGCTCGCCAAGCTCCAGCAGTGGGGCAGGGCCGGCTACTTCAACGACGACTACAACGCCGTCGGCTACGACGACTCCGCGGGCCGCTTCGGGAAGGGCGAGGGCGTCTTCTGGATCGGCGGCGACTGGGACTCGACGATCATCAAGACGGGCCTCGGAGCGAAGAACGTCGGCGTGATGCCGATCCCGCCCGGAGCGCGCGGGCAGTGGACGTCGATCGGCGGCCTCTCGGGCCCCTGGCACATCTCGTCGAAGACCGAGCACCCGGACCTCGGCGCGGAATGGCTCAACTACGTGATCACCTCGCAGCGGGCGAAGCAGCTGATGTTCGGCCAGCAGCAGCTCCCGGCCGACCGGCGCGCGAAGCCGCCCGCCGGCGACGCCTACCTGACGGCGGTGCACAAGGCGTTCACCCAGGTGGCGAACGACGACGGCCTGCTGCTCTACACCGACTGGGCGTCGCCGACGATGTACACGACGCTCCAGAACCAGTACCAGCAGCTGCTCGCCGGGCGCACGACGCCGGCGGAGATGGCGAAGGCGGTGCAGGCCGACTGGGAGAACTTCGACAAGACGCTGCGCTGAGCGAGTGACAACGAGGGTCGGCAGCGCCGGCGCGGCTCGTCCCGACGACACGCTCGGCGACGAGCCGCGCCGACCCTCGCAGCGGCTGCTGAAGGCGCCCGCCCCCGGCGTCCCCCGCAACATCGGGTGGCTCTACGTGCTGCCGGGGCTCGCGTTCTACGTGCTCTTCACGCTGGCGCCGCTGCTGCACACGGTCTACTACTCGTTCTTCGACTGGGACGGCCTGACCGAGAAGACCTGGACGGGCCTCTCCAACTACACCGACGCGATCGCGGACGACGAGCTGATCCGGTCCTTCGCGCATTCGGGCGTCCTGATCCTCTTCTACGCGGTGATCCCGGTCGTGCTCGGGCTCGTCCTCACGGCCGCGCTGACCAGGCACATCGTCCACGGCTTCCGCTTCTTCCGGACGGCCCTGTTCCTGCCGCAGCTGATCGCGGGCGTCGTCATCGCCCAGGCGTGGACGTGGATCTACGCCGACAACGGCCCGCTGAACGAGGCGCTGCGGGCGATCGGCCTGGGCTCGCTCGTGCGCCCGTGGCTCGGCGACTTCACGTGGGCGCTGCCGTCGATCGGCGTGATCGGCACCTGGGTGACGTACGGCCTCTGCATGGTGCTGTTCGTGGCCGGCGTCCAGAAGATCCCGACGACGCTCTACGACGCGGCCCGGGTCGACGGCGCCGGGGCCGTGCGCGAGTTCTTCGCGGTGACGCTGCCCGGGCTGCGCGGCGAGGTGCTCGTCGCGTTCGTGCTGACGACCATCAACGCCCTGCGGAGCTTCGACATCGTCTACAACACGACCGCCGGCGGCCCCGGCGGGACGACGCTCGTCCCGTCGATGTACATGTACCAGAACGCCTTTCTGTTCAACCGCGTCGGCTATGCGGCGGCGATCGCGACGATCCTCGCGGTCACGATCTTCCTCCTCGCCGCGATCATGCTGCGGCTCGGCCGCGACCGGAGCGAGCCGGCATGAGACGTCCTGTGTCAACCTCGCGATTCCCGTCCCACAGGGGCGCCGGCCGCGTCAGCGGCCGCTTCAGGGGTTGTCGCGATCCCGAATCTGCGTCTGCAGATTCGGGATCTGCGGGGGAGACATGACGGCGAGCCGGTTCGAGCAGCTCGGGAACTACACGATCCTGGCGCTGTTCTCGCTGCTGGCGATCTACCCGGTCCTGTCGATCCTCTTCCTCGCGCTGCACGACAAGAACGACCTCGTGTCCGGGTTCGCGTTCCCGACGCGCCTCGACCTGTCGAGCTTCGAGGCCGCCTGGACGGAGGGGAAGTTCGGGACGGGCTACAAGTCGAGCTTCATCGTGGCCGCCACGGTGACCGCGGTCTCCGCGGTGCTCTCGATCGGGACCGGGTACGCCTTCGGGACGATGCGCTTCGCGGGCGACCGCATCATCTTCCCGATCGTCCTGCTCGGGATCATCTTCCCGTACGAGGCGACGGTGATCCCGCTCTACTACGACTTCCAGGACGTGCCGCTGCTCCACATCAACCTGCTCAACACGTACTGGGCGCTGATCCTGCCCCAGATCGGGCAGTCGGTCGCGTTCGGCACGTTCTGGATGCGTGCGTTCTTCCGCGCCACGCCGCGCTCGCTGATCGAGGCGGCGCGCATGGACGGCGCTTCCAGCTTCGGCGTCCTCTGGCGCGTGCTCGTCCCCCAGGCGATGCCGGCCGTGCTGACGATGTCGGTGCTCGTCTTCGTGTACACGTGGAACGAGTTCCTGCTCGCGCTCGTCCTCGTCTCCAGCAGCGAGTCGCACCAGACGGCCCCGCTCGGCCTCAGCTTCTTCGCCGGCGCCGTCCGCGCGGGCGACCCCACGAAGGTGGCCGCCGCGGCGGTGCTGGTCGCACTGCCGATCATGCTCGTGTACCTCTTCCTGCAGCGGCATTTCGTGCGCGGAATGCTCGCCGGTGCGATCAAGGAGTAGCGCGTGGCGCGAATCAAGCTCGTCTACCTCGGCGGCGGCTCGACCAGGGCCGCGGGGACGATGGCCTCCCTGCTGCACAACGGCGCCGACTTCGACGGGTCCGAGGTCGTGCTCGTCGACCTCGACGAGCAGCGCCTGGAGCTGATCCGGAAGCTGGCCGAGAAGATGGCGCGGGCGCGCGGGCTCGACATCGAGGTCTCGGCGACCACCGACCGCCTCGCCGCGCTCGACTCGTGCGACGCGGTGCTCTCGTCGTTCCGCCCGGGCGGCTTCGCCGCGCGCGTCCACGACGAGCGCGTGCCGCTCCAGCACGGCGCGATCGGCCAGGAGACCCAGGGCGCGGGCGGCTTCTTCATGGCGCTGCGCGCGATCCACGTGCTGAAGGACGTCTGCGCGGAGATGGAGCGCGTCTGCCCGGACGCGTGGCTCTTCAACTACACGAACCCGGTCAACGTCGTCGCGGAGGCGATCACCCACCACTCGCCGATCAGGGTCGTCTCGCTCTGCGAGGGCCCGATCTACTTCGTGAGCGAGATCGCGGAGAGCGCCGGGCTCGACCCGGCGCGGCTGTCGGCGACCCTGGTCGGGCTCAACCATGGCTGCTGGAGCGTCGAGGCGAGCTACGACGGCGCCGACCCGTTCCCGCTCCTCGCGGCCGCCTGGGAGCGCCGGCGGGACGACCCGTCGCTCGAGGCGCAGCAGCGCCGGCAGCTCCAGCTCGCCGTCCGCATGGGATCGATCCCGGCGGACTACTTCATGTACTACTACTTCCGCGACGAGATCCTCGCGGAGCTGCGCGCGAAGCCGACGACGCGCGCCGAGGACATCCTCAGCCAGGCGCCGGGCTACTGGGCCCACTACGAGGAGCAGGCCCTGCTGGACGATCCGCAGCTCGACCCGGCGCGCTCGCGCGGCGGCATCCACGAGCTCGAGCTCGCGATCGACGTGATGGACGCGATCTTCAACGACAAGGACGAGATCCATCCGGTGAACCTCCCGAACGCGGGCGGAGCGCTCCCCGGGTTCCCGGAGGACCTCGTGGTCGAGGTGCCGGGCCGCTGCCACGGCGGCGGCATCGACGTGCTTCCGACGGCGCCCCTGCCGCGCCACGTCCGCGGGCTGGTCGAGATGCTCGGCGAGTACCAGGCGCTCGCCGGGGAGGCGGCCTGGAGCGGCACCCGCGCCGACGGGGTCCGCGCCCTCTACGCGAACCCGCTCGTGCTGCACGTCGAGCTGGCCGAGCGCCTGTACGACGCGCTCGCGAACGTCCACCGCCCGTACCTACCCGAGCGGCTCGTCGCCGCTTGAGGAGCATGGCGATGGGCGACCTCCTGCTCGGCGTGGACGGCGGCAACACGACGACGATCGCCGTCGTCGCCCGCATCGACGGGACCGTCGCCGGCGTCGGCGCCGGCGGCTGCGGAGACATCCACAACACGTCGCCGGACGCCGGGCTGGAAGAGATCCGCCGCGCCTGCACGGCGGCGCTCGCCGCGGCCGGCGCGGACGTGGAAGCCCTGGCCGCGGCGGCGTTCAGCCTCGCGGGCGCCGACTGGCCCGAGGATTTCGAGCTGCTCCGCCGCGGGCTCGTCGAGCGGCTCGCGCTCGCCGAGGCGCCGGTCGTCGTGAACGACACCATCGGCGCGATCCGCTGCGGCACCGACGACGGCGTGGGAGTCGCGGTCGCGTGCGGGACCCACGGCGCGGCGGGAGCCCGGAACCGCGCCGGCGAGGTCTTCCACTTCGGCTTCTGGCCCGACGACACGGGCGCCACGGGGCTCGGCTCCGAGGCGCTCGCGGCGATCTGGCGGGCAGAGCTGGGCGTGGGGCCGGAGACGTCGCTGACCGGGCGGGCGCTCGACCGGTGGCAGGCCGCCGACCCCGTCGCGCTGCTGCACGCCTTCACGCGCCTCGACGGGTCGCGGGTCCCGGCCACCGAGCGGCCGCTGTTCGCCGACGCCGTGCTCGACGAGGCGGAGGCGGGCGACGCGGTCGCCCGCGACATCGTCCGGCTCGCCGGCAATCGCCTGGGCGGCTACGCGCGCGTCTCGGCAGAGCGGACCGGGCAGCTCGGGTCCCCGTTCCCGCTCGTGCTCTGCGGCGGCGTCCTGCGCCATCCGTCGGTGCTGCTGCGCGAGTCGATCCTCGACAGCGTGCCCGGCGCGGCGCCGGCCTACCCTTCCGTCGAGCCCGTGATCGGAGCGGTCCTGCTCGCGGCGGACGCGGCGGGAGCGCGCCCGAGCCTCGACAACCTCCGCGAGGCCGCTCTATCCTCGCCGGCAGAGCTGCCAGCCCGGTGAGCCGGCTGATGGGCGGAATCCGACTCGAGTCCGCGACGAAGATCTATCCCAACGGCGTCGTCGCCGTCGACTCGGTCAGCCTCGACATCCACGAGGGCGAGTTCATGGTCCTCGTCGGGCCGTCCGGCTGCGGCAAGTCGACGCTGCTGCGGATGATCGCGGGCCTCGAGGCGGTCACCTACGGGCGGGTCTTCATCGGGGACGAGGACGTCACCGAGATGCAGCCTCGCGCCCGGGACATCGCGATGGTGTTCCAGAACTACGCGCTGTACCCCCAGATGACGGTCGAGCAGAACCTCGGGTTCGGGCTGAAGCTGCGGCGGGTGCAGAGGAGCGAGCGCGGCCGGCGCGTGCGCGAGGTCGCCGCGACGCTCGGGCTCGACACGCTGATGGACCGCAAGCCGTCCGCGCTCTCCGGCGGCCAGCGGCAGCGCGTGGCGATGGGGCGCGCGATGGTCCGCGAGCCGAAGGCGTTCCTGATGGACGAGCCGCTCTCGAACCTCGACGCGAAGCTCCGCGTCTCGATGCGCGCGGAGCTCGCCCGGCTGCACGACCGCCTCGGCGTCACGACCGTGTACGTGACGCACGACCAGGTCGAGGCGATGACGCTCGGCCAGCGGGTGGCGGTGCTCCGCGACGGCGTGATCCAGCAGTGCGACACGCCGCAGGCCCTCTTCCACCACCCGGCGAACCTGTTCGTCGCCGCCTTCATGGGCTCGCCGTCGATGAACCTCGTGGAGGGCACGATCGACGACGGCCACGTGGCGTTCGCCGGCCTGCGGCTGCCCCTCGCCGAGGGCTCCCCGCTGCGGAGCGCCGGCCGGAGGGTGATCCTCGGCATCCGCCCGACGGACGTCAGGCACACGACGGACGCGCCGCCCGAGCTGCCGCGCCTGCTGGTGCACGCCGACGTGATCGAGGAGCTGGGCGGGACGACGAACGTGCTGTTCCCGATCGACGCCCCACGGGTCGTCACCGACGCCACCCTGGCGGCCGCGGAGGAACGGTCGAGCGACGAGGGCACGCTGCTCGCGGACGACTCGCGTGCGCGCTTCTGCGCGTCGATCGACGGGCGCCGCACCGTCCGTGCCGGCGAGGAGGTCGAGCTGGCGATCGACAACCAGCACCTCCACTTCTTCGACCCGGAGACCGGCGGCGTGCTCGGCGAGGCCGGCTCGGACGGGAGCGCGGGGACGTGAGGCGCGCGGCAGCGGCTCTTCGGTGCGCGCGTGCGGACGGCGCTATCCTCGCTCTGAGATGACCGATCTCGTCGTCGCGACCCCTGTCTTCCTGGATCTGACCTTCGTCGGCCTAGAGTCGCTGCCGGCGCTGGGCGAGGAGCGGTTCGCCGCCGAGCTGCTGCGCTCGCCGGGCGGCGGCGCGATCACCGCCGTCGCCGCCGCCCGGCTCGGCGTCTCGTCCGCGATCGCGGCGCCGCTCGGCGACGACATCGCCGGGGACATCGTGCGCGGGCTGCTCGCCGACGAGCGGGTCGAGCTGGTCGCGACGCGGAGCGCCCCGCGGACGCCGACCACCGTCGTGCTGCCGTTCGACGGCGACCGCGCGATGGTGACGATCGACCCCGGCGTCCGCGCGTCGGCGGCCGACGTCGTCGCCCGCTCGCCGCGCGCCGTCGCGGCGAGCCTCGACCAGCTGTACGTCGTTCCCGAGGGAACGTCGGCCTACGTGACGTGCGGCGACGACGACGCACGGGCGTTCGCCGGACGCCCGCCCTCGGCGCTGAGCGGCACGCGCGCGCTCTTCGTGAACCAGCGCGAGGCGCTCGGGCTCACCGGCGAAACGACCGCGGAGGCCGCGGCCGCGAAGCTCTGCGGGCTGGCCGAGACCGTGGTCGTCACCCTGGCCTCGGAGGGCGCGATGGCGTTCGCCCACGGCGAGCTGGTCGGGCAGGCGATCGAGCGAGTGGAGCGCCCTGTCGACA
>DATBMD010000213.1:0-2647 GCA_036555085.1 Gaiellaceae bacterium
AGATACGCCGCCGTCATGGCCGGGACGAGGACGAGCGCCTCGGGATTCCACGACCACGCGTACGGATCCACGGCGCTACGCTAGCTCGGTTCCGCGGGTGTAGCTCAATGGTAGAGCCCTAGCCTTCCAAGCTAGTTACGCGGGTTCGATTCCCGCCACCCGCTATCTCCCGGTGCCTCGTGTGAGAATCCGGTGTCCGATGGCCGAGTTGCCAGCCGGAACGATCACCTTCCTGTTCACCGACGTCGACGGCTCGACGCGGCTCGTGAAGCAGCTGGGTGAGCGGTACGTCGACGTCCTGGGGACGCATCGCAGTCTGCTTCGGGCCGCGTTCGCCGCCCACGCCGGTGTCGAGGTCGACACGCAGGGCGACGCATTCTTCGTCGCGTTCACACGCGCTCGCGACGCGGTCGCCGCGGCAGTCGCCGCGCAGCGCGCGCTGGCCGAGCATCCATGGCCGGACGGAGCTCAGGTCGCCGTTCGGATGGGCCTGCACACGGGTGAGTCGTTCGTCTGCGACAGCGGGTACGCAGGTATCGCCGTCCACCGTGCGGCGCGCATCTCCGCGAGCGCGCACGGGGGACAGGTCTTGCTCTCGAGCTCCACCGCCGGGATCGTCGACGACGAGGAGCTTTCCGGCGTCGAGCTCCGAGACCTCGGCGAGCATCGGCTCAAGGACATCGACCGGCCGGAGCGGCTCTTCCAGCTGGTCGTCGAAGGGCTCCCGAGGGACTTCCCGCCGGTGCGGACGATCGATCGGCAGGTCCCGCTGTCGGGCACGGTCACCATCGTCGCCACGGAAGGACGGCGGATGCTGCGCCTCGCCCGCGAGCTGACGCCGGAGCACTTCGGGGCCCTGCTCGCCGAGTACCGACGGGTGCTCATGAACCTGTTCGACGAGATGGGGGGACACGACGTCGAAGTCGCCTACGACTCGGTCTTCGCGTCGTTCCCGACCGCGAAGCAGGCCGCGCTTGCGGCAGCCGCCGCTCAGCGCGCCGTGGCAGCCCACGAGTGGCCGCCCGGGCCCAGGCCGGCGATGAGCGTCGGCCTCCACTCGGGCGAAGCAGGGGTCGGCTGGGTCGGCCCCACGGTCCTGCGCTGCTCGGACCTGTGCGACGCCGCCGAGGGCGGGCAGATCTTCATGTCGCCAACGACGGCGGGCCTGCTCGAGGACACGGACCTCGGCGAGCTGGCGGTGCGCGATCTCGGCGAGCGACTGACCAGGCGCGCTCGGAGCCCGCTGCATGCCTACGAGCTCGTCGTCCCCCCGGCGCCGGGCGATCCCCGCTAGTCGAAGCTGATCGCTACGGTCGTCCTGAGTGCACTCGCGAGCCCGCCGATTGCTCATCACCGGCGCTAGTGGAGTCGAAACGACCACGCTCGGGCGAGCCCTCGCGGATCGCTGGTGCGTACCTCATGCGGACGTTGACGACTACTTCTGGTTGCCGACGTCGCCCCCGTACACGCGCAAGCGGCCCGAGAAGGAGAGGCTCCGCCTGATGAGCCAGGTCTTCGTCCCGCGGACTCTTGGGTGCTTTCCGGATCGGTGATGGGGTGGGGTGACTCGCTGCTCGCGATGTGCGACGCGATCGTGTTCCTCACGCTCGATGCCGACCTACGGATGAGTCGACTCCGGGAACGCGAGCTGGCGAGGTACGGCGACGTCGACGACGTCGCCCACGAGGCGTTCTTCGAATGGGCGCAAAGCTACGACGATCCGACGTTTTCCGGCCGGAGCCGTGTGAGACATGAACGCTGGTTGGCGACGACATCGCGGCCAGTCCTGCGGCTCGACGGCGCCCTGCCCGTGCAGGATCTCGTGGAAGCCGTCGATCGGTGGCTGGATTGACCGCGGCGTCTAGGCGGTCTCAACTGGCCACCGGGATTCAGGACACGGACGCCGTCCGCGAGCAGCCTGGAGGCGCCGGGAGTCCCTAGCTCGGCCTGCTCCACGGCGGGCGCAGCCGGGCGACCAATCCCGGCCGGCGTGGAAGGCCGGCGCGCCACTCGTCCCGGGTCGGCAGCTCGCCGGCGTCGCGCGCGGCCGCCACGCACTCCGTGTGCGCGTGCCGGCGGCGGTTGCCGTCGGCCTCCGGCGCGATCAGCACGTGGTCGCTCATCGCGTGCAGGGGGCGCTCGCAGAACGGGCAGCGGTACGTGGCGGGCTTGTCGCTCCGCACGCGGCGCAGCGCCCACCACCTCGGCTCCTCCCGACCGAGGTCGTCGTCGGGCACGGAGCTCATGTCTGCGCGAGCCAGCGGAACTGGTCGACGACGCGCTCCGGGTCGGGGAAGTGCCCGAGGTCGTCCTCGACGACGAGGTCCGCGCCCGGGATGTGACGCGCGAGCCACTCGCCGTGGCCGCGCGGAACGAGCACGTCGGCGGCGCCGAAGACGACGCGCGCCGGCACCCGGATCTCGCCGACGTCGAACCCCCACGGCGCCACGAACGCGAGATCGTCGTCGACCCAGCCCCAGACGCCGTTCCGGAACGCCTCCGTGAACGCCTCGCGGATCACGTGGGCGAGCTCCGGCCTCGCGAGCGCGGAGCGGTCGACGTCGTCCAGCTCCCACTCGTCGTCCAGAACCCTCGAGGCGTCCGCCTCGATCCGTTCCAGGATCCCAGCCGCCTCGCGCTCGAGCTC
>DATBMD010000140.1:0-4146 GCA_036555085.1 Gaiellaceae bacterium
TTCGCGCGCGAGAACCCGAGGTTGTGCCCAGCCTGGATGAAGTGGACGTCCAGGTACTCGGCACGGATGAGCTCCGCAGTCCCGTCACGCGAGTCGTTGTCCACGACCCAGACGCTCGCCCCACCGGAGGGTGGATACGCCCGTATCGAGTCGAGCGCCGTGCGAAGCATGTCCTTCGACCGGTACGCGACGATCACGACGTCAACGTGGGCCACGGCCGCCCCAGTCTAAAGGCGCGGGGCGGGCGCGATCCGAGCTCGCGCCTCTGCTGTCGCTACCATCATGCGCCATGCGCCGTCCTCTACCGGGCGCCATGTCTGGCGCTCGCCTCACCGCGCTCCTCGCGCTCGGAAGCTCGCTCGCCGTCCTGTTCGCCGCCGGGGCGACCGCACGATCAGAGTCCGCGACCGCGCTTCCGCCGTCGTCCCGACTCCAGACGGCCATCTTCGACCAGGTCGCATTCGGGGGCGCCGCCGCCGCCCAGGCGTTCCGGCGCGCGCACGACACGGGCGCCACCGCCACCCGCCTCGTCCTGCTCTGGAACCACGTCGCCCCGGCGAGCCCGGCCGCCGACTTCGACCCGGCCGACCCGGCCGATCCCGGCTACAACTGGACGGCCTTCGATCAGCAGGTTCGACTGGCTGTCGCACAGGGGCTCGAGCCGATCGTCAACATCTTCGGCGCACCAACCTGGGCGACCGAGCGGGAAGTCCGGGGCGGTGACTACAAACCGGATCCCGACAAGCTCGCAGCGTTCGCCACGGCCGCCGCAACGCGCTACGCCGGCTCGTTTCAGGATCTTCCACGCGCACGCTACTGGCAGCTCTGGAACGAGCCGAACCTGGCCCTGTTCCTGCGCCCGCAGCTGATCGGCAAGACGGTCTATTCCGCCGACTGGTACCGCCGGATGCTGAACGCCTTCGCAGCGGCAGTGCACGGCGTCCACGCCGACAACTCCGTCATCGCAGGAAGCACGTCTCCTTTCACCTCACGCGCCGGGAAGCGGACGTCCTGGGGCCCTGGGCCTCTGCTGTTTCTGCGCGAGGTGCTGTGCCTGTCGAAGGAGCTCCGCCCGACCTGCTCGGAGCGGGCTCAGTTCGACATCTGGGCGCATCATCCGTACACATCGGGCGGCCCGCGACATCGCGCCAGCGCAGCCGACGACGTCTCCCTCGGCGACCTCCCGCGCATGCGCGCGGCGCTCGACGCCGGCGCGCGTACAGGACGCATCGCCACCACCCAGAAGCTTCGATTCTGGGTGACCGAGTTCAGCTGGGACACCAACCCGCCGGATCCGAACGCGATGCCGATCGCCTTGCAGACGCGCTGGGTCTCCGAGGCTCTGTACAGGATGGCGCAATCGGGCGTGAGTCTTGTGACGTGGTACCTGATCCGCGACGAGCCGCTGTCGAGCCCGTACCAGTCGGGGCTCTATTTCCGCCGCGGACGGCCCAAGCCGTCATTGCAGGCGTTCCGATTCCCGTTCGTGGCGTTCCGCAAGGGCGCCGCCGTCAACGTATGGGGCAGGACGCCGTCCGAAGAACCGGGAACCGTGGTCGTCGAGCACCGCACGGACGGGGGATGGAGGCGCCTCGGGACGCTCACATCCAACTCCCTCGGTGTCTTTCGCGGGCGCTTCTCAGCACCTTCGGGCGAATGGATGCGTGCGCGGCTGACCTCGGGCGCGGAGGCATCGCGACCGTTCTCGCTAACCGAGCCCGCGGATCGCTACTACCGACCGTTCGGCGAGCCCGGCTAGCGAACCGCGCTAGAAAGCACCCCGGCGGGTCAGGATCGCCGGCAACGTAAGCCCGAGGATCCTGAGGTCGCGGCCGATCGTGAGATTCTCGATGTACTCACGCTCGACGGCAACGCGCTCGTCCAGGCCGAGGCGGCCCCGGCCGTAGACCTGCATCGGGCCGGTCACGCCCGGCTTGACGCGGAGGCGGTCACGCTCCTCCTCGGAATACCGATCTACGAGGTCGACCTGCTCCGGCCGCGGTCCTACCAGGCTCATCTCGCCGCGCAGGACGTTGACCAGCTGGGGGAGCTCGTCGAGGCTCCAGCGGCGCAGCCAGCGGCCGACGCGCGTGACCCGCGGGTCGTGCTCGAACTTGAACACCGGCTCGGCCAGCGAGTCGAGCGAAACGAGGTCCGGCAGGCGCGCCTCGGCGTCGGCATCCATCGTGCGGAACTTGAGCATCACGAACGGCCGGCCCTCGAGGCCTGCTCGCCGCTGACGGAACAGCACCGGCCCGCTGCTGTCCCATCTGACAAGCGCCGCGATCACCAGCATCAGCGGCAGGAGCAGGAGGAGCAGCACGCTCGAGACGACGATGTCGAACACGCGCTTCAGGAGCAGCGTCGAGCGCGGGACGTCCCAGGTGTTGTACTCGACGACGGGCAGGTCGGCGACATGGTTGAGCTGCACCGCCGTGCCGAACATGCCCATCACCGCCGGGACGACGCTCACCTTCACGTGCTCGCGGCGGCCGAAGGCGACGAGCCGGCGGACGACGTCGTCGTCGACGGCCGACGACACGACGACCGCGCGGTCGATGCTCTCGAGCCAGGCAGGCGACCGCTCGAGCTCGGCGGCGGACAGGCCCGGACGCTCGTGCACGACCGTCGCATGGATGTCCGCGAAGAGGTCGAGCTTCCGGTGGATCGCCACGCCGGCGGCGCCGTTGCCGATGATCGCGATCCGCTCGGGCGCGGTCAGATGCCGCCAGAGGAGGCGAGCGAGCGCCCGGAGCGCGAGCGAGAGCGAGGCCGCGACGACGGCGACGACCGCCCCCTGCGCGATCGTGAGCTCCTGCTGCGACGTGAGGAGGACGAAGCCGCCGAGGCCGGCCGTCCAGATGGTGGAGCAGAGCAGCAGGCTCGGCGCCTCGTCGACCGTGAGATGGCGAAGGGCACGCTGGTCGCGGTCGTAGAGGCCGCAGAGCTTCGCGATCACGACCCACACGGGGACGAAGAGCAGCGAGCGGGCGACGGTGCCGCCACCACCGGAAACGGCGAGCACGGTGCTCGCGACAGCCGCTGCGACGGCGTCCGCTCCCGCGAGCAGGCGCCGGAGGAACGCGTCGCGGCCGTCGCCGGGGCGAGTCGCCGAGGCCACCTCGAGCCGCGGTCCAACGGTGCGCTGAGCCGTGACGTCGGGCTGACGCGTGGCCGGGAAGGTTCTGTGCGCATCCCCCACGTTCCGCACCTCGTCTCGGTTGGCCGACGGCGTGCCGGCGGAGACAGGTCCATGACGATAGTTCACTTCAGGGTTATGCCTATACCCGCCTAACAGATTGCTCATCGCGCGTTCCCACCGATCCCTCGAAAGAGGGGCGAGCGCGGGTTCAGCTCGACCGCGCGCGCGAGCGAGCGCCTGGCCCGCGCGACCGCGCCGGCCTTCGTCTCCAGCCGAGCCGCGATGAGCCACAGGCGCCAGTCCTCCCCGTCCCGGTCGATCGCCTCGTGGATCGACGACCGCGCGGCGCCGAGCCGGCCCAGGCGCTCGTCGACGAGGGCGAGCTGGAGATACGGCGAGGCGGCCCACGGCTGGATGTCGCGCGCCGCTCGCGCGGCGGCGAGCGCCGCGGCGCCCTCTCCTCTGGCGGCGGCAGAGCGGCTGCGCGCGAGCTGGTTCTGGGCCAGGAAGGGGATCACCTGCGCGGCGACGCAGACGAGCGCGACGACGGCGACGGCGACTCCGGCGATTGGGCGCACCGCTGCCCGGTGGGCGGCCTCGGGCCACGCGGTGGTCACCAGGGCAAGCGCGATCAACGCCAGTAGCGTCACCGCGGACAGCTCCCACATCCAGTCGATGCCGGCCGCGACCGCGAACCCCGCGAGCACCCCGGCGAGCGCGGCGGCCGCCACGCGGCCGTCCCCACGCAGGGTGCGCGCTCGCGCGACCGCGAGCCCGACCCCGACGGCGACGACACCGACCGTCAACAGCAAGCCCAGGAGCCCGAGCTCGCCGAGCATCTCCAGATACAGCGAGTGGGCGTCGCGGAGAAAGTACGAGAACGAGCCGTTCGCAGCCCACCACGCCTCGTAGGTCCCGGCGCCCACACCGCCCACCGGCTGGGAGCGCCACTGGTCGATCGCCGCCGTCCAGAACTGCCACCGCCCGCTGCCGCTGCCGCTGAG
>DATBMD010000141.1:0-13824 GCA_036555085.1 Gaiellaceae bacterium
CCGGCCACGCGCGGATTCTCCTGGAGGCGGCGCAGCGAGTACTCGTACCACTGCTCGCCGAACGGCACGTAGACCCGCAGCCCGTGCCCCGCGGCGACGAGCTCGGCCGCCCGCTGCTTGCGGACCCCCAGCAGCATCTGCAGCTCGTACGCGCCCGGCTGGGCTCCCTCGAGCAGGGCGAGCGACTCGCGGATCAGCGGTTCGTCGTGCGTCGCCACGCCCACGAAGCACCCGGCGCCGAGCAGCGCCTCGAGCGCCGACACGAAGCTGCGGCGGATCACGTTCGCGTCGTGAAACGCGATCGCGGGCGGCTCGACGTAGATTCCCTTGCAGAGACGCACGTTCGGCGTCAGCTCGGCGAGCTCGGCGATGTCCGCGAGCGTCCGGCGGAGGTACGCCTGGAGGACGACGCCGACGTTGTCGTGCCCGGCCTCGCGCAGCGACCGGTAGAGCCCGAGCGTCGCGTCGGTGCACGAGGCGTCCTCCATGTCGAGGCGCACGAGCGTGCCTCGGCCTGCGGCCTCCCGCACGAGCGACTCCGCCAGCTCGCGACAGAGGCCCCGGTCGAGCTTCAGCCCGAGCGCGGTCGGCTTGACGGAGATGTTGGCGTCGAGACCGTCGCGCGCGAACAGCTCCAGCGCCTCGCGATAGGCGCCGGCGAACGCGTTCGCTTCGTCCACCGAGGTCACCTCCTCGCCGAGTACGGCGACGGTCGCGCGCTGTCCCTCGGCGTTCAGCTCGGCGACGACACGTCGCGCGTCGCCGAAGCTCGGGCCGGCGATGTACGGGGACGAGAGCCGCTGGACGATCGGTCGCGGCACGGCCGGCAGCAGACGGACGACCGCACGATCGAAGAGCCCCACGGCGGCGGGATCCTATCGCCGCGCGGGCCGGGCTATGTCTCGCGCATGAACCCCTGGCGCGCAGCGGAGACGAGCGCGACGGCCTCGGGGAAGAGCACGCGCATCGCGTCGCGGAGCGCCAGCGCCTGCTCGTTGGCGCTCCCGCTCAGGTTCATCCGGCGCAACGCCCCCGCCGTCAGCTCGACCGCCGTGTTCAGCGTCAGCGTCGCGAACTGCTCGCGCTGCGCCTCCTGCACCGATTCGGCCTGCTGCTGGGCGAAGTCGCGCAACCCGCGGAGGATCTCCTCCGGGTCGCCCCCGAACGGAAAGTTGAAGCCGCCCTCCATGCCCTCAGCCTACTCCACGAGCTCGACCCGGTAGCCGGCCTCGATGTCGCGCGCCAGGGCGTCGACCGCGTCCTGCGCCGCGCGCATCGCGCTCGCGAAGGGCGACCCGGCGAGCGGGTCGAGCGCGAGCTCCAGGCGCCGGGTGGCGACGCCGATCGCGTCGAGCCGCGCGGGCGTCGCGAGCTGAGGGGGCGATCCGAGCTCGCGCTGGAGCGCGAGGACGGCCGCCTCGGCCTCCTCGATGCCGTCCGGTTGCTCGACGACCCGGAGCGACACGAGCTGGGCGTGGAGCTCGTCGAGGTCGCCGCCGGCGGCGCTCTCGGCCGCGATCTCGCACAGCGCGATGATCGAGACGGCGTCGAGCAGCGCCCGCCGGTCGGTCACCGTGCCGCCGTCGTCGTCGAGCGCGAGCCACGTGCGCCCGCTGTCGGCGCCGTCGAACGCGCAGACGTACGTTCGCGCCCCGACGGCGGGCTCGGCGGCGAGCACGGCCGCGACGGTCTCCCCCGCTTCGGCCCGCGCCGCGGCCGCGGCCGCGATCCGGTCGAGATCGTCCGCCAGCGCCATGCAGCCACAATACGGGGCCGTGTCCGCCCGCACGCGCCATGCGCTCGACCTCTTCGCGCCGCTCGGGCCGAGCTACGACCGCGTCGGAGCCGTGCTCTCGCTCGGCCAGGACCCGCGCTGGCGCCGCTTCCTCGTCTCGCGGCTGCCGCGCGACGGCGGCCACGTGCTCGACGTGGCGACCGGGACCGGGCTCGTCGCCGCGGCGCTCCTGCGCGCGGGCTTTCGCGTCACCGGCCTCGACCAGTCGCCGGGCATGCTCGCCGTCGCGCGGGAGCGGCTCGGTCCCGAGGCCGGGCTGGTGGAGGCGTCGGCGGAGTCGCTGCCCTTTCCGGACCGCGCGTTCGACCACCTCACCGTCACGTACCTGCTCCGCTACGTGGACGAGCCCGCGGCGGTGCTGGCCGAGCTCGCCCGGGTCGTCCGGCCGGGCGGGACGATCGCCTCGCTCGAGTTCGGCGTCCCCGGCGTCTGGAGGCCGGCGTGGGAGCTCTACGTCTCCGTCGGCCTCCCGCTCGCGGGACGCGCGCTGCGGCGCGGCTGGGGCGAGGTCGGCAGCTTCCTCGGGCCCTCGATCCGCTCCTTCTACGAGCGCCTCCCGCTCGACCGGCAGCTGGCGCTCTGGCGCGAGGCCGGCATCGACGCCGTGCGGTACCGGCGGCTGAGCCTGGGCGGCGGCGTCGTGATCTGGGGCGCCCGCGCACGGTGAGACCCGCGTTCTATGCGCTCGAGCGAGGCGGCTGGCGCGACTACGTCACCATTCTGCATCCGCCCTACACGGCCTGGCACGTGGCCTACGTCGTGATCGGCGGCTGCCTCGCGCCGGAGGTCTCCTGGCCGCGGCTGGGACTGGCCGCGCTCGCCTTCGCGCTCGCCGTCGGCATCGGCGCGCACGCGCTCGACGAGCTGAACGGGCGGCCGCTCGGCACCCGGATCCCGGGCCCCGTGCTCGTCGCGCTGGCTGCAGTCTCGGTCGCCGGCGCGTGCGCGATCGGCCTCACCGGCGCGGTGACGTTCAGCGCCTGGCTGGTGCCGTTCGTCGCGGTGGGAGCGTTCCTCGTGCTGGCGTACTGCCTCGAGCTGTTCGGCGGCCGCTTCCACACCGACCTCTGGTTCGGGCTCGCCTGGGGCGGCTTCCCGCTGCTCACCGGCTACTTCGCCTGCGCCGGAGAGATCCGCCTCGAGGCTCTCGTCGCGGCCGCCTGGGCCACGGCCCTCTCGCTCGCCCAGCGAAAGCTGTCGACGCCGGTACGGCGCGTCCGCCGGCGCATGCGATCCGTCGACGGCCGCCTCGAGCTCGTGGACGGGACCGTCGAGCCGCTGACGGCGGAGACGCTCGTGGCCGGCCCCGAGGCGGCGTTGCGCCTGCTCGCCGCCGGCACCGTCGCCCTCGCCGTGACGCTCTTGCTCGTGCGGATCTAGAGTGGCTGCGTGGCTGTCTGGCTGCTCGCAGCACTGCTCGGCGCCGCCGTCCTCGCCGTGGTCGCGCTCGCGCTCGCGCTCCGGCGGGCCCGGACGCATGCCGCGGCCTCAGACGCGACGATCGCGGCGGCGCGGGAGCAGGTCCGGCAGGCGGTCGACGAGGCCACCGCCGCGCACGTCGAGGAGATCCGCCGGACGCTCGCGCGCGAGCGCGCCGACACGGCGTCGATGCTCGCGGAGGAGGAGCGCCTGCGGAACGCCGAGCGGCGATCTGCCCTCGTGGAGGGCGAGCGTCGCATCGGCGAGCGCCTCGCCGACGAGCTGGCCGGGGCCGACCGCCGCGTCGAGGATCGGCTCCGGATCGTCTCCGACGACCTCGACCGCGCCCAGCGGCAGCTCGAGGACCAGCTGGCGCGCCTCGAGCAGCGGCAGCGGCAGGCGATCGCACAGGTCGAGACGCGGATCGAGGCCGAAGCGGCCGAGCTGGGCTCGACGGCCGACGAGCAGCGCAAGACCGTCCAGCGGCTGCGGGAGGAGCTCGAGCGAGCGGCCAGCGCCGCCGTCACCGAGGCGCTCGACGAGCTCGAGAGCCAGACCGTGGAGCGTCGGCGTGCGATCGACGAGATCACCGAGCGCCTGCGCGCCCGCGAGGCCGGCATCGCCGAGGGGATCGAGCGTGCCGAGACGGATGCGCGCGGCCGGCTGGAGGTCGCGTTCCTCGAGTTCGAGCGCCGTCAGCTCGAGCGGCTCGAGCGGATGGTCGCGCGCGAGGTCGAGCGCCACATCCAGGCGGCGGTGATGTCGTTCGACGAGCGCATGCGGGAGGTGCGGGAGGACGCCGCGACACGGCTCGCGCGCGAGCTGGACCGGAAAGTCGAGATCCTCGCGCAGACCGAGCTCCTGGCCCGCGTCGATGCCGGGACGACGCACCGAACCTGACTCCCCCGCCGCTTAAACCTGCCCGGTCGTGCCGAAAAACCACCCACAAGCCGCAAACAACCTGTGGCAGGGTTCGTCTCAGGGACCACGAAACATCCGGGGACCATGGCGGAGACTACGGAGAAATCGGTCGGTCACGACGGCGAGCAGGCCAAGGTCGAGAGCTGGCGCCTGCACGTCCTGATCGAGGCCGGCTACCCGCTGCCGCTCGCCGAGAAGCTGGCGGCAAGCGAGGCCGATCTGCACGTGTGCGTCGACCTCGTCCGCCGCGGCTGCAGCCCCGTGACGGCCGCCGAGATCCTCCTGTAGCAGCCCGGCGCGCGCCAAGCTTGCCAGGTGACACACTGTCACAGGGCGGGACGCCCTCCGCGTGCTACACCGTGGCGTCGTGAGCCCCAAGGTGCAGGCGCTCGAGTACGGCGACCGGAAGGTCTACACCGTCGCCGCGCTCAACCGCGGCATCTCGCTCTGGCTCCGGCGGCTGCCGGAGCTCTGGGTGGAGGGCGAGGTGACCGAGCTGAAGCGCAACGCGCGCTGGGCGAGCGTCTTCTTCACGCTCAAGGATCCCGCCACCGGCGCCTGCGTGCCGGCGTCGATCGACCGGCGCCGCTTCGACCGGCTCGAGCTCGAGCTCGCGGACGGCGAGAAGGTGCACGTCCTGGGCCGCGGCGAGCTCTACGAGGCGAAGGGCGAGCTCTCCTTCCGCGCGGTGACGATCGAGCGCTTCGGCCTCGGCGCGCATCTGGCGGCGATCGAGCGGCTGCGCCGGGCGCTCGCCGCGGAGGGGCTGTTCGCCGAGGCGCGGAAGCGGCCGCTGCCGCGCTTCCCGCGCGCGGTCGGGCTGCTCACCGGCACGGACGCCGCAGCGCGTGGCGACATCCTGACCGCGATCGGCACGCGCTTCCCGCCGGCACGGGTGGTCGTCGCCGAGACGCGGGTGCAGGGCCGCGGCGCAGCCGAGGCGATCGTGCGCTCGCTCGAGGCGCTGGCGGCGCATCCCGCGGTGGACGTGGTCGTCCTCGCCCGGGGCGGGGGCTCCTTCGAGGACCTGCTCCCGTTCAGCGCCGAGGCAGTCGTGCGCGCGGTCGCCGCGTCGCCCGTGCCGGTGGTCTCGGCCGTCGGCCACGAGCAGGACACGCCGCTCTGCGACCTCGCGGCCGACGTCCGCGCCTCGACGCCGACGGCGGCGGCACGCCTGGTCGTCCCCGACCTCGACGAGCTCGTGGCCGGGCTCGAGCGCTCGCGCGCCGCGCTCGGGCTCGGCGTGCGCAGGCTGCTCGAGCGCGACCGCGACCGCGTCGCCCGCCTGGGCGAGCGGCTGCGGACCGCGCCGGCGCTCCTGCTCGAGCGCCGGCGCACGAGCGTCGAGGTCGCGGGCGCCAGGCTGCGCGCCATCTCGCCGCACGCGACGGTCGCGCGCGGCTACGCGATCGTGCGCGCGGGCGGGGCCGTTCTCCGCGAGGTGGCGGCGGTAGTTCCCGGCGATCCGATCGACGTCGAGCTGGCTGCGGGAAGCCTCGGCGCCCGGGTGGAGGAGGTGCGTCCGTGACCAACGAGGAGCTCAGCTTCGAAGCCGCGCAGAAGGAGCTCGAGCAGATCGTGGCCAGGCTGGAGCGCGGCGAGGTCGCAGTCGACGAGGCGATCGCGCTCTGGCGCCGCGGCGAGGAGCTCTACCGGCTGTGCGTCCAGAAGCTCGACGCGGCGGCCGGGCAGGTCGAGGATCTCGCAACCGAGCGCTGAGCCCGTCGTCGGCCGCACGGACGACAACCCCTCCCAAACCTGACAGAATCGCCGCTATGACGCGCCCCACGCCGGACCTGCTCAGAAAGGTGCCGCTTTTCTCGACGCTGGACGACCCCGAGCTCGAGCGGATCGCGTCCGAGTTCCGCGAGCGCAGCTTCGCGCCCGGAGACGCCATCGCGATCGAGGGCGCCGAGGGGCTCACGTTCTTCGTGATCGAGGACGGCGAGGTGACGATCACCGCCCAGGGCAAGGAGGTCGCACGGCTCGGCCCCGGCGACCATTTCGGCGAGATCGCGCTCGTCGACAAGGGCCCGCGCACGGCGACCGTCACGGCCGCAACCGACATGCGCGCCCACATGCTCCCGATCTGGAGCTTCCGCCCCATCGTCGAGGGGAACCCGGCCCTCGGCTGGAAGCTCCTCGAGTCGCTGGCGGGACGCCTGCGCACGATCGAAGAACGCCCCGCGTAGCGGCCATACCGGGCACACGCCGGCCCGCACGCTAGACCTGCGGCCCGCGAGACGTTTGACTACGTCCATGGCGGCTTCCGACTCGGACTCGGATCTCGTCGCGCGCTGCAGGGCCGGCGACGACAGCGCGTGGCAGGCGCTCGTGGAGCGGTACTCCCGCTACGTCCACGCGATCGCCGTGCAGGCGTTCCGGCTGCCTCCGGACGACGCGGAGGACGTCTTCCAGGAGGTGTTCCTGCGCGTCTACGAGCACCTCGGCACCCTTCGCTCGGACGAGGCCCTGCGACCCTGGGTGGCGCAGCTCACACGGCGGTGCTGCGTCGACCGGTTGCGCGCCGACCGGCGCGAGCATCCGGAGGGCGACGCGATCGAGGTCGAGGACGCCGACGACGCGATCTCGCGGCTGGACGAGGCGTTCACGGTCCGGCTCGCGCTCGAGCAGCTGTCGCCGGACTGTCAGGAGGTCCTCGACCGCTTCTTCTGCCGCGACCAGAGCTACCGGACGATCGGCGAGGAGCTGGCCCTGCCGCCGGGGACGATCGCCAGCCGCATCTCACGCTGTCTCGGCAAGCTCCGCGAGCGGCTCGAGGGAAGAAACCCGGCCCCCGCCGCGTCGAGTGAGAGGGTGAGTCGATGACGATGACCGAGGAGGAGCGCATCGCCGAGCTGCTGGCGCTCCTGCCGCCGGCGCCCGAGGGCTGGGTCCGCGCGGCGCAGCAGCTTCCCCGCGCACGCGCCGGGCTGGACGGGCTCGTGGCGCGGGCGGAGGCCGATGCGGCCTTCCGGCGCACGCTGCTCGCAGACCTCGAGAGCGCGCTACAGGCCACGGGAGTCGAGCCGCGCCGTGCCGTCGTCGACGAGCTCCGCAGGCGCCTCTCGGAGTGACCGGGACGGCGGACGGCACCCCCGGCCTGCTCGACCAGAGCGTCGAGGCGCTGCTCGACGCGATCGGCTCCGGCGAGCCGCTGCCGGCGTCGGGCACGACGGCGGCGCTCGTCGCCGCGATGGCCGCCGGGCTGGTCTCGAAGGTCGCGCGCGTCTCGAAGGACTGGGAGGACGGACAGGGCGTCATCGCGCAGGCACGGGCCCTGAGAGTGCGGCTGACGCTGCTGGCGCAGGCCGACACCGAGGCCTACGGCTCGGCCCTCGCCGCCATGCGCCTGCCGCGCGAGCTGCCCCAGGAGCAGCGCGACGCGATTCTCGGCCGCTCGCTCGAGCGCGCCGCCGACGTGCCGCTCGCGATCGCCGACGCCGCCGCGGACGTGGCCGAGCTCGCCGCGGTCGCGGCGGCCAACGGCAAGACGCGCCTCGTCCCCGACGCGATCGCCGCCGCCGAGCTCGCGGACGGCGCCGCCCGCGCCGCAGCGCTGCTCGTCGGCGTCAACCTCGCGACGGGGGACGGCGACGCCCGCACCCTGCTCGCCGCCCAGACGGTCTCCCGCGCCTCGTCCGCGAGAGCCCGGGCCGCCCAGGCAGGCGATGGGTAAGGCGCTTCCGGCCTGGAGCCTCTCCGGGGACGCCGTCGACGGTCTCTCGCTCGACGTGGAGTGGCCCGAGCAGCCGAGCCGCGCCTGGGCCACCGAGGGCTCCACCGGCGCCGGCATCAGCGTCTGCATCCTGGACAGCGGCATCGACGCTGCCCACCCGCGGGTGACGCCGATCGCGAGCGCGGTCGCCGTCGCGCTGGAAGACGGCGTGCCGACGATCGTCCCCGACGAGTCGGGTGACGTCTGCGGTCACGGCACCGCCTGTGCCGGGCTGGTGCGCAGCATCGCGCCCGACTGCGAGATCCACAGCGTCCGGATCCTGGGCGCCGGCGCCACCGGCGGCGGCGACGTCCTCCTCGCCGGCCTCCGGCATGCGGTCGACAGCGGCTACCGCGTCGTCAACCTGAGCCTCTCGACGACGAAGAAGCATCTCGCGGAGGTGCTGCACGAGATCGCGGACGCGGCGTACTTCCGCCGCACGGTGCTCGTCGCCTCGGCCCACAACATGCCCGTCGAGAGCTACCCGTGGCGCTTCTCGTCCGTGATCTCGGTCGGCAGCCACGAGGGCGACGACCCGCTCACGTGGTACGCGAACCCCGCGCCGCCGGTCGAGTTCTTCGCGCGCGGAGTCGACGTCGAGGTCGCCTGGCCCGGCGGCGGCACGATGCGCTGCACCGGCAACAGCTTCGCGGCTCCCCATCTCGCCGGCGTCTGCGCCCTCGTGCTCGCCAAGCATCCGGGCATGACGCCGTTCGAGCTCAAGAGCCTGCTCTACCTGACCGCCGCCAACGCGAGAGGAGGCCGGTGAGACGCCCTGTGTCAACCCGACGACTCACGTGCGCCGCCAGCGCCGGCCGCATCAGCGGCCGCTTCAGGGGTTGTCGCGATCGCGAATCCGCTTCTGCGGATTCGGGATCTGCGGGGCAGGCATGAGCGACCAGACGCTGCGGGCGGCGACCGCCGTCGGCGCACTCGGCTCCGAGGATTCCTACCGGGCGCTGCTCCAGTCGGTCGTCGACGTCGCGCGGGCGATCTTCGGCTCGCAGGCGTCGTCGATCTTCCTGCTCGACGAGGACGCCGACGAGCTCGTCTTCGAGGCGGTCAGCGGCGAGGGTGAAGGGGAGATCGTCGGCATGCGGTTCCCCTCCAGCACCGGGATCGCAGGCTGGGTGCTCGTCACCCGCCAGCCGCTCGTGATCGAGAACACGGCCGACGACGCCCGCTGGGCGCGCGACGCGGCCGAGAGGACCGGCTACATCCCCCGGAACGTGATGGCGGTGCCGCTGCTGCACGAGGAGCGGGCGCTCGGCGTGCTGGAGGTGCTCGACCGCCCCGAGGACGCTGCCTTCTCCCTCTCGCAGATGGAGCTGCTCGGGCTCTTCGCCAACCAGGCCGCGATCGCGCTCGACCTCCTGCTCCGGGCGCGGCGCGCCCGCGCCGCGCTCGAGTCAGGCGGCGAAGGGGGAGACGAGGCGCTCGCGCGCGTCGCCGCCACGCTCGCGGACGGGGAGGGCCGCCTCGACCCCGACGGTGTGCGCCTGCTCGAGGCGCTCGCCGACCTGCTCGCCCGCAGACGCGGAGGGGCGGCCTGAGCCGCCCCTCGTAAGCCGATCCACCTCGTCCAGAGGACGACGGGGGAGGGCGCCGAGCCTAGTCGTCGCCGGTCGGAAGGACCCCGCGCTCGTCGTCGCCGGTCGGGAGCATGTGCCCCTCGACGTCGGGGTCGTCGTCGCCGGTCGGAAGCACGCCGCGCTCCTCGTCGTCCGGAGTAGTCGGATCACGCTCGTCGCTCACTATTCCTCCTTCGTCGTGTAGACGTGGGATGACTGTAGACAGGACGGGCCTCGCACCCGAAATCTTCCCGCTTGGCCTTCCGGTGTGCAACCAATGCTGAGATTCTCCGCGCGTGGCCAAGCTCGACTCGCAGCTGTCCGGCTCGCTGACAGCCCTGCGAGCGGTGGCCCAGAACCGCGACCTCCGACGCTTGCAGCTCGCCGGGCTCGGCTCGATCATCGGCGGTGGGGCGTACCTCGTGGCGCTCGTCGTCTACGCGTACGACCAGGGCGGAGCCGCTGCGGTCGGCGTGGTCAGCTTCCTCAGGCTGATCCCGGCGGCGCTTTCCGCCCCGCTCGTCTCGAGCCTCGGCGACCGGTTCAGGCGCCGGACCGTCCTCATCGCCACGGACGTCGTCCGGGCGCTGCTGATGGGTCTGGCCGCGTTGCTCATCCTCGTCGACGGGCCGCCGGCGGCCGTCTACGCGGTCGTCTGCCTGACGAGCATCGCCGCGACCGCGTTCCGGCCCGCTCAGGCGGCCATCACGCCGGGGCTCGCCCGCACGCCGCAGGAGCTCGCCGCGGCGAACGCGGCGGCATCGACAATCACGAGCGTCGGCGGCGTGCTCGGCCCCGCGCTCGGAGCCGTCTTCCTCGCCGCGACGTCGACCGAGCTGGTCTTCGCCCTGAACGGGCTCAGCTTCGTCTGGTCGGCCGCCCTCCTGCTCGGCATCCGCCGGGCGGAGGAGCGTCCGGCGACGCACTCGCGCAACCCGATCGGCCGCGAGGCGCTCGCGGGCTTCCCGGCGCTGCTCGGCGACCGGGACATGCGCTTTCTCACCGGCCTCTACGGGGCGCAGGCGCTCGTTGCCGGCACCACGACCGTCTTCGTCGCCGTCCTGGCCCTGGAGGTGCTGGACAAGGAGCAGGCGTGGGTCGGCGTGCTGACGACGGCGCTCGGAATCGGCGGCATCGTCGGCGGCGTCGTCGCGCTCGCGCTGGTCGGCCGGGCCCGGCTGGGCAGCGACTTCCTGGTCGGCCTCCTCCTCTTCGGCGCCCCGTATCTGCTCGTTGCCGCCGCGCCGGAGGCGGTCGTGGCGCTCGTGGCCTTCACCCTGATGGGCCTCGGCAACACGCTCGTCGACGTCTCCGGCGTGGGCTTGACGCAACGCGCGGTGTCGGACGCCGTCCTGGCCCGGGCCTTCGGCACGCTGCAGAGCATCCTGCTCGCCGCCGTCGGGCTGGGATCGCTCGTCGCGCCGCTCCTCGTCTCCGCCCTGGGCGCGAGGGGCGCGCTGGTCGCCTCCGGCGCGCTGCTGCCCGCGCTCGCCGTCCTCGGCTGGAGGCGGCTGAGGGGGATCGACGCGAAAGCGCCGGCGCGCACGCGCGAGCTCGAGCTGCTGGTCGGCAACCCGCTGTTCTCCCCGCTCCCGGCCCGCACGCTCGAGCTGCTCGCCGGGGAGCTGGCGCCGATCCGCGTGCCGGCGGGCGAGCCGGTGGTCCGGCTCGGCGAGCCGGGAGACCGCTACTACCTGATCGCGTCCGGGACCGTGCACGTGCAGCACGCGACGGGGCCGCCGACCGCGCTCGGGCCCGGCGAGGGGTTCGGCGAGATCGCGCTCCTGCACGACGTGCCGCGCACGGCGACGGTGTCGGCCGACGGCAACGTCGAGCTGTACGCGTTGGGGCGAGAGCAGTTCCTGGAGGCGCTCACCGGCAGCGCGCCGAGCCTCGCCGCCGCCGACGAGGTGATCGGCGCGCGCCTGGCGGAATCGGCTTCACGCGCCGCACCCGCCTGACCCGCAGCATATGATCGCCGTCGATGGCTCGCCCTTCCAACGAGCTGCTCCGCAAGGTGCCCCTGTTCGAGGCGTTCGAGGACGCGGAGCTCGACCGGCTCGCAGGCGAGTTCTTCGAGCGCTCGTACCGCGCCGGCGAGACGCTCGCCGGCGAGGGGGACAGCGGCCGCAGCTTCTTCGTGATCGAGGCCGGCGAGGTCAGCGTCGCCGTCCGCGACACCGTCGTGGGAACGCTCGGACCGGGAGCGAACTTCGGCGAGATCGCCCTGATCGACCGGCAGGCGCGCTCGGCGACGATCACCGCCGACACGGACGTCCACGCGTTCATCCTCCCCATCTGGAGCTTCAGGCCGATCGTGGAGCACGACCCCCAGATGATGTGGAAGCTGCTCGAGTCGGTCGCCGGGCGGATCCGGACGATCCAGGAACGCCAGCTCGCCGGCAGCAGCCCCGCCTAGCGCGGAACGCTCTCCCGCGCCCGGCGCTGCTCGGGCTCCGCCTCGGCCTCGGGCCCGGATGCCTCGACGAGCTCGTCCTCGACGCGCTCCTCCTGCTCCTCCATGCGCCGGAGCGACGCGAACGAGAGCCCCTCGCGCGCCAGGAAGACGAGGCCCACGCCGACGCCGACCGACATCTCGACCACCTGCAGCACGAGGCCGTAGGCGAAACCGGTCGCGTAGGGCACGCCGTAGCGGAGCAGCGGCAGCGCCACGGCGGCCTGCAGGAGGCCGATGTTGCCAGGCCAGAGCGGGAAGATCGTCGCGACGTTCATCAGCAGCAGCACGAGCCCTGCGGCGGGCAGCGGCGCGTCGATGTCGAAGGCACGCATCGCCACGTAGACGGCGAGGAGCTGCAGCAGCCAGCCGAACGTCTGGAACAGGATCGCGCCGGCAGCCGGCACCGGCGCCTTCAGGACGGCCAGGCCCTGCCGCGCCATCGTCACCAGCCGGCGCAGGGTGCTCCCCTCCTGTCCCACGGGCCGCTCTCCCCGGCGTGCGCTCAGGATCGCGACGGTGAGCAGGCCCAGGCCGACGAGGCCGAGCACGATGATGCTCGTGACCGCCCAGTGCGGGATCTTCGCGGTCAGGAGCACGTAGACGACGAGCAGCGCGACCGGGAACAGGTCGAAGAGCCGGTGCGCGAACACCGTCCCGAGCAGCGTCGCGCTCGTCCCCGTGCCGCGGTCCTGCGGCAGGTGCCGGCGGAGCACGGCCACCCGCGCCAGCTCGCCGGCGCGCGCCGGCAGGACGGCGTTGCCGAGCAGGCCGACGGCGAACGCCGAGAACACCGTCGCGAACGAGGGGTGCGGCTCCGGCAGCGCCTGGCCGATCGTCAGCCGCCAGGAGATCGCCCGGGCGAGGACGGAGGCGAGGTTGAGCAGCAGGGCGAGGACGATCCACCGCCACTCGACGAAGTCGAAGGCGTGGTAGACGTCGCTCCACTCGGGCCCGCGCCACCAGATCGCGAGCAGCGCGAGCACGAGCGTCGCCAGCACGAGCACGCCGCGTGCCCACGGGTTGCGCCAGAGCCCGAGCAGCCTCACGCCGCCACCCGCCTCCGCTCGGGGCCGAGCGCCCGCTCGTAGATCGCCTCCAGCCGCCGCGCGAGATCGGGCCACGCGTAGTGGGCGTTCGCGAGCGCGCGGGCGGCCGCTCCCATCGCCTCCCGGCGGGGCTCGTCGGCGAGGAGCCCCGCCACGCCGGCGACGAGCGCCTGCCGGTCGTCCGGCGGCACGACGACCGCCGTCTCGTCGGTGACGACCTCGCGGTAGCCGGGGATGTCGGAGGCGACGACCGGGGTCGCGCAGGCGAACGCGCGCGTCAGCACCATGCCGAAGCTCTCGCCGCCGAGCGACGGCGCGACGAGCGCCTTCGCCTGCGAGAGCTCGCGGGTGAGCTCGTCCTGCGAGAGGAAGCCGAGGATCTCGATGCCGTCGTCGGGGACGTGGAGGCGCGTCAGGAGCAACCTCACCGCGAGCGGGTCGGCGCCGGCCACCCGCAGCCGCGCCCCGGTGCGCCGCCGGATCTCCGGCCAGGCGCCCAGCAGGACGTGCAGCCCCTTGCGCGGCTCGTGCCGGCCGGCGAAGACGACGACGTGGTCGCGCTCTCCCGGCGCGGCGTGGTCCGGGATGAGGACGCCGTTGGGGACGACCTCGTACTCGCCGGGGAACCAGCGGGCGATCGAGTCGCGCGCCTGCTCGGAGACGGCGATCCGCTCGTCGATCCGGCTCAGCAGGAACCCCCACAGCTTCATACCCAGCTTCATCCAGCCGAGCTCGCCGGAGGCGTGGTGCGTGGCGACGATCGGGGTCGTCGCGACGCTGAGACAGGACACGCAGATCGCCGGCGTCATGGGCTCGTGCAGGTGGAGCAGGTCGAAGCGCTCCCGTTCCAGTACCCGCCTGACGCGGAACAGCGAACGCGGGCTGAGGACGATGTT
>DATBMD010000185.1:0-8012 GCA_036555085.1 Gaiellaceae bacterium
GCGGAGAAAGTACGAGAACGAGCCGTTCGCAGCCCACCACGCCTCGTAGGTCCCGGCGCCCACACCGCCCACCGGCTGGGAGCGCCACTGGTCGATCGCCGCCGTCCAGAACTGCCACCGCCCGCTGCCGCTGCCGCTGAGCAGATGGGAGACGACGAACGAGTCCCCGCTGAGAGCCTCGAGGCTGCCCGGGGACGCCCGAAACTCGTCGAAGCGCCGTCCGGGATCCGCTGCAGCGATACCCGCGAGGGCGGCGACCGCGACCGCGGCGACGAGCGCGATTCCCAACGTGCGCGGGGGATCGACCCGGCGCAGCCCGAGCGAGCCCAGCACGTAGGCGGCGCCGGTCGCGAGCGCGGCCAACGCGATCAGCAGGGCGGCCGACCGTCCCTGGTCGGCTGCGGTGGCCGACTCGACCGGTCCGTTGACGAGCTCGTTGCGCGCGTTGAGAACAGCGACGGCGACGGCCGTACCCGCAGCGGACGACGCGATCGCGACGCCCGCCTCCCAACGCCGGTCGGTCAGCGCGAAGAACACCGCTGCGGCGACGACGGCGGTGGCGACGGCGCCACGTGACGAGGTCAGGAAGACGGCTGCGCCGATCACGGGCACCGGCATCAGCGCCGCGGCGCGCACCGGCGCGCGCCCTGCCACGACAGCCAGGTGGAGGAGGAGCGGCACGCCGAGGGCGAGGAAGATGCCGAGCCCGTTCCAGTAGCCGAGCGGGAAGCTGAGCCGCGTGGCCGCCGACGGCAGGTACGTGACCAGCCCGCGATCGTCGAACAGATCGGGGAAGAGACGGCTCGCAAGCGCGACGACGGCGACCGCGCCGATGCCGATCGCGAGCCCGTCCAACCAGACGCGCGGGCGGCCGCGCGGGGCGAGCAGCACCGCGAGCAGGAACGCTCCGAGATACAGCGTCACCCGGTTGACCTCGTCGAACGTCTTCTCGGCGCTCGGCGACCAGAGCAGGCTGACGAGCGTCAGCAGCGCGAGCCCGGCGAGCAGTCCGCCGACGACGAGCGCCCAGCCGCGCAGCCGAGCGCGCCGGTCGGGGCTCAGGAGCGCGAGCGCACCGACCGCCCACCAAACGCCGATCCCGAGGACGTTGCGGCTCTCGACGCCGTAGCTGCCGTCGTCCCAGGCGACCCAGAAGACGATCGCCGCGACACCGAACGAGACGCCCGCCGCGGCCAGCCCAGCCCGGTCTGGAGCTCCGAGCACGGGTGCTAGGCTAGCCGTCTGCCTCGCGCACTCGTCAGCTCGCCTGCCGCGCGCGCCCGCTTCGCCGCATCGTTCGCGCTGGCGGCCCTGCTCGCCCCCGGCGCTGCCGTCGCAGCCGGCTCCCCGCCCGTGTCCGCTGTCTCGCAATACGTCGAGACGATCCCCACGAGCGAGTCCTCGTCGGCGACCGGCGTCGGCGTCGCCCGGCAGTCGAAGCTGCCGCCGAAGACGCAGGCCAAGGTGGACGCCGCCGGCGGTGAGGATGCGGCGCCGCTCACCACGATCGCGACCTCGAGCGCCTACGGCGCGCCGACGTCGCCGCTCGAGGCGCAGCGGCCTCCACCCGCCCCGGCGCCGAGCCGGCCTCGCGAGGAAAGAACGCCGCCGCGCGAGCGCGAAAGCGCCGACCCGCCCGTCACGACTCGGATGCGATCGGCGTTCGAGGCGGTCGGCGCCGGCAGCGACGCGCGCCTCGTCGGCCTCGTGGCTGTGCTGGTGGCGACCACCGCCGGAGCCGCCTGGGTGGCAACGCGCGACCGGCGGGCTCGCGCGTAGCACGCTCCCCGCTTGCGAGGATGACTCCGTGAGCGGGACGACGCCAGGCCGCGGTCCGCGCCTGACGGCGGTGCTGCGCCAGGAGGAGCGCGTCACTCCGCTCGAGCTCTTCTTCGACCTCGTCTTCGTGCTGGCGATCACCCAGTGCACGGCGCTGATGGCCGCTACTCCGACCTGGGAAGGGCTCGCGAGAGGGCTGCTGGTGCTCGCGGTGCTCTGGTGGTCGTGGGTGGGCTATGCGTGGCTGACGAGCGTGGTCGATCCGGAGGAGGGTGCCGTCCGGATCGCGATGTTCGTCGTGATGGCTGCGCTCCTCGTCGCCGCCCTCTGCGTGCCCGAGGCCTTCGACGACTCGGCGTTTCTCTTCGCGTGCGCCTACGGGGTCGTCCGGTTCGGCCAGATCGCGCTGTTCGTCCTCGCGAGCCGCGACGACCCCGCGCTCCGGCAGTCGGTGGCGGGGCTGGCGGGCGGCACCGCGCTCGGCGTGGGGCTGATCGTCGCCGCCTCGTTCGCCGACGGGTACCTGCAGGGCGCGCTCTGGGTGCTCGCGCTGCTGCTCGACATGGGCGAGCCGTACCTCTTCGGCGCCGAGGGCTGGCGGCTCGTTCCCGGCCACTTCGCCGAGCGACACGGGCTGATAGTGATCATCGCGCTCGGCGAGTCCATCGTGGCCATCGGCGTGGGCGCCGAGACGAGCGTCGACGCGGGCGTCGTCGCCGCCGCCGTGCTCGGCACGGCCGTCGCCGCCGGGCTCTGGTGGCTCTACTTCGACGTCGTCGCGCGCGTGGCGGAGCGCCGGCTGACGCTCGCCGCCACGGGTCGCGAGCAGAACACGATCGCCCGCGACTCCTACTCGTACCTGCACTTCCCGATGATCGCCGGCATCGTGCTGGTCGCACTGGGGATGAAGAAGACCCTCGGCGACGTGAGCGAGCCGCTCGAGCTCGTGACCGCCACCGCCTTGCTCGGCGGCACGGCCGTCTACCTGCTCGCGCACGTCGCCTTCCGCCTGCGCAACCTCCGCACGCTGAGCGCCGAGCGCCTCGTCTCCGCGATCGTCCTCGTTGCGCTGGTGCCGCTCGGCGTCGTGCTGCCCGCGCTTGCGACGCTCGCCGTCCTCGCGGCCGTGCTGGTGGCCCTGATCGCCTACGAGGCGATCCGCTTCTCGGAGCTGCGCGACCGCATTCGCCACCACCTCGGCGAGGCGCTGCCCGAGTAACTCCGCGGGTTGAAGGCAGTGGAGCCGGGGTTGGGGGGAAGGGGAGACCCCGGCCCCACTGGCGCCTCGTTCCACGCGCGAGCGCAGACTCCGCCTTTTCGGACGCAGTCGGCGCCGCCGCTCGAGCCGCGCCGAGTGCACTACGCTCCGTGCCCTGAGCTCTCCCCACTGGCCTTCGTCCTCGGAGCTCCGCATCGGCCTCGGCTGCATGCGTCTCTCGACGGACGAGAGCCGCGCCGAGGAGATCGCCCTGCAGACGATCGCGGCGGCCGTCGAGGCGGGCGTGACGGTGTTCGACACCGCTCACGCGTACGGCCGAGGGCCCGACGAGCTCGGCCACAACGAGCGGCTCCTGGCCCGCGCCCTACGCCGTTCCGGCGCCGAGGCGAGCGCCCGGATCGTGACGAAGGGGGGCATGACGCGGGCCGGCGGAGGCTGGGTCCCCGACGGTCGCGCGAAGGCGATCCGCGCCGACTGCGAGGCAAGCCTCGAGGCGTTGGACGGCCTGCCCATCGACCTCTACCTCCTTCATGCACCCGACCCCCGGACGCCCTGGCGAACCTCGGTCCGCGCGCTCGCGCAGCTCCACGGCGCCGGGGTCGTGCGGCGGGTCGGGCTCGCGAACGTCAACCGGCACCAGCTGGACGAGGCTCTCGACCTGGCGCCCGTGGCGGCCGTGCAGGTGGCGCTCGGCCCCGGCGACGATCACGCGATCCGGGGAGGGCTCGTCGAGCGGTGCGCCGACCTCGGCCTGACCGTCATCGCCCATTCTCCGCTCGGCGGGCCGCGCGGGGCGGGCAGACTCGCCCGCAACGAGGTGCTGGCCGGCATCGCAGCGACACGGGGCGCGACCGCAGCCGAGGTCGCGCTCGCCTGGCTGCTCGAGCTCTCGCCGATCGTCGTCCCGATCCCCGGCGCCCGCAGGCACGAGACCGCGCGCTCCGCGGCACGTTCGGCGGGCCTGCGTCTCGACCCTGACGAGACTGCGGCCATCGACCACTCGTTCGGAGTCGCCCGCCCGGGCCGTGCTCGGCAGCCCCGTCGGACGGCTGTCGGCGACGTCGTCCTCGTGATGGGCATCCCCGGCGCCGGCAAGAGCCGTCTCGCTGAGGACTACGTCGCTCGCGGCTACGTCCGCCTGAACCGCGACGAGCGCGGCGGCTCTCTCCGCGACCTCGCCCACGCGCTCGCCGCCGAGCTGGCGTCGGGCGCCCGGCGCGTCGTCGTCGACGCCACGTACCCGACGCGCGCGGTGAGAAGTCATGTGCTCGAGGCCGCCGGCCGGCAGCGCGCCGCCGTGCGGTGCGTCTGGCTCGACACGCCCCTGGCGCAGGCGCAGGTGAACCTCGTCGAGCGGCTGCTCGAGCGCTTCGGCGTCCTGCCGACCCCGGAGGAGCTGCGGGCGCTGGCCCGTCGCGAGCCGGGCGTGCTCGCACCGACCTCGCAGATGCGCGCGCTGCGCGAGCTCGAGCCGCCGGCGGTCGACGAGGGCTTCGTCCGCGTGGAGCGCATCGCGTTCCGGCGCACGCCGCCTGCGGATCGCGGGCGCTCGGGTGTCCTGGTCGCCGCCGCCGCGCTGCACACGCCCGGCTGGGAGGAAACGCTCGGGCGGATCGAGCCGGCTGCCCCGCACCTGGTCTTCGATTGGGGCCCGGACGGCGGGGCCGGCGACCTCGCGGACATCGCAGCCCGTCTCGCGGGGCGGGTCTCGGGCCCGGTCGAGCACGCGCTCTGCCCACACCCCGCCGGGCCGCCCACCTGCTGGTGCCGTCCGCCCCTCCCGGGGCTACCGCTCGCGTTCGCGCATGCGCACGGAGTCGACCCAGCCCGCTCGACCCTCGTCGGGACCGCGACCGCGCACCGGACGCTCGCCACGACGCTCGGCGCCCAGTACATCTCGTGCGCGTAGCCGCCCGCGGCCGGGACGCCTCTGGGCTGCGACGTACGCTTACGGCAATGACCACGCGAGATGATCGAGCGGCTGTGCAGTCATGGCGTCAGGCAGGGCGGGCGCTCGAGGACGTACGACGGCGGGAGCTTCGCGAGCTGACCGACGCCGAGGCGCTCGCGGCAGCCGAAGCGCTCCTGGGCCTCCTGAGCTATGCGCCGCCAAAGGCCGAGGGCTCGGGGCTGGTCGAGCAGCAACGCCTATTCGCCCGTGCGCGGGCTCGATGAATCCGCTCTTCGCGGCGGCAGCCGAGATCCAGCAGCTCTGCCTGGAGCGCGACTGGCGCTTCTGCTTCATCGGCGGCCTGGCCGTCCTCCGCTGGGGCGAACCGCGCCTCACCCGAGACGTCGACCTCACGATCCTCGCCGGACACGGGTCCGAGGCGCCTGCCGTCGACGTGCTGCTCGACCGGTTCGAGCCGCGTATCGACGATGCGCGCGCGTTCGCGCTCGAGAACCGGGTCGTGCTGGTGCACGCGAGCAACGGTGTCCCGCTCGACATCGCGCTCGGCGCGCTGGAGTTCGAAGAGCGAGCCGCCGAGCGCGCCTCTGCCTGGAGCGTGGGCGACGTGTCGCTGAGGACGTGCAGCGCCGAGGATCTCGTGGTCCACAAGGTGTTCGCAGGCCGTGACCAGGACTGGCTCGACGTGGCCGGGATCATCGTCCGCCAGGGCGCCGCGCTGGACACGGAGCTCACACTGTCAGAGGCGCTGCCGCTCCTCGAGCTGAAGGGGAGCCTGGAGGACGTCGATCGGCTCCGGGCGGCGCTCGGCGCCCGAGACTCCTGATCCGAACGCGTCGGTGACGATCCGCGGCGATCGGACTGGTCGCCGTGCGCGTCTCAGGCGGTGCGAATCGAGGCAGCAGCCTCGAGCCCGAGCTCCGCGATCGACAGCTCCCGCATCCGGAACTTCTGGACCTTTCCGGTCACCGTCAGCGGGAACGCGTCGACGAACTTCCAGTAGCGGGGGATCTTGAACGTCGCGATCCTGCCGCGACAGGCCTCGGCCAGCCCGTCGCCGGTGAGGGCGGCGCCCGGGGCCGCCTTCACCCACGCCATCACCTCCTCGCCGTAGCGCTCGCTCGGCACGCCGATCACGTACGCCTCGCTGACGCCGGGGAGCGCGATCAGGAACTCCTCGAGCTCGCGCGGATAGATGTTCTCGCCGCCGCGGATGATCATGTCCTTGATCCGGCCGACGATGGAGAGGTACCCGTCGTCGTCCATCACGGCGAGGTCGCCCGTGTGCATCCAGCCCTCGTCGTCGACGGCGTTGCGCGTCGCCTCCTCGTCGCCCCAGTAGCCCAACATCACCGAGTAGCCCCGGGTGCACTGCTCTCCGGGGACGCCGCGCGGGACGGTCTCGCCGGTGACCGGGTCGACGACCTTGAGCTCGATGTGGGGATGCGCCCTGCCGACGGTGGTCACGCGCTTCTCGAGCGGGTCGTCGACGGCGGTCTGGGTGGAGACGGGCGAGGTCTCGGTCATGCCGCAGGCGATCGTGACCTCGTCCATGTGCATCGCCGTGCGCACCTGCTTCATCGTCTCGATCGGGCAGGGGGCGCCGGCCATGATCCCGGTCCGCAGGCTCGAGAGGTCGAACTCGGCGAAGCGCGGCTCCTCGAGCGTCGCGATGAACATCGTCGGCACGCCGTAGAGCGACGTGCAGCGCTCGGACGCCACCGCGGCGAGGACGCCGAGCGGCGTGAACGACTCGCCGGGCACGACGACGCAGGCGCCGTGCGTGACGCAGGCGAGGTTCCCCATCACCATCCCGAAGCAGTGGTAGAACGGCACGGGCACGCACACGCGATCGCGCTCGTCGTAGCGCAGCGTGCGGGCCAGCAGGTTCGCGTTGTTGAGGATGTTGCGGTGCGAGAGCGTCGCGCCCTTCGGGAAGCCCGTCGTGCCGGAGGTGTACTGGACGTTGATCGGCTCGCCGGGCTCGAGGGTCGCCTCGCGGGCCTCGACCTCGCCCGGGCGCAGCGTGTCGCCGTCCGCGAGCAGGTCGTCCCAGCCGTCCTCGAGGCAGATCGACTGCCGGAGCTCCGGGCAGCGGTCGCGCACCTGGTCGAGCATCGCCCGGTAGTCGGCGTCGCGGAAGCCCGCCGCGTACAAGAGCACGCCGACGCGGGCCTTGTTCAGCGCGTACTCGAGCTCGGCCGTCTTGTAGGCGGGGTTGATGTTCACGAGGATCGCGCCGATCCGCGCGGTCGCGAACTGCGTCACGTACCACTCGTGGCGGTTCGGCGCCCAGATCCCGACGCGCTCGCCCTTCCCGATGCCGCGCGCGAGCAGCCCGCGGGCGGCCCGGTCGACCTGCTCCCAGATCTCGGCGTAGGTCGCGCGGTACCCCTGGTCGCGGACGACGAGCGCGTCGCGGTCGCCGAACCGGTCGACCGTCTTTCGCAGCCGTTCGCCGATCGTCTCCTCGAGGAGCGGCACGTCGTCTGCGCCCCGGCTGTACGAGAGGGCTTCCTGCCTGGAACCGACCTGCTCGAGCGCCGCACTCATGGTCTCCTCCTCGGGCTTTCGAGCCGAAGGTACGCCTGCCGGCAGGCGCCCACAATCTCCTCGGGGTGAGAGCGGTGGTGAGACTTCGCTTACTGTTTGGTAAGTATTCGCACAAGCATGGACGAGCTTCCGGAGCTGACCCGGCGGGAGCGGGACGTCCTCGCCGCGCTCTGCGGGCCTGTGGTGTCCGACGACGTCTTCGCCGAGCCGGCGTCAGTCCGGCAGATCGCTCAGGAGCTCGTCGTCACCGACGCCGCCGTGAAGCAGCACCTGCTCCACCTGTACGACAAGTTCGGCATCCAGGCGGCCGGCGGGCGTCGCCGCGTCGAGCTCGCGAGGGAGGCGGTCAGGCGCGGCGCCGTCGACCTGTCCGTGCCGGGAGCGGGCGCGCGCGCGCCGCTCGCGGCCGGTCGGGAGGCGTTCGACCGGCAGGACTGGGAGACCGCCTGGCAGCGCTTGCGCGAGGCGGACGCCGCCTCGCCCCTCGAGCCGCCCGATCTCGAGAAGCTGGGCGAGGCCGGGTTCTGGACGAACCGGCACGAGGAGGCGTAT
>DATBMD010000200.1:0-6862 GCA_036555085.1 Gaiellaceae bacterium
AGGATCCGGTACCCCTTCGCGGCCCGCCGCGCTTCGGGCACGTCCTTGTCGAACAGCGGCTTCCAGGTGTCGTAGTCCACCGTGTCGATACGGGTCAGCATGAACGCCACGAGACACCTCCGGGGTCGACGGCGGGGAGCGCAGAACTCTAGTGCGCCCTCTCCAAACCTTGCACCGGAAACCCCGTAGGGGCCGGACCTGTCCGGCCGCTCGCAGGTAGGTTGCGCTCGATGGCGCGGGGAAACGGGTCGATCTGGACCGACCCGCTCTGGCTCGCCGAAGCGCACGGCTGGATCGCCGGCCGGCTCGGCGACCTCGGCTCGGAGGTCGCGGGCGCGATCGAGCAGCCGCACGTCTACCCGTGGTCGACCGTGCTGCGCGTGCCGACGCCGGCGGGCGACATCTACTTCAAGGCGAACGTGCCCGAGCTGCGCCACGAGGCGGCCGTCGTCGGCCTGTTGTCGCGCCGACGGCCCGACTGCGTCCCCGGCCTGCTCGCCGTCGAGCCCGGGCGCGGCTGGATGCTGATGGCGGACGCCGGCACGCAGCTGCGGCAGCTCGTCCAGCAGGAACGCGACCTGGGCCGCTGGCTCGACGTGCTGCCTCTCTACGCCGGCGTTCAGCTCGACGTCGCCGACGCGGCGGAGGAGCTGCTGGCGGCCGGCGTCCCCGACCTCCGCCTCGCCGTCCTGCCGTCCAGGTTCGAGGAGCTGCTCGACGGCCTCGACGGGCTGCCCGCCGCGGAACGGAGCCGCCTCCGGGGCCGCGTGCCGCAGGTCGCGGAGCTCTGCGAGGAGCTGGCCGGCTACGGCGTGTCGGAGACGATCCAGCACGACGACTTCCACGACGGCCAGGTCTACGTTCGCGAGGGCCGCTACCTGCTGCTCGACTGGGGCGATGCGTGCGTCTCGCACCCCTTCTTCACGCTCGCCGTCACGCTCGAGGGAGGGATCGCCTGGGGCGTCGACGACGTGCAGGGGTCCGTCGACCTGACGCCGTACCGCGACGCGTACCTCGAGCCGTTCCGCCGAGCGGGCCGCAGCGAGGATCTCTCCCGCGCCGCCGAGATCGCGCTGCGGCTGGGCTGGGCCTGCCGCGCAGTCAACGGCCATGTCGAGGGCGAGCTCGACCGGACGCGCACGCGGCTGCGGATGTTCCTCGACGGCCGGCCCGACGCTTAGAGCTCGAACGCCCCGGCGTACGCGTTGAGCGCCGGCTGCCCGCCGAGGTGCGCGTACAGCACCCGCGAGCCCGGCTCGACCCGGCCGGTGCGAACGAGATCGATGAGGGCCGCCATCGACTTCCCCTCGTAGACAGGATCTGTCAGCACTCCTTCGAGTCGCGCGCACAGGCGAATCGCCTCGATCGTCTTCCCGTCGGGGATCCCGTACGTGCCGGCGTGCCACTCGTCGAGGAGCACGATCTCGTCGTCGCGGAGCGGCCGGCCGAGACCGATCGCCTCGGCGGTGCGGCGGGCGATGCGGGCGACCTGCTCCCAGGTTTGCTCCACCGTCGCCGAGCCGTCGATCCCCAGCACGCGGCGCGGCTGCTCCTGGCCGGCGAAGCCCGCGATCATCCCGGCCTGGGTCGACCCGGTCACGGAGCAGGTGACGATCGTGTCGAAGAAGAGGCCCAGCTCGCGCTCCTGATCGGCCACCTCGTAGGCCCAGCGCGCGAACCCGTGGCCGCCCAGCGGGTGGTCCGACGCGCCGGCTGGGATCGCATACGGTTTGCCGTCCCGCTCCTCGACCGACGCCAGCGCCTCCTCCCAACTCGGGCGGAAGCCGATGTCGAACCCCGCAGGGTCGAGCCGGACGTCGGCGCCCATGATCCGCGACAGCAGGATGTTCCCGACCCTGTCGTAGACGGCGTCCGGCCAGTCGACCCAGTGCTCCTGCACGAGCACGCAGCCGAGGCCGAGATGCGCGGCGACGGCGGCGACCTGGCGCGTGTGGTTCGACTGGACGCCGCCGATCGACACGAGCGTGTCGCAGCCCTGGGCGAGCGCCTCCGCGGCGAGGTACTCCAGCTTGCGCACCTTGTTGCCGCCGTAGGCGAGCCCGGCGTTGCAGTCTTCGCGCTTCGCCCAGAGCTCGACCTCGCCGCCGAGATGCTCGCTCAGGCGCTCGAGCCGGTGCACCGGCGAGGGGCCGAAGAGGAGCGGCACGCGCTCGAAGTCGTGGAGGCTCACACGGGTCAGCCCATCCCGAGCGAGATGACGCCCCGCTCGATCAGCCCATGGGTGAACCGCGGGCTCGGGAGCAGCTTGACGCCGTACACGTCGCGCAGGAACCACTCGAGGTAGACGAAAACGCTCGAGCGGACGGCGCCCAGACGCTCGAGCCGGTCGAGGTCGCAGACCGCGAGTCGGGCGCGCAGCTCGGCGTCGTCGAGAAACGCCGCCACGAGGCGGTCCTCGTCGTCGGCCACCTCGCCGAGCAGCATCGTCGGCTCGATCGAGGCGAGCGCCTGGATGCCGACGAAGCCGGCCCGCAGCTCGAGCCGGCTGGTCTCGCGCCGCCAGCGCGCGACGAGCACCTCGTCCGTGCGCTCCACCAGCTCGACGTCGTCGAGCTCGGCGTCGCAGTGGTCCGCGAAGGCGTCGAGCACCTCGCCGTAGCTCAGTTCCTGCCCGCCCCAGCGGAAGCGGCGCTCGCGGCGAGCGGCGGCCAGCGCGGCGGCGGCCTCGTCGGACGGAGCGTCGTCCAGGCCGGCCCGGAGCTCGGCGGGCAGCGTCTCGGGGCCGATGCGCGGGTCGAGGAGCGCCTCGAGCACGGCGAGCTCGCTCCGGGTCATCGACCGACTATGCCACCCGGCCGAGCACGGCCGGGAAGGCATCGACGGCGACGTCCGCGATCGGCAGGTGCGCGCCGCGGCCCGCGGCCGCGATCTCGCGTCCGAACGCCGGCGCCGGCCCGGGTCGCGAGGCGTCGACCACGACGAGCGGGATCGCGGCGCGGCGCAGCTCGGCCGCCTGCGCGAGCGCGTCCGCGAGGGCGTTGCCGCCGGCACGCAGCGGGACGTTGGGCGCCCCGTCCGTCAGCGCGACGACGATGGGCCGCGCGTTCGCCCGCTTGAACGCCTCCTGCCGAAGCAGCGAACGCGCGAGCTGGAGCGCGTGCGGGAGCGGCGTGCGCCCGCTCAGCGGCATCTCCCGTAGCCGTTCGGACGCGAGGCGCAGGCTGGTCGTCGGGCGCAGCGCGACGACGGCCCGCGGCACGCCGCTGCGGAACGCGACCAGGGAGACCCGATCGCCGCGCCCGGCGGCGTCCTCGAGGAGCCGGAACGCGAGCCCCTTCACCTTCTCGACCATCGCGTCGGCCTGCAGCGAGTAGCTGTTGTCGACGACGAAGCAGACGTCGAACGGCACCCGGCTCTCGCGCACCTTGCGCCGGACGTCCTCGCTCGCGACCGTGACCGGCCCGCCGCGGCGCCCTCGGCGGACGGCCGCGGCGCGCAGCGTCGCGTCGATTGCGACGTCGTGATCCCGCGGGTCCGCCAGCCGGTGCCGGGTGCGCTTGCCGCGCCGCAGCGCGACCGGCGCCCGGTCGCGGCGGCCCAGCGCGCCGCGCTCCACCGAGTCGCGACGTCGCGCGTCCGCGTACGGCCGCTCGGCGTCGACGGTCAGGTCCTCGATCTCCGGCGTCAGCTGGAGCGGCTCGAGCTCGACGCCGGGCTCGCCGGCGCCGCCGCTTTTTTTTCGGCCGCGTCCTCGTCGAGCACCTCGTCGACGATTCGCCGCAGCAGCCGGTCGTCGAGCCCGTGCTGCGCGTCGAACGGGTCGATCGGCACGCGGTGGCCGAGCGCCAGCGATGCGGCGTCGTGGACGTCGTCGCCCTCGACCCTGGGGCGACCGTCCAGCGCGGCCCGGGCCTTCGCGCACTGCAGGATGGTCACGTCGGCGCGATGGCTCCGCACGCCCGCGCGAACGACCACCTGCCCGATCGCGGCGTAGAGGGCGTCGGGCACCTCGACCGCGGCGAGCGCGGCCCGTGCGCGCTCGAGCCGTTCCGCGAGCTCGCGCTCCCGGGGCTCCCAGGCGGCGGCGAAGCCGTCGGGGTCGGCGGTGTAGGCCTCTCGCCGCCGGATCACCTCCGCCCGGCCCTCCGCGTCGTCGAGCGCGTCCACGGCCACCCGCAGGCCGATCCGGTCGGCGAGCTGCGGCCGCAGGTCGCCCTCCTCGGGGTTCATCGTCCCGATCAGCAGGAATCGCGCCGGGTGGCTCACCGAGACGCCCTCGCGCTCGACCGTGTTGACGCCGAGCGCCGCGGCGTCGAGCAGGATGTCGACGAGATGGTCGTCGAGCAGGTTGATCTCGTCGACGTAGAGGATGCCGCGGTTCACCTCCGCCAGCAGGCCCGGCTCGAGCGCGGCGACGCCCTCCCGCAGCGCGCGGGAGATGTCGACCGAGCCTGCGACGCGGTCGTCGGTCGCGTTCAGCGGCAGCGTCACGACGCGGGTCCGGCGGCGCACGACCGGCAGCTCCTCGCCGTGCTCTCGCCGGGCCCGGCACGCCTCGCAGGGCGCGGCGGGGTCGCACGAGAAGGGGCAGTCCCCGACGACGTCGAGCTTCGGCAGCAGCCCGGCGAGCCCGCGCACTGCCGTCGACTTCGCGGTCCCGCTCGGCCCCTCGACGAGCAGGCCGCCGACCGCGGGGTTGACCGCGTTGAGCAGGAGCGCCTGCTGGAGGCGCTCCTGCCCGACGATCGCGCTGAAGGGGTACGTGCCGCTCAGGTGAGGATCAGCGGCTTGCCGAAGGTCGGCTCGGCCTGCGGAATCGGGTCGAACTTCCACGTGCCGATCAGCGGCACCGCCGTGTCGCGGTTGACCTTGACGTCGATCACATAAGGCGTCCCGGCGGCGAGCGCGGTCTCGAACGCCGAGCCGAGATCGCCGGGGTCCTCGACGGAGATGCCGCCCGCCCCCATCGCCTCGGCCATCTTCACGAAGTCGGGGTTCCAGAACTCGCCCGTCGACTGCTTGACGAAGCTCGTCCCGATCTCGCGCCCGTCCATGTAGAAGCGCTGGAGATCCCGGATCACCCCGATCGTGTAGTTGTTGAGGATCACCCAGATCGCGGGGATGCCGTACTCGGTCGCGGTGGCGACGGCGCCGGGGAACATCATGAAGCTGCCGTCGCTCGTCACGCAGACGGCCGGCTGCTCGGGCCGGGCCAGCTTGAGGCCGAGCACCCCGTAGGTGCCGAAGCCCATGCCCGCGAAGCCGCCGGGCGTGAACGACATCTGCGGGCCGGGCGTGTCCCAGTACTGCTCCACCCACGTCTGGTGGTTGCCGGTGTCGGTGATCATCAGCGTCGAGGGGTCGCTCGCCGCCCGCAGCTCCTTGATCACGCGCCGCGGGTCGATCGGGACCGCGTCGGAGCCCTTCTCGCCCTCGATGAAGTTCGTCCACTCGGTCTTGTAGCCCTCGACCTGCTCGTTCCAGCCGGTCGCCTCGCGGCGCCCGTTCTTCCCGGCGAGCTCGGCCAGCTGGCGGAGCACCTCGCGGGCGTCGCCGACGATGCCCAGCTCCGTCGGGTAGTTCCGCCCGATCTCCTGCGAGTCGATGTCGACGTGGATCAGCTTCGTCGGCGGGATGTTGTACGTGTAGCCCGGCACCCACGAGGACGAGTGGATGTCGGAGAAGCGGCAGCCGAGCGCCAGGATCACATCGGCGTTGCGCGCCGCTTCCTGCGCGGGGTACTCGCCCCAGCAGCCGGCGATGCCCAGATGGAGCGGGTGCTCGGGGCCCAGCGCGCCCTTGCCCATGAACGTCGTGTACACCGGGATGTTGACGTGCTCGGCGAACGCGGCCAGCTCGCGGGTCGCCTCGGAGAGGACGACGCCCCCGCCGGCCAGGATCAGCGGCCGCCGCGCCTTCAGCAGCATGTCGAGCGCCTTCGCGACCGCCTCGGGCGATCCGGGCGTCCGCCACTCGAGCATCTGCGAGCGCTCGAACGGCTCCGGCACCTCGACGTCCGCCTTGGTCACCCAGAGGTCGTAGGGGACGTCGATGTGGATCGGCCCCGGCCGGCCGGTGCCTGCGAGCTTGAACGCCTTCGGCAGGAACTTGCCGAGGTCGGCCACCGAGTGCGCCTGGAAGCTGCGCTTGGAGATCACCTTGGCCAGGCTCGGGAAGTCGGCCTGGTAGTGCCGGTACTCCTCCTGCAGGGCGCCGGAGTCGTACTGCGAGGTCGCGACCTGGCCGGTGATCGCGATGAACGCCGACGAGTCGTAGAACGCGTTCGCCATCGCGACGGTCAGCAGCATCGGGCCCGGCCCGGTGGACGTGTAGACGGGGATCACCTCGTGACTGACGCGGTAGTACGCGTCCGCCATGTAGCCCGCGCCCGACTCGATTCGCGGGAAGATGACCTTGATCTCGTCCTGCCGGTCGTAGACGCCGTCGAGGAGGCCGACCGCGCCGTGGCCGGCGTAGCCGAACAGGTAGGGCACCTTCTCCCGTACGAGGTATTCGACGACCAGGTCGGCGCCGCGAATCTCCGCCATCGTTCCCCCTTCGGTCGAGCAGCTCGGTCGCCGCCCATCATCGGCCCGCGGCGCAGACGGGTCAAATCGGAGGCGGTTCGCCTCGGCAAGGCACCCGCCGTAGGATCACCGACGTGCGGGACATGGAGCTCCGGTCGGCGTGCTTCCTCGCTCTGGACGCGCTGCGAGCTCAGCTCGGTGGTGACGATCTGAGGTATGACGGAGCCCTCCGGCCGGGGTTCTCCTTCGGCGGGGTCAAGGTGCCCTTCTTCAACCGGCAGAAGGGGATCTACCGGGCAGCTGCACAGAGCGGGCCGGCCGCGCTCGCGATCCAGACCTCGGCCAACTCGCCGTATGCCGACGCCGACACGGGC
>DATBMD010000210.1:0-3948 GCA_036555085.1 Gaiellaceae bacterium
GCGTTCCTGAGCGCCGGCGGCTACCACCACCACGTCGGCGTCAACACCTGGAACAGCCTCGGCGCCGCGCCGCCGCCGCCGGGCGCGGCCGCGCTGCGCCACGCGACGATCGTGCTGCCGGACGCCGAGGAGCGCGATCGGGTCGCCGCCCGGGTCGAGGACGCAGGCGGCGAGCTCGCGACACACCTCGACGGCATCCTCGTCCACGACCCGTCCGGCAACCCGCTCGTCCTGACCGCCTGAAGAGCGGGTGTGCGATGCTCAGGCGCATGAGCGCCGAGCCCGAGACGAGCACTGCCGAGCACCCGCTCGTCCCGCCGCGCGCGGGGTCGGCGCTCGGCCTCGCCGAGCTGCGACTCGCGCCTGGCGGCCACGCCGCGCTCGACGGCGGCGACGCCGACACCCTGCTCTACGCGGGCGCGGGGTCGGGCCTGCTGTCCGCCGGCGAGGCGGAGCATGCGCTCGCGCCGGGAACGGCGGCGTTCGTCGCGGCGGGCGAGACGGCCACCGTGACGGCGCGGGCCGACGGCCTGACGCTCGTGCGCGCGACCGTCGGGCCCGACTGCGACCGCCACGCCGCGCTCGGGTCGCGCGCGCACACCGTCGGCGCCGAGACGGCCGAGGCGGGCGCGGCGACCGGGAGCCGCTCGTTCCGGGTGCTGTTCGGGCCCGAGAACGGCTGCACCCGGGCGACGCTCTTCCTCGGCCGGATCCCGCCCGGCCGGGCGCCGTGGCACTACCACCTCTACGACGAGATCGTCTGGGTGCCGCACGGGCCGGGGCGCCTCCACCTCGGCGACGGCGTCGAGGAGCTGGGGCCGGGCACGGCGTTCCGGCTGTCGCCGCGGGAGCTCCACATCGTCGAGAACGCGGGCGAGGCGCCGATGACGGTGCTCGGCCTCTTCACGCCGGCCGGCAGCCCGTCGGCCGCGTACGTGCCTGCATCGTGAGCACGACCGCCACGTCGTTCCGCCGGGTCGACGCCCTGCCGCCCTACGTACTGGCGACGATCCGCGAGCTGACCCTCGAGCTGCGGCGCGACGGCGCGGACGTCGTCGACCTCGGCTTCGGCAACCCGGACGTCCCCTCGCCCGAGGCGGCGGTGGCCAAGCTGGCGGAGGCGGCGGCGAAGCCGCGCAACCACCGCTACTCAGCCTCGCGCGGGATCCCGAAGCTGCGGGCGGCCTGCGCCGACCTCTACGCCCGCCGGTTCGGCGTCTCGCTCGACCCCGAGACGCAGATCGTCAACACGATCGGCGCGAAGGAGGGGCTGTCGCACGTGATGTGGGTCTTGCTCGGCCCCGGCGACGCCGCGCTCGTGCCGGCCCCCAGCTACCCGATCCACATCCAGGCGCCGATCTTCGCCGGCGCCAGCGTCTTCCAGGTGGCGATGGGCCACGAGGAGGACCTGCTCGGCAACCTCGCCCAGGCGTGGGAGCGCGCGCACCCGCCGCCGCGCGTGCTGATCCTCTCCTTCCCGCACAACCCGACGACCGCGACCGTCGAGCTCGACGACATGGAGCGCGTCGTGGCCTTCGCGCGCGAGCGGGACCTGATCGTCGTCCACGACTTCGCCTACGCGGACATCGCCTTCGACGGCCACGAGCCGCCGTCGATCCTCCAGATCGCGGGCGCGGACGAGCTCTGCGTCGAGCTGTACACGCTGACGAAGTCCTTCTCGATGGCCGGCTGGCGCGTCGGCTTCCTCGTCGGCAACGCCGCCGTCGTCCAGGCGCTCGCGCGCCTGAAGAGCTGGCTCGACTACGGCACCTTCCAGCCGATCCAGATCGCCGCGATCACGGCCATGAACGAGGCGCCCGGCTACCCGGCCGAGGTCTGCGCCATCTACCGCTCGCGGCGCGACGTCCTCTGCGACGGCCTCGCGCGGATCGGCTGGGAGTTCCCGAAGCCGCAGGGGACGATGTTCGTCTGGGCGCCGATCCCGGAGCGCTTTCGCGCGCTCGGCTCGCTGCCGTTCGCGGAGAAGCTCGCCCGCGAGGCGAGCGTCGCGGTCTCGCCCGGCGTCGGCTTCGGCCCCGGCGGCGACGGCCACGTCCGCTTCGCGCTCGTCGAGAACGAGCACCGCATCCGCCAGGCGGTGCGCGGGATCAAGGCGACGTTGTTCTAGCGCGTAGCCGCCTCCGCCTGCCGGGGCGCGAGGAAGAGGGTCGAGCGCTGCGCCTCCTCGCTCTGGGGCCGCTGCTCCGCCAGCACGCGGTACCCGGGCACCTCGTCGCGGTCGATCGCGGAGGCGTCGGGGTGGTCGAGCTCGACGAGGTTGCCGCTGGGATCGCGGACGTACATCTGGACGCCTCCGTCCGGCAGCTCGATGACGGCGCCCGAGAACGCGGCCGAGTCCTGGACGCCGAGATCCCGGACGCGGCGGTAGACCCCCATGAAGTCGTCGATCGTCAGCCCGAAGTGCTGGTACAGCGACGGAGACACGTCGGGCGAGCGCTGGAAGAGGTGGACCTGGAGGTCGCCGCAGCGGAGCCACTCGACCGGGAACTCGAAGTCCGGCGACGGGATCCGCTCGAGGCCGAGCACGTCGACGTAGAAGGCGAGCGAGGCGGCGAGGTCGTTCGCCGGCACGCTGACGTGGTTCAGCCCGGTGGCACGTCCCTCCACGGCGCCAATCCTGCCACAGCGCCGCCGGACGTCAGCCGGTCAGCTCGCCCGCGAGGTCGTCGAAGACCGCGACGAAATGGTCGACGTCCTCCTCGCTGTGCCGGACGGACAGCGTCCACTCCTCCTCACGGCCGGGCGTCATGAAGATGCCCCGGTTCATGTTGTAGAGCCAGGCCAGGTCGGCGAGCTCGGCGTCCTGGTTCTGCTTGAAGCTCTCGTAGTCGGTGATCTTCACCGGCGAGAAGGTCACGCAGCCCTTCGAGCCGACCCCGATCGCATAGCCGGGGAAGCCGTGCCGGTCGATCACCGCCTGGCAGCCGGCGACGATGCGCTCGTTGAGCGCGTCGAGATGCTCGTACGCGTCGGGGACGAGCACCTCGGTCAGGCTCGCGCGCGCCGCGGCCATCACGAGCGGGTTCCCGTTGTACGTGCCGACCTGGTAGACGCGCTCGTCGCGGACGCACTCCATCACCTCGCGGGTCGCGCCGATCGCCCCGCTGGGCAGCCCGCCGCCGAGCGCCTTCGCGAGCGTGACCATGTCGGGGACGACGCCGAAGCGCTCGGTGGCGCCTCCCGCCGCGATGCAGAGGCCGGTCTTGACCTCGTCGAAGATCAGGACGATCCCGCGCGCGCGCGTCAGCTCGCGCACGGCCTCGAGGTAGCCCGGCTCGGGGAGGACGACCCCGAGGTTCATCATCGCCGCCTCCATGATCAGGCAGGCGGGCAGGCGGCCCCCTGCCTCGAGCCGCTCGATCCGCCGTTCCATCGCGCCGGCGTCGTTGAAGGGCACCGGGACGGTCAGGTCGACCACCGTCTGCGGTATCCCGGCGCCGTACGGCAGCGAGGCGAGCTCGTCGCGGTCGCCGATGCGGTCGTAGTCGGCGCCGATCGAGACCATCACCGTGTCGTGGTGGCCGTGGTAGGAGCCGAAGATCTTCAGCACGACGTCGCGGCCGGTGTGGGCCCGCGCGATGCGGATCGCATCCATGGTCGCCTCGGAGCCGGAGTTCGTGTACCGCCACTTCGGCAGGCGGAAGCGCCGCGCGAGCTCCTCCGCGACGACGATCCCGTCCTCGGTCGGCGCCGCGAAGTGCGTCCCCAGCGCGGCGCGCTCGGCGACGGCGCGCGTGATCGTGGGATGCGCGTGCCCCTGCGTCATCGACCCGAAGCCGTTGTGGAAGTCGAGATACTCGGTGCCGTCCACGTCCCAGACGCGCTGGCCCTCGCCGTGCGTCAGGTAGATCGGCCACGGCTCGCGCACCTGGTAGGAGGAGGCGACGCCGCCGGAGAGCGACCGCCGGGCGCGCTCGAACATCGCCT
>DATBMD010000212.1:0-14709 GCA_036555085.1 Gaiellaceae bacterium
GACCCCGACCAGGACGCGGACGCGCGCCGCTTGGTGGGGCGCCTCGAGCTCGCGCCACGAGCGCTGCGCAGCACGTAGCGTCGGCAGCGCCGCCCGTGGATCGCCTTTCGCCAGCAGGACGGCACCGCTCGCCTCGGTCGCAAGCGCCGTCAGATACGCGGCGTCGAGCTGCACGGCGAGCCCGGCGAGCTCGTCGGCCGCCGCCCGTGCGCTCCCAACGTCACCCGCCTCCAGCAGGACCTCGACACAAGCGGGGAGCAGACGTGACCGGGAGATCGGATCCTCTACCTCGTCGAGCGCGCGACGGATTGCCGGAAGAGCAAGGTCGACCCGCCCCTGCGCCAGGCGAAGCAAGGACATCCCAGGTTCCGGATCCCGTCCCGCCAGACTGGCTTGGCGATAGGACTCCTCTGCCTCCGGGAGCTCGCCTTGCAGCCGCTGGATCTCGGCCAGCTGGTAGTAGGCCGATCCGAGGGCGTCCCATGCCGGCGGTCCGGCGAGCCATTCGCATGCTCGGCGGGCGGAGTCAAGGGCGTCCGTCCACGCGCCGTGCAACTGAAAGACCTCGCATCGATGGACGAGACAGTTGCCCCGGAACGGAACGATGTCGGGCTGCGCATCGCACCAACGAGTGAACACTGCCGTCCACTCCCTCGCGCGACGGAGATCGAACACCGCCTGGCAGAGCGCTAGCACCTGGCAGTAGGCGATCCCCGCGAGCATCGGTGCCACCTCGTCTGCAGTGACCGAGACCATCACCTCGTCCAGCAGCACCATGCCGTCGGCGACTCGTCCGTCGAGGGTCAGAACGATGCCGCGGCAGAGCCTTGCGAACATCGCCGCGTCGGCATCCGCGAGGCGCTCGGCGATCTCCGCTGCCTCGACGAAGCTTGCATTCACGTCCGCATCTCCCGCGAAGAGGCGCGGCAAGGCGGTCAGCATCCGCAGCCATGCCTTCTCGACGCAGTCGCGGCGGCTCTCCTCCAGGAGGCTGCCGCCACGGGCAACCCAGCCCGTCGCCGGGGCCAGCTCGCCGCGGAAGAAGAGGCCGAGTGCGTGCCCGAACGCGCAGCGCGCCGCGCCCTCGGCGTCGCCGCGGCGCAGCCAGGCATGGTGGGCTGCGATCCAGGCCTCTTCGCAAGCGGCGTCTCTCCCGACCATGTAGGCGGCAACCGCTAGGCGCTCGAGATCCTCGGCATCCAGCTGCCCCTCGCGCTGAGCCGCCGAGAGCTGGTCGAACGTCTCACCCCACATCCGACGCGGGAACGAGCCGTGCGCTCGCCCTTCTCGATCAGCGACCGCCATCAGCTCCACGATATGCCTGGAGGCGCGCCAGGTCACGGCCATCGCGCGCGCAACGGATCGGCGTCCCGTCGGTCCCGTTCTCGAAGTCACTGGAAATGGCCCTGTTCTGTTGTCAGTCAGGCGACGGTCGCGCACTTCATCGCGCGCACATCCCGCGGGGGAGTCGCCGTAGGAAGCCAAACTTGGCCCTTCTGTCGGTCAAGTTCCCGCCTCGGCGGCAGTGATCGCCTGCGTAGCACCGGCGCTCGGGCGAAAGGCACTGAGTCTGACCTGCGATCATCGCGCGACGATGACGACGGCGTCGTCGCAGGACTCGGAGCATGCACGCTCCGCGGAGCACAATCTTCCCGTCCCGCTGACCTCTCTGGTCGGGCGGGCGCGCGAGCTCGAGGCGATCGGCGAGACGCTGCGCCGGACCCGTCTGGTCACGCTGACCGGCCCCGGTGGAGTCGGAAAGACTCGGCTCGTCCTGGCGCTGGCACATCGGCAGCTCGGTCGGCGATCCGACGGCGTCTGGCTGGTCGACCTCACGGCTGTCCCCGACACGCCTGACGTCGCTGTGGAGACCGCTCGCGCGCTCAGCATCCAGAGCGTGCCGGGCACCGGCGCGACAGAGGCCGTGCGTAGGTACATCTCCGATCGGGACGTGCTCGTCGTGCTCGACAACTGCGAGCATGTCGTGGATGCGTCCGCCGAGCTGGCGGCGGACCTGCTCTCCTCGTGCGCCGGCGTCCGGATCCTGGCCACCAGCCGCGAGTCGCTCGGAGTCGCCGGGGAAACGGTGTGGAGGCTCGAGCCCCTCGCCGGTGCGGACGCGTATCGCCTGTTCGTCGAGCGAGCGCGGCAGCGAGACCCGGACTTCGTGCCCGACGAGCAGACAGAAACGACGATCGCGGAACTCTGCACGCGGCTCGACCGCCTGCCGCTCGCGATCGAGCTGGCGGCGGCGCGCATCGGCATCCTGTCGCCGGCGGAGTTGCTCTCGGCACTCGGTGGCGACGCCGTGCTCAGTGGAGGCGGTCGGCTCGCGCCACCGCATCATCGGAGCGTGGGCGCTGCGGTCGAGTGGAGCTACCAGCTGCTCGAGCCCGCCGAGCAGAGCGCGTTTCGGAGCCTGGCCGTCTTCGTGGGCGGGTTCGATGCCGACGCAGCGGCGGCAGTGGGACCGGGCCTCTCACTTGACCTGCTCGCGCGGCTTGTCGACAAGTCGCTGGTCTCGGTGCAGGAGACCACGCGCGGAAAGACGCGCTACCGACTGCTCGAGACGGTTCGCGAGCATGCGCGGCAGCTCCTCGTCGACACCGGTGAGCTGAGTCTTGCGCGCGAGCGTCATCTCGATCACTACTCGGCTCTCGGCGGCCTCGCATTCGACGATTGGCTCGTAACCGGCAGGCAGCGGCTCGTGAACGAGCTCGAGGACGACTACGAGAACGTCCGGGCGGCGCTGGAGTTCGCCGCTGGGAGCGATCCGTGCTCGGCGATGCGGCTGTTGGCCGGGACGCGCGATCTCTTCTTCCGGTTCGGACAGGCCGACGGGATTCGCCTCGCGCACCTGCTGCTCGAGCGGTGTCCCGTCCGCGACCGGTACCGGGTCGCAGCGCAGATCGCGGCGGGCCAGCTGGCGACGGCGACGGGCGATGCCGAGGCCGCGCGCAGGATCACGGCGGATGCGCGCGAGCTGAGCAGCGAGCTCGGCGAGCCCGTGCTCGAGGCGTGGGCGTACTTCTTCCAGGGGTGGGCGGACACGCTGCTCGCGGTGTTCGACACGGGGCGCGAGCAGCTGGACAAGAGCCGGGCTCTCCACCACGAGCTCGGCATCCGGATCGGTGAGGCGCGCGCGCTCGCCGTACTGGGCGTCAACTTCGCAGTCGTCGGCGAGAACGCCCGCGCCGAGGAGATGATCCGGTCGGCACTGGAGATCTGCATCGCGGAGGACGACCCGTGGGGGCAGGGCGCCTGCCACACTTTCCTCGGGATCGTCGCCGCGGCGACGGCAATTGACACGGCGCGCGCAAGCTCGCACTTCCGGCAGGCAGTCGATCTCCTGCGTCCCACGCGCGACGCGTCACTGCTACCGGTCGCGCTCCTGGGCCAGGCGGGTGTGCTGTCTCGCCGCGACCCCGCGGCCGCACTCGAGCTGGCCGGCGCGGCGGCGGGGATACGGGCGCGGATCGGCGGCGAGTTCCCTCCCATCTACCGCGCGCTGGCGGACCGGATTCGAGCCGAGAGCGAGGCTGCCTTCGCTGGCGACCCCAAGGAGCGCTGGGCTGCAGGAGAACGGCTGAGTACCGATGAGGCGATCGCGCTCGCGTTCGGTCGTAGCGCACCGTTGACGCCGTCGCCGACAGGCTTGAGCGCACGGGAGAGAGAGGTGGCCGGCCTCGTCGCCGAGGGGATGTCCAACAAGGCGATCGCAGCTCGCCTCCACCTCTCCGTTCGTACCGTGGAAAGCCACGTGCGGCATGTACTGGCCAAGCTCGGGCTCGACAACCGCACGCAGCTCGCGACCTGGGCTCGCGAGCGGACTCGGTAGCGCTTCAGTAGTACCGCCGATGAGCTCGCGCGGCGACCGACCTACGGTGGCCGAAGTCAACCGAAAGGAGTCGCGCGATGGCCATCTGCCAGATCGCCCACAACCCCAAGATGACGCCGGAGCAGGCGGATCAGATCTTCGCCCACCTGCGCACCGTCGGGGCCGCCCTGCCCGAGGGCGCACGCCTGCTCGTCTCGGGCCCGGCCGAGCCGGGCTACCGCATCGTCACCGTCTGGGACTCGAACGAGACGCGGGAGCAGTTCGTCGAAGGCCGCCTCGCCCATGCCTACGAGGCGGTCGGGCTCTCGATGGACGATCTCGAGAAGACGGTCTTCGAGGTCCGCACGCTCGTGGCGGGCGATCTCGTGGGCACGCCGCAGGCGTGACCCGAGCACTCTGACGTCGAACGGCCTCGCGTCTGCGCGAGGCCGTTCGAGACCTCTTCGAGAAGGAGAAGACCATGACGGAGCACGGCAAGCGCGGCATCCAACTGGCGTCCGGAGAGGGTACGCCGGTCAGGAATCCCGTCGGCGGACACATCACCATCAAGGTGCGGTCGGAGCAGAGCAACGGAACGCTCGGCGCGTTCGAGACCGTAACGGCGCCCGGGGAAGGCCCGCCCCTTCACGTGCACCCCGAGATGGACGAGGTGCTGTACATCCTCGAGGGACGCTTCCGGTTCAAGCTCGAAGACGACGTCGCGGAGGCCGCACCGGGAGCGTTCGTGTTCATTCCCCGAGGCGTGGTGCACACCTGGCAGTGCATCGGCGAGGGGCCGGGACGATTCCTCGTGATCGTGACTCCGGCCGGGTTCGAGCGGTTCTTCGAGCGCTTCGAGGAGGTTGCCGAGGCCATGGACAGGCACGATGCGTTCCGCAACCTCGGCAGAGAGGTCGGGATGGAAGTCGTCGGTCCGCCGCTCGCACAGGCGGTCGCGGCACGCGCGGGGACATAACGGAAGCCCTGCTCTCGCCGGGATTCCCCGCAGATCCCCGGTCAGGCCGGAACCGCCAAGACCGGCCTGTCACGCCGGAGGTCGCGGGTTCGAGTCCCGTCGCTCCCGTTCTCGAAGCAGAAACAACCTGCAAGACCGGTTTTTACCGCGCGCTTGTTCCCCGGTCGCACGAGCACGATGAGGTCAAAGCGCTGAGCGTCCCTCTTGGCGCCACAGCTTGCCCGCAGCCGTCGGCGCGCTATTGCGACTCCCGGTCGTGTCTGCGCGCTCGGCGGCCTAGAGCTCTCGGGGCAGTCCGAGGTGGGGGAAGATCTCGGGCGTGATGAAGGCCGTGATCTCCTTGATGAGCGCGCCCTCGAGCGTCAAGACGTCGATCGCCAGCGGCAGGTGGCGGCCGGTGTCCGCATCCTCGCAGTAGTACGCCACCGCGGGCTGGCCGTTCACGCGGGTCGGCAGCGCGCGGGCCCCGACGCAGGTCTCTTTGGCGTCGGGGGCGAACCCGGCGATCGTGTCGCGCCCACGCCACCACATCGACCAGGGCGGCATCGAGAAGACCGCATCCTCGGCGAGTAGTGCCTTGACGGCATCGACATCGCCTTGGGCCCAGGCCTCGACGTACGCGTCGACGAGCCCGCGCACGCGCTCGTCGCCGAGCAGGCGAAGCGTCTCCTGCTGGCTCCGGTCGGGCAGACGCTCCTCGACCGTCTTGCGCGCGCGCTGGAGCGCACTGTTCACCGACGCGACGGTCCTCTCCAACGACTCCGACACCTCGCGCGCTGAGAAGCCGAGCACCTCGCGGAGGATGAGCACGGCCCGCTGCGTCGCCGGCAAGAGTTGCAGCGCCGCGATAAAGGCGAGCTCGACCGCTTCGCGCTGCTCGTAGCGCGCGTCGGGCGACGCGTAGACCTCCGCCGTCCCGAGCGCGTCGTCCGGGTACGGCTCGATCCACACCGATTCGACGAGGGGCTCTCCCACGTCGTCGTTCAGGCCGGTACCTAGCGGGCCGTAGTCGACCGGGAGCACGCGCTTCGGCCGGCGCGCGATCGCGTCCAGAGACGCGTTGGTCGCGATCTGGTAGAGCCAGGTGCGGAGCGAGCTGCGGCCCCCGAAGTCGGGCAGCCCGCGCCAGGCGCGAAGCAGAGTCTCTTGGAGCGCGTCCTCGGCGTCGTGCAGCGAGCCGAGCATCCGGTAGCAGTGCGCCTGGAGCTCGGCCCGGTGCTGGTCGACGATGCGCGCGAAGGCGGCCTCGTCGCCGGCGCGAGCTGCGTCGAGCAGGTCGCGCTCCTGGGTCGAGGTCGAAACGGCAGCCATCGTCACCAGGGTAGACGCGCGCCGACGCCGGAACTCATCGCTCGGCCGATGAGTTCCGCGAAATCCGTCGCCGACGCCGACGTCGTGCCGCTGCGAGGGCCGCCGTGACCGCGCGCTTCCTCAAACGCCGGTCAGAGCTGCATCGCGGCGAAGCGATTCGTCGTCGTCGACGCCGTCGCCGATGCGAGGAGGTGTTCGCAGTGCTGCGGGCAGCATGGGAACGAGCACGACGGAGGTCGCAGACGGACGACAGTCGCCGTCTCGCAACCCGGATACGCTCCGTGCATGGGCCTGATCGACGAGATCCGGCGCGGCGCCTACGTCCCGTCCAACGCTCGCTCCGAGGCCGTTCCGGGGCGCTCGACGAGCCTGGCTCAGAGTGCTTCGGGAGTCTCCTCCGGCGATGGGCTTCTCCGCGTTGCCCGAGAGTTCCTGGATCAGGCGTCGCGCCGGTCCGACAGCGAGCTCGGCGAGCTGATTGGCGAGCGGCCGGCCACGACCGGCAGCGACCGCGGTGATGCGCTTCTCGCGGGCATCGCCGAGCATCTTGCGGCCACGCGCGGGCTCCCGTGCCCGGCCTGGGTGCTCGAGCCCGAGCGGTTCCTGGACCGGTTCTGGTTCGTGAGTGAGGTGCCTGGTTTCCGGGCGATCGCGCTGGCGCAAGCGCCGATGGCTCTCAAGCGCCGCGGAATCCTCTGGCCCGCGCGGTCCCTGGAGCGGGTCTGATGCGGCGAATCGAGATTGTCGAGCTCCTCACCGAGCTCGGGCGTCGCCTTGCTGGCCGAGGAGTCGAGGGTGAGATGTACGTCGTCGGAGGCGCGGCGATAGCGCTCGCGTTCGACGAACGGCGAGCGACGCGGGATATCGACGCCGTCTTCGAGCCGAAGGCCACCGTCTACGAGGTCGCAGCCGAGATGGCGGCCGAGCAAGAGCTCCCTGACGGCTGGCTGAACGACGCGGTGAAGGGCTTCCTGGCCGGAGCTGACGAGGACGCCGTCCAGGTTCTCGACGTGCCCGGTCTTCGCGTCTCGTCGGCATCGCCCCGGATCCTGCTGGCGATGAAGGTGCTGTCTCACCGCATCGGCGAAGACGACGACGACGTTCGCCTCCTCGCCACGCAGCTGGGACTGGAGCACGCGAACGACGTCCTGGCAGTCGCGGAGGCGGTGTTCGGAGACCGGCTGGACGCTGCCGCTCGATTCTTCGTCGAAGAGCTGTTCGGCTAGCTCCAGCTTCCGCACGGATAGCAGGCCCGGCGTGACCCAATGGATCACCAGCGCCTGCCCCGCACTACGCTCCAGAGCGCACAATGGTCCCTCGCTCAGCTGAGGAGGTAGACGGATGAAGATCACGATTGTCGGCGCGGGCAACATGGGCCGCGGCATCGGGACACGAGCCATCGCCGGCGGGCACGACGTAGAGATCATCGACCGCGATCCCGGGCAAGCGCGGGCGCTCGCCGATGAGCTCGGCGGCTCGGCCACCGCGCTCGATCAGGGACAATCGATCGGCGGCGACGTCGTCGTCTTCGCCGTCTACTACCCGGCAATCAAGGACGCCGTGCGCGAGTACTCGGACATGCTCGCCGGCAAGGTGGTCGTCGACATCACGAACCCCGTCGACACCGAGACGTGGGACGACCTCGCGACACCGCCCGGGACGTCCTCCGCCGAGGAGGTGGCCGCGCTCGTTCCGGAGGGAACCCCCGTCGTGAAAGCCTTCAACACGACCTTCGCCCCAACGCTCGTCGCAGGCGAGGTCGGTGGTCAGCTGCTCGACGTCCTGATCGCCGGCGACGACGAGGCCGCCAAGCGGAAGGTCGCGCAGCTCGTCTCCGACGGAGGCCTGCGTCCGCTCGACGTCGGCCCGCTGCGCCGGGCACGGCAGCTCGAGCAACTGGGCTTCCTGCACATCGCGGTCCAACAGCCGCTCGAGCTCGGCTTCGGCAGCGCCATCAAGGTGCATTCGTGAGCGGGGCGCCGTCATGATCGACAACGCCGCCCGCGAGCCGGTGCGGTTTCTCGTCTTCTCCGCTTCACTGCGCTCGGGCTCGCTCAACACTCGCCTCGCCGGGCTGGCGGCGGAGGCGATCGAAGCGAACGGAGGAACGGTCGATCTCGGCTCGATGGCGGAGTTCGACTGCCCCTCGTACAACGCCGACATGCAGGTGGAGAACGGCTTCCCTGCGGGAGCCGACGAGCTTCGCGTGCGCTTGGAGGCCAGCGATGCGTTCGTCATCGCTTCGCCGGAGTACAACGCCTCGATGCCGGGCGTCCTCAAGAACGCGTTCGACTGGGTCTCGCGCCTGCAGCCCCAGCCCTTCCACGAGCGCCATTGCCTGCTCCTGTCGGCGTCGCCGTCGATGGTCGGCGGGAACCGCGGACTGTGGTCGTTGCGCGTGCCGTTCGAGCACTGCGGCGCGCGCGTGTACCCGGACATGTTCTCGCTCGCTCAGGCTCACCGCGCGTTCGACGGCGATGGCCGGATCGCGAGCGCCGAGCTCCGGGAGCGCTTCGAGGCCACCATCGTCGGCTTCATGGATCTCGTCGAGGCGGCAAAGCACTATCCGTGCGTCAAGACCGCATGGGTCGAGTTCCTCGGCGAGCGTCCGGATCTGGCCCTCGATCGCGTCCGATGACGTAGAGGAGTGGGGGTGGGCGGGTGACGCGCCGGCAGCGCCTGACGCTGGCGGCCGCGATCCTCGGCTCGGGCGTGGCGACGCTCGACGGGACGATCGTCAACGTTGCGCTGCCCGCGATCGAACGTGACCTCGGCGGCGGACTGACCGCGCAGCAGTGGGTGGTGAACGCGTATCTGCTGGCCTTGGGGTCTCTCATCCTGATCGGAGGCTCGCTGGGCGACATCTACGGCGAGCGCCGCGTGTTCACCGTCGGTGTGGTCGCGTTCGGCGTGTTCTCCGTTGCCTGCGCTCTTGCGCCCACGATCGGCGTGCTGATCGCGGCGCGCGCGATGCAGGGTGCGGCGGCGGCGTTGCTGACGCCGAGCTCGCTGGCGATCATCATCGGCGCGTTCTCTCCGCAGGAACGTGGTCCCGCCATCGGGAGCTGGACCGCGTGGAGCGGGATCGCGGCGGTCATCGGCCCGCTCGCGGGCGGCGTTATCGTCGACCAGGTCTCCTGGCGCTGGGTGTTCGCGCTCAACGTCCCCTTGGTCGCGGCGACGGTCGTGCTCGTCCTCGCGGCCGTGCCGCGCACGCCCACGGTGGCCGGCCGCCGCGTCGACGTCATTGGCGCGGCTCTCTGCGCGACCGGCCTCGGCGGTCTCGTCTTCGCGCTCATCGAGCAGCCGCGGCTCGGCTGGTCGAGCCCGGCCATCGTCGTGTCCCTCGTCGGCGGCGCGCTCGCGTTCGCCGGGTTTCTGCTCTACGAGCGCCGGGCGGCGCAGCCGATGCTGAGGCTGAGCCTGTTCGAGCGCCGCAACTTCTCGGTCGGAAACATCGAGACCTTCGCGATGTACGCGGGACTCGCGATCCTGTTCTTCTACCTCGTGATCTTCCTGCAGCAGGTGGCCGGCTACAGCGCGCTCGAGGCCGGGCTTGCGACCCTGCCGACGACGCTGATCATGTTCGCCCTCTCGAGCCGTTTCGGCGCGCTCGCAGACCGGTACGGGCCGCGTCTGTTCATGGGGGCCGGGCCGCTGATCGCCGCAGCCGGCATCCTGCTCCTGCTCCGAACCGAGCTGGACACGTCCTACGTCGCGGACATCCTCCCCGCGGTGATCGTGTTCTCGCTCGGCCTGACGATGACGGTGGCGCCGCTCACGGCGGCGGTGCTCGCCGACGCGGACGAGTCGGATGCGGGGATCGCCTCGGCCGTGAACAATGCGGTCGCCCGTGTCGCCGGGCTCGTGGGTGTTCCGATCGCGGGCGTCGTCGCCGCGAGCACGCTCGTCGGCGACACCTTCGTCGCCGACGCCGCCTCGGTCGAGGCCTTCCATCGGGTGGTCGTCATCTGCGCCGCGCTGGTAGCGGCGGGCGGCGCCGTCGGGGCTCTTGGGATCGTCAACCCGCGCCGCCTCGTCGAGGCGAAACGGTGCCCAGGAGGCCAGCTCGTCGGAGCCCCGGCGCCGGCCGCGGACACCTCGCCGGCGGCTCAGCGGGCGATGTAGCCGCCGTCGACGTACAACTCCAGCCCGGTGACGAAGGACGCGTCGTCGCTCGCCAGATACGCGACCGCGGCCGCGATCTCGTGAGGCTCGCCCAGGCGTCCCATGGGCGTCATCGCCGTCATCGAGTCCCAGACCTCGGTTCCCTTCGCCTGGTCGAGGATCGGTGTCCGGATGAAGCCCGGATGAACCGAGTTCACGCGGACTCCGTCGGTCGCCCAGTGCAGCGCGATGTTCTTGGTCAGCGTGCGTACCGCGCCCTTGGCCGCGTGATAGGCGGGTGAGACGCCGAAGCCGCCCGAGGTGCCGAAGATCGAGCTGATGTTGATCACCGACCCGTGACCGGATGCCTTCAACGCTTCCGCGCACGACTTCATGCCGAGAAAGACGCCGGTCTGGTCGATCGCGACGGTTCGCTCCCAGTCGGCGAGGCTCGTCTCCTCGATCGGCGCGAGGTCGCCCAACCCGGCGTTGTTGACGAGGATGTCCAGCCGCCCGCGCTCGGCGACCACGCGCTCCACGGCCGCTTGCCAGCCAGCCTCGTCGGTCACGTCGAGATGCACGTAGAGCGCGTCGCCCCCGGCGTCGCGAATGTCCGCCGCCGTCTGCTCGCCCGCTTCGTCCTGCACGTCGCTCACCACGACCGTCGCGCCCTCGTCAGCGAGCCGCTCGGCCGTTACCCGTCCGATCCCGCTCCCCGCACCCGTGATCAGTGCGACCCGTTCCTGCAACCGTTTCATCTCGAGCCTCCCCGGACGAAGTTGCGGTGCCGGCACTTCCAGTCTGTCAATTCCCGAGCGGTCCACGCGCTGCCGTCACGTTGCTCTGCAACCGGACATCGATGAGCGGGCTTGGCTCGATTCGCTCGACGAGGTATGCAGACATCTTCGACCCGAGCTCGTTCCCGCGCACGATCATCGTCGCCCTCGGTACGGCTGCGCCGTCCGGGTGAAGAAATCACGCAGACGGTGATGCTCCGGCTCGAGGCTCTGACCGACGACCCGCACCGTCGGACGAACCGGGCTCATTCCGCGGACAGCTGGAACATCAGCTCGTCCACGTAGCACCAACTCCAATCCTCGCCCGGCTCGACCGAGCGCACGATCGGATGTCCCGCCTCAGCGGCGTGCCGGCTCGCGTGCTTGTTGGGCGACGAGTCGCAGCACATGGACCTCGTCGAAGCCGCGAAGCACTACCCTTGCGTGAAGAGAGCCTGGGTCGAGTACCTCGGCGAGCATCCGGATCCGGCCCTCGACCGGGCCCAGTGAACGCTCACGACGCTCCCCCCGGCTTCGACACGAGCCCGGTGTCCCACTGCGCGCGACCGGCGGCGACCTGGTACGTCGTTTCCACGAACTCGAGCAGTGCGCGACGGGGGTCGGAAGCCGTTCGCACGGCCTCGTACGGAAGCAGGAACTCTCCGAGCTCGCGGCTCCAGCCGCCGGCCGCAGGCCCGATCTGTTCCTCCTCGATCCCCGGCGGCGCCGGCGACGCATAGGAGAAGAACGCCGGCTCGGGCAGGCGGCCGTCCCCAGGCCAGAAGCCGACGCAGACGTGCTCGGCGTCGGCCGAAAAGCGGGTGATCAGGTCGGCTCCCGGCGGCGGGTCGGCAGGCCGGCCGGAGAAGCGCATGTACGACAGGTCGAGCGCGCCCCAGAAGAGCTGGACGGGCGACGTCTTCCCGCGAAAGCGCGCCCGGTGCTCCTTGAACACGGCGTCGACGGAGACGACGGCGCGCCAGAAGCGGTGTGCCCAATCGGGGTCGTAGCTCGCATGCACCGTGTCGTCCGGGAAGGGGATCGGGTCGGGCACCTCCTGCGGCATGTGCGTGACCGCGACTTGAACGCCCGCACCGGCGAGTGCATCCATGAGCTCTCGGTAGAAGTCCGCGACGGTCCGAGGCTCGAGCGCGATGCGGCCGAGTGCTCCGCCGGCGGTTCGCACGGACACCTCGTGCGCGACCAGGTCGACGTCGATGTCGAAGACGCCGGCCGGGTGCGGGATCGGCGACGTGTTCAGCCCGCGGGCGGTCACGTACAACGGCACCTGCCCCCACTGCGGCTCCATGGGGGCCAGCGCGAGCCGCACCTTCCCGATCACCTGCAAGTACATGTGCAGCGTGTCGCGCGTGTCGCGCCACACCTCGTACGGCAGCTCCGGCCACTCGTCGCGTACCGCGCTCATCGGCGCGCGGCGCCGACCATTTCCAGGCTCAGCGGGAGCTGGTCGACGTAGCACCAGACCCAGTCCTCGCCGGGCTCCGCGGAGCGGACGAGGGGATGGCCATCCTCCTTGAAGTGCGCGCTCGCATGCCGGTTCGGGGAGCTGTCGCAGCAGCCGACCTTGCCGCACGTAAGGCACATGCGCAGGTGCACCCACGAGCCGCCGATCTCGAGACACTCCTCGCAACCCTCGAGCTGCGGGAGCTCGATCACGTGGACACTGTCGAGGTGAGCGCACCTGGTCGGCATCGAATCGATCTACCCGATGTCGATTCTGCCGAATCCGAACGCGTGACGGCAGCCGCGAGGCCGTCGCTCGCGCCGCACCTCCCGTGCGGGCACCCCGGCTACGCGGAGCTCGGCCGTCCGGGTCTGAGATCGAGCCGTCGCAACAGCTGCGCGTTGAGCGCGACCACGATCGTGGAGACGCTCATCAGCAGCGCTCCGATCGCCGGCGGCAGCGTCACCCCCCACGGCGAGAGGGCTCCGGCTGCGAGCGGGATCGCGACGACGTTGTAGCCTGCCGCCCAGCCGAGGTTCTGCAGCATCTTGCGGTAGCTGGCACGTGAGAGCCTGACGACGCTGACGACGGCTCGCGGGTCGTCCGAGGCGAGGATCACGCCGGCCGACTCGATTGCGACGTCGGTGCCGGCGCCGATCGCGATCCCGACGTCGGCCCGCGCGAGCGCCGGAGCGTCGTTGACGCCGTCGCCGACCATGGCCACGCGGTGACCGCGCTCCTGGAGCTCCCGGACGTGCCGTTCCTTGTCCTCCGGCAGCACCTCGGCGAAGACCTCGTCGATCCCGAGCTCGGCGGCGACGGCGTCCGCGACCTGCCGTGCGTCGCCCGTGATCAGCGCCACGCGGATGCCGAGCTCGTGCAGCCGCTCGACTGCCTCGCGCGCTTCCGGCCGCACCCGGTCTTCGAGCGCGAGAGCGCCCGCGATCGTCGAGTCGCGCACGAGGTAGAGGACCGAGGCGCCGCGGCGACGCCACGGCTCCGTCTCCTCGCGCAGGTCGTCGGGAACCGCGAGGCCGCGCTCGCGGAGCAGGCCCGGACCGCCGACCGCCGTCCGCACGCCGTTCAGCGACGCCTCGACGCCGAGCCCGCTCATCGCCCGGAAGTCGATCGCAGCGGGAAGCGGGCTCCGCTCGCGGGCGGCGGCGACGATCGCGCGCGCGAGCGGGTGCTCGCTCTCGGACTCGACCGCAGCCGCCTCGGCGAGGACGGCGTCGAGGTCGCCGCCCGCGACGCCGGTGACGACGTGCTCGCCGAGCGTCAGCGTGCCCGTCTTGTCGAAGAGCACGACGTCGACCAGCCGGCTGCGCTCGAGGCTCAAGCGGTCCTTGACGAGAATCCCGTTGCGCGCGGCGAGCGACGTCGAGAGCGCGATCACGAGCGGGATCGCGAGCCCGAGCGCGTGCGGGCACGAGATGACGAGCACGGTGACCGTGTGGATCACGGCGGCATCGCCGTCACCGAGCAGCACCCAGACGGCGAACGTCACGATCGCGGCGCCGACTGCGACGTAGAAGAGAAGCGCCGCCGCCCGGTCGGCGATCGCCTGCGTCCGCGAACGCGACTCCTGCGCCTCCGCGACGAGCCGCTGGATGCCCGCCAGGGCTGTCTCCTCCCCGACTGCGCCGACGCGGACGCGGATCGCCGAGTCGGTGGCGACGGTGCCGGCGACGACCTCGTCGCCTTCGCCCTTGGCCACCGGCTTCGACTCGCCGGTGATCATCGACTCGTCGAGCTCGGCCTCGCCGGCCACGATCTCGCCGTCCGCAGGGACGCGACCCCCGGGCCGGACGAGCACGACGTCGCCGGGCCGCAGTTCGGCGAGCGGCACCCGCTCCGCCTCCCCGTCGCGGAGCCGCTCCGCCTCGTCCGGCAGAAGCTCCGCGAGAGCGCTCAGCGCGCCGCGCGCCTGGCCGAGCGCCCTCATCTCCTGCCAGTGGCCGAACAACATCACCACGACGAGCGCCGACAGCTCCCACCAGAACTCGAGGTCCAGCAGGCCGAGCGCAGACAGCGCGCTCGACACGAACGCGACGCTGATCGCGAGCGAGACGAGCAACATCATCCCCGGCCGGCGGCTTCGAAGCTCGGACCAGGCACCCGTCAGGAAGACGGCGCCGCCGTAGAAGAAGATCACCGTGCCGAGCACCGGCGCGACCAGGCCGTCGCCCGGGAACTGGGGTGCCGTGAAGCCGAACCAGTCCTGGATCGACTCGCTGTAGACGACGACCGGAACGGC
>DATBMD010000286.1:0-13005 GCA_036555085.1 Gaiellaceae bacterium
CGCATGCTGCTCGACCCCACGGACGAGACGCACCTCCGGGTCGCGATCGAGCTCGCGCGGCAGGCGCGGGAGAACGGCAACCACCCGTTCGGCGCGCTCCTCGCCGATCCGGCAGGCGCAGTCCTGCCCGGGCCGGCGCTCGATGACCGTGCCCTCGCCGTGCATGACGGCTTCCGGTGAGCCGGATCGCGAGCGTCGAGGCGTGGCCGGCCAACGTGCCGCTCGAGGCGCCGTACGAGATGGCGCCCGGGATCGTGGCGGGGATTCACCGGACCGTCGTCCGCGTGACGACGGACGACGGCGTCGTCGGGCTCGGTGAGGCCGCGGCACCCGACGACGCCGTCGAGCTCACCGGCGCGCTCGGCCAGGCGCTCGTCGGCAGGGAGAGCGCCGAGGTGCGCGAGCAGCTCGGCCGCAGGGAGCGCCTCCCGCCCGAGCACCGCCGCGACGCCAGGGTGCTGATCCGCAACCCGCTCGCCGGCGTCGAGGTCGCGCTCTGGGACGTCGCAGCGCGCGAGGCGGGCGTCCCGCTGCACGAGCTGCTCGGAGGCGTCTACCGGACCGAGATCCCGTTCACGGAGTACTTCGCCTATCGCGCGGGGCGGGAGGAGTCGCCGTCCGACGTCGCCGCGTACTGTGCCCGGATGGTCGAGGAGCACGGCTCGCCGGCGTTCGAGGGGAAGGTCGGCGTCCGCCGGGTCGACGAGGATGTCCGGCTGGTGCGCGAGCTGCGGGCCGCGATCGGCCCGGAGCGGCTCCTTCGGCTGGACGCGAACATGGGCTGGCGGCTCGACACCGCGCGGCGCGTCCTGTCGACGCTGGAGCCGTTCGAGATCGCGAACGTCGAGGAGCCCGTCGGGTCGTTCGCCGAGCTGGCACAGCTGAGGAACGCGACGGCGATCCCGTTCTCCGCGCATACGCCCGATCTCGCCCTCGCGGCGGAGCTCGGCGTCCCCGACACGTTCGTCCTCGGGCTCGGCGCGTGCGGCGGCATCGCTGGAACGCTGCGCTTCGTAGCCGAGTGCGAGCGGGCCGGCGTCGGGTTCTGGTTCTACAGCGGCGATCTGGGGATCGCCACCGCCGCCTACCTGCACCTGGCCGCCGCGATCCCGTACCTCGACCGGCCGAGTCAGTCGCTCCTGCGCTGGACGACGGACGACGTGATCGCGCAGGGCCCCTTCCGGCCCGAGCATGGCGTCGTCGGAGTGCCGGACGGCCCGGGCCTCGGCGTCGAGCTCGACGAGACCGCGCTCGCGCGCTGCGCCGAGCGCTTCGCCCGCGAGGGGCCGTACGACTTCTACGCCGGCCCCACGCTGCCCCGGTTCTGACCCCCGCTAGCCGCCGCGCAGGTACGCGTCGGTGCCGTCGAGCCAGTCCTCCCTCGGCGGCGAGAAGACGTCCACGTCGAGCGTGTCCTCGAGCGCCTCCGCCCTGTGCGGCACGTTCGGCGGGATGCGCAGCACCTCGCCTGCCGCAACGTCGACCATCCGTTCATCGTCGTCGCCGAGCCAGAAGCGCAGCGTCCCCTCGAGGATGTACGTCAGCTGCTCGTTCTCGTGGGCGTGCCGCGGAACGATCGCCCCCTTCGCGAAGTACACGTGCGCGAGCATCAGGCGCTCGCCGGTGACCAGCCGGCGCCCGATCGACGGCGACAGCGCTTCTCTCGGCAGGTCGTCCCAGCGGTAGTGCGTGACCTCATCCGTGCTCACGTTCCCGCGGAGCCTACGACAGCCCGGCCCCGATCTGCCGGTGGAGCGATGAGTTCCAAGCACGGCGGCAGTCTCGGCAGTGAAGACTTCATACGGCGACCGAACGGGAGGTAACGATGCCGTCGACCGTCTTGCTGGTCGGGACACGGAAGGGCTGCTTCGTGCTGGAGAGCGACGGTGACCGCCGGGACTGGGCCGTGCGGGGCCCGTACTGCGAAGGCTGGCCCATCTACCACGCGATCCACGACCCCGGGTCCGGCGCTCTCTACGCGGCCGCGGCCAGCGAGTGGCACGGCGCCGGAGTCTGGCGGAGCGGCGACCTCGGCGAGAGCTGGGAGCTCTCGAGCGAGGGCCTGGGCTACGCGAACGGCGACCTCGAGCTCTCCAAGGTCTCGGGGCTGACGGCGGCGCACGGACGCCTGCTCGCCGGCGCCGAGTCGGCCGGCATCTTCCAGAGCGAGGACGGCGGCGTGACGTGGTCGCTGCTCAGCACCCTCGACGGCCAGCCCGGCCGTGACTCGTGGAACGACCCGGACAAGCAACCACCCGGGCATCTCGGCCTTGCCTCGATCCTGCCGCATCCCGACGAGGCGGCCCGCTACTGGGCCGTCGTGCAGGGCTACGGCATCTTCGAGACGACGGACGACGGCGGGTCGTGGTCGCCTCGCAACAAGGGGTTGCGCGCCGACTGGCCGCTCGAGAACCCCGAGGTCGGCTACTGCGTGCACAAGCTCGTGATGTCCCCGGCCGACCGCGAGCGCCTGTACCAGCAGAACCACTGCGGCATGCACCGCAGCGACGACGGCGGGCGCTCCTGGGTCGAGATCACGGACGGCCTGCCCACCGACTTCGGCTTCGCCGCGGCTGCCCATCCCCACGACCGCGACGCCTTCTACGTGATCCCGCTCGACCCGGGCCATACGCGCTGCATGCCGGAGGGACGCGCCGCCGTCTGGCGGACGCGGGACGCCGGCGCCACCTGGGAGCGCCTCGACCGCGGGCTCCCGCAGCGCGACGCGCATCTCGGCGTGCTGCGGGAAGGTCTCGCGATCGACTCGCTCGACCTCCCGGGCCTCTACTTCGGCACGAGCACGGGACAGGTCTTCGCGAGCGCCGACGAGGGCGACAGCTGGGCGGAGATCGCGAGCTACCTGCCGGGCATCACGTCCGTCGAGGTCGCGGTGACGGCATAGCGATGGCGGCGCTGCGCCTCCCGACCACGCTCCTGACGCTGTTCGACGGCCTGCCGCGCGAGCTGGAGGTCGACGCGGCGACGGTGGACGAGGCGATCGGCCGTCTCGACGAGCGCTGGCCCGGCCTCCGCGACCGGCTCTGCGCACCCGGGCCGGAGCTGCGGCCGCACATCAACGTCTACGTCGACCGGGAGCGCGCCGGGCTCGGCACAGAGCTCGGTGTCGGCTCCCGCGTCGACGTGATCGCCGCCATCACGGGCGGCTGACGAGGAAGGGTCGGGGCGCCGGCCCGCCGCCAGCGCCCTTGCCAACCGCACGTGACGGGCTGTTGCTTGCAGCGTTCCGTCCAGGTACCCCCACCGGGAGGCCCCGGAGCGTGGCGGTGAAGGATCCTTCCGCTTCCGCGTCCACGATGTGCCGATCCGCGCCGCGCAGCTCACAACTCGGCCGCAGCTCGAGCATCAGCGACGGGAGCCCACCGATTGCAGGTACGTCGAGGGCAGCGCGATCGGCCCGTCCCCGGCAAGGCGGTTCGCCGAGGCGGCGAGCTGGCGGAGGTCGCTCAGGAGCGCTTCGCGAGAGGGCCCTGCGGCCTCGGCGGCCTTCAGTGTCGGCCCGTAGTACGCAGTGAAGTAGTCGACGAACGCGTCGGGTGAGACGAAGCGGAACGTGAAGGTCTCGCGGCTGTGCGACCAGATCACGTCGCCGCCGAAGAGCTCGCCGAGACGCTCCTCGGTGCCCCACAGGAGCGGCGAGTCCACGCCGGCCGGCGGCGGGACGTGGGCACCGACGGTGCGGAACAGCTCCCCGATGAACCCGTCCGGCGTCCAGCTCGCGAGCGCGATCCTCCCCCCGGGGCGGGTCACGCGCACCAGCTCCGATGCCGCGCGCCGCTGGTCGGCGGCGAACATCGATCCGAAGACCGACAGCGTGGCGTCGAAGACGCCGTCGCCGAACGGGATCTCCTCGGCGTCGCCGTCGCGGAAGTCGACCGCGACCCGCTCCGCCGCGGCGCGCTCGCGGCCGCGTTCGAGCAGCGCGGGCACGTAGTCGATGCCGCTGACGACGCAACCGAGCCGGGCGGCGGCGATCGCCGCGTTGCCGCTGCCGGCGGCCACGTCGAGCACGGTCCAGCCCGCGTGGAGGTCGGCCGCGTCGGCCAGGCGCTCGGCGACCGGGACGATCAGCGTCGCGACCTCGGCGTAGTCGCCGCTCGCCCAGGTCGCCTGCTGGCGCGCCTTGACGGCCGCCAGGTCGAGCTGTGGTGCTGCTGTCATCTCTGTCTCTCTCTCAGTAGGTAGAACGATCGGTCGTGCGATATAGCTATTGAATATACGACCGTTCGTGCTAACTTGTCAAGCGATGAGTGACACGGAGCTGCATCCTGAGGCCCGACGTCCGCGCAAGCGGCGCAGCGACGGCGAGCGGAGCCGCAACGCGATCCTGCGGGAGGCGGCGCAGCTGGCGACCGTCGAGGGGCTCGGCGGGCTCTCGATCAGCCGGCTCGCGGACGCGGTCGGGATGAGCAAGAGCGGACTCTTCGCCCACTTCGGCTCCAAAGAGGAGCTCCAGCTCGCGACGATCGAGACGGCGGGCGCCCTGTTCGCCGAGGAAGTGATCGACCCTGCGCTCGGGGCTCCTACCGGCATCGAGCGGTTGCGGGGGCTCGCCGAGAACTTCCTACAGCACGTCGAGGGCCGCGTCTTCCCGGGCGGCTGCTTCTTCGCCTCGGTCGCCGCGGAGGTCGACACCCATCCCGGGCCGGTCCGCGATCTCGCCCTGGCGACCCTGGAGGAGTGGGGCCGGCTGCTCGAGAGCGCCATTCGCGACGCGCAGGCCGAGGGTGCGATCGATCCTTCCGAGGACCCGGCACAGCTCGCGTTCGAGCTCGACGCCTACCTCCTGCTGGCCAATGCCGAGTTCGTGATCCGTGGGAGCGCGGCGCCGATCGATCGTGCCCGCCGGGCGCTCGACCGCCGGCTCGCCGAGCCGGCTCCCGCCGCCTAGGGACGGGTGTGGCCCGGGCCACGGTCGGCGGCATCACGCTCGAGTACGAGGACTACGGCTCCGGCGAGCCCGTCGTCTGCATTCACGGGGCATTCGTCGCCGACGCCTTCCGGACGTTACGGTCGGACCCGGACCTGGCAGATCGCTTTCGGCTGATCACCTACAGCCGGCGCGGCTATGCGGGCAGCACCGGCGGCGGTGGGCCCAGCACCCTCGCGGAGCAGGCGGACGATTGCCGGGCGCTCCTGTCCCACCTGGGCGTGCGCCGCGCTCACGTCGTCGGTCATTCCCTCGGTGGGGCCGTCGCGCTCGCGCTGGCGCTGCGCGAGCACCGGGTCGTCCACTCGCTGACCCTGCTGGAGGCGGCGTTGATGATCGGCGACAGCAGTCCCCTGTACCGGCAGGGACTGGCGGACAGCCTGGAGCGCTACCGGGAAGTGGGCGCAGTGATCGCCGTGGACGAGTTCCTGGAGCGCCGGTGGCCCGGATATCGCGAGCCGCTCGACCGTGCGCTGCCCGGGGCGTTCGAGCAGGCGGTAACGGATGCAGCGACGTTCTTCGACGTGGATCTCCCAGCCGTCGTCGATTTTCGCTTCGGGCCCGGCGAGGCACGGCGGATCGCGCAACCGGCACTCGTCGTCCTCGGTGAGGAAAGCAGCGTCCTGGACGCCCGCTTCGGCGAGTCGTATCGGCTGCTACTCGAGTGGCTGCCCGACGCCGAGGGGTTCGTCCTGCCGCGAGCGACGCATTTCCTGCAGGTCGAGAACCCGCGGGACCTGGCCGAGGCTCTCGTCGGTTTTCTCGGACGTCACCCGCTCGGAGGTCATCCGGCGGCGGCCTGACGCCCGACGGCGAGCACTTCGTCGAGGAACGCGAGCACCGCAGGATGAGCCGGATCGATCAGATGGCCGCCCGCGATCCACTCGACCCGGGCGGTGGGCATCGCGCCCGCCATCACGAATGTGACCTCCTTGAACGCCGGCAGGGAGTCTTCGCCGGCAACGAGCAGCACCGGTTGAGCGATGCCGGCGAGCTCCTCACGGCTGACGTCGAGCGATCCGCTGCGTAGCTCGGCGACGATCGCGGGGCCGTTGGCCGTGAAGATCTCCCGGATCGGCTCAGGGAAGTGTTCCCACGCCTGCTCTCCCAGGACGCCGCGGATGATCGTCTCGCCGACGGTGCTCGGGTCCTTGGCCGCCGCGGCGAAGACCTGCTCCTTCAGGCCGGCCAGCCATTTCGACGCCGCCGCGCTCAGCGACTCGGGACCGCCTTCGAGCAGCGCCAGCGCGCCGACGCGGTCCGGGTAGCGGAGCGCGAGGTCGATCGCGACCTCGCCGCCCTTGCTGCGCCCGATCACGGTCGCAGGGGCGGCCTCGAGCGCGTCGATCAGAGCCGCGGCGTCGTCGGCGTGCTCGTGCACGTCCGTCACGAACGGCTCGGGGCGCTCGCTGCGGCCGTAGCCGCGGCGGTCGTAGACGATCACGCGCCCGCGCCCGGCCAGGACGGCCGCCGCGTCGGCCCAGAGGGCGGACGAGCTGCCGGCCCCGTGGAGGCAGACGATGGGCTCGCCGGCGCCGTGCTCCTCGTAGTAGAGCGTCACCCCGTTGACGCGGATCTCGGCCATGCGTCGAGTGTGCGCCGCGGGCGCCTCCCCCGCATCGGGTGAACGCCCCATCTCGCCGGGTCAGTCGAGCAGCCGGTGCTGCATCGCGAACACGGCAGCGGCGGCCCGCGACGAGACGCCGATCTTCGCGTACAGGTTCTCGACGTGGCGCCCGACCGTCTTCGGCGAGATGACGAGGCGCTCGGCCACCTCGCGGTTCGAGCGCCCCCGCGCGATCAGCCGCAGCACCTCCACCTCCCGGTCGCTCAGCCCCGCCGGCCACCCCGCTGGTGCCGGAGCGGGCCGCCTGCCGGCGGCGGCGAGCACGCAGGCGACGGCGTCCGCGTCGAGTCTCCCGAGAACGGCCTCGCCTTCGAGCGTGCGGGCAGCCGAGTCGCCCGCGAGCGCCGGGCGGTACGGCCGGTCGGCCGTGAGGGCGGCGAACACGTCCGCGGCCGCCAGGAGGCGGTCGCTGCGCGAGAGCGCCTCTCCAGCGAGCAGCCGGTGGTACCCGGATCCGTCGAGACGCTCGTGGTGCGACGCCGCGAGCTCGACGAGCGACGCCAGCGGGCGGCAGCGGCCCAGGATCCGCTCCGTGTAGTACGGGTGCAGCCGCACCCGCTCCCACTCCGCGGTCGTGAGCGGCCCGCGTTTGTCCCAGATCCCGTTCTCGACGGCGACGCGGCCGAGATCGTGCACGAGCCCCGCACGCCGGAGCGCGTCGCAGGCAGCCGCGTCGAGACCTGCGTGGCGGCCGGCCGCCTCCGCGAGGGAGGCGACCCGCCGGGAGTGGCCGCGGATCCACGGCGACTTCAGGTCCGCGAAGTCGGCGAGCGCCTCGAGCACGGCGTCGAGCCGCTCCGGCGCGACGATCGCCACCGGCTCCGGCTCGGCCGCGAGCGCGCTCTCCCACTCGTCGGAGCCGGCGGCGGGCCACTCCACCTGCGCGAACGCATCGACGACGGCCGGCTCGTACGCGCGCCCCCGCCGCTCACGGAGCCAGGAGCGCGGGTCGACGCCCAGCGAGACGGCGAGATCGACGTCGCGCGCCACGACGACGATCCGCACCGCGAGCGGGATCGCGCCGCCCTCGAGCCCCGCAGGGCCCTTGCCGTCCCAGCGCTCGTACGCGTGGGCGAGCGCCTCGAGCACCTGCTCGCGCAGACCGGCGCGACCGGCCAGCATGGCGGCCACCTCGCAGTGCACGGCCAATGAGTCGTCGCCGCCCAGCGTGCCGGCGACCGCCCGGGCGACGAGCTGCAGCCGCCGCGCCGGCGGCCGGCCGGCACCGACGCTGCGCACGAACTGCCCCATCAGCTCGCGGCCGGAGCCCATCACGACAGGCGCCATCGCGGCGAAGAACGCCCGGTCGTCGCCTCCGACCGCGGCGGCCGTCTCCGCCGAGTCCGCGGTGCAGCCCAGGAAGCGCAGGAGCGCGAACTGGTGGACGACGCGGGCCTCGTCGGGGCCGCAGCCCATGGCGTCGGCGAGCGCGACGGCGATCGTGCAGGTACGGAGCGCGTGGCCGAGCGGCTGGCCCGTTCCGAGATCCGTCGCCAGCGACGCCGAGGCGAGCAGCTCCGCCAGGCGCAGCGAGCCGGGCGTCGAGCTCGCCTCCGAGCCGGCCATCCGCTCGACCTACCCCGGGGCGGGCGCCGGGACGGGCTCGCCCCTGGCTCTGCCCTCGCCGAACACCGCGAGCGCGAGGATGACGAGGCCGATCCCCGTCAGGAGCAGCGCGATCCCGACGACGACGCTGAAGATGGAGAGCATCTCCGCCATGTAGCCGAGGTTGAGCGCGGTCGTCAGCGCCGTCTCCGTGACCCAGATGTTGCGCGCGCCGTTCGGGATCGGCTCGCCGTTCGCGTCCTTCGCCGCCGCGGCCTCGTCGTTCGTCCCGGCCGGATCGCTCGGGTCGTCGGCCGACTGGTACTGCCCCATCTGCGCGTACGTCAGCCCGCCGGTGCTCGCGAGGGTGTGCTCGCGCATGATCTCGGCGAAGGCGAGCGCCTGGCTGCCGGTCTCCACCGGCTCCCCGGCCCACTGCTCCGCGTGCTCCTGGACCGCGGGATCGTCGGCCGACCCGAAGACGATCCCCTCCTCCTTGATCGAGTCGCGCGTGAACATGAACCCGTACGCACCGAGGGCGATCACAGCGATGCCGAACAGGATCAGCACGGCTCCCGAGAGGTAGCCGCCGATCCGCAGCGCCTTTCCATGCTTCATCGTCCTGCCTCCTTTTGGCGAGGGAGCCGCATTGGTCCGCGCCCAACGTACAACGGCCGGACGCACAGCTGGTCTCCAAGACGACGGCGTCCCCGTGCACCACAATGGACGTCGATGAAGCAACAGGCCCGGGCGCAGGTGAACGTGGCGCGGATCGTGCTCGTCGCTCTGTCGCTCCTCGCGCTGGCGTGGCTGCCGCAGCGGGCCGCCGCGGCCGAGCCGTTCGAGGCGTCCGTCCGGCCCCTGCCCGCGCAGGTGCGGGCGCTGCTGACGGGTCCCGCGTGGCGGGCCGGCTGTCCCGTGGGGCTGTCCGAGCTCCGGCTGTTGACCGTGGCGCACTGGGGGTTCGACGGGCGGGTGCATACCGGACAGCTCGTGGTCAACCGAGGCGCCGCGTACGGCCTCGCCCGCGTGTTTCGAAGCCTGTACGACCTTCGCTTCAAGATCCACCACATGCTCCTAGCCGACGCGTACGGCCCGGCCGGCGGACGGCCGGATGACGTGACGGCGTCGTTCGAATGCCGCCAGTCGGTTCCGTCTCCGTGCGTCGGGGGCTCGCGGTCGGGGCGGTGGTCGAACCATGCCTACGGGCTCGCGATCGATCTCAACCCGCGCGAGAACCCGTACGTCGGTTGCGGCCGGACGCGCGACCCGACGCGCGAGCAGTACCTCGACCGCTCCCGGCTGCGCCGGGGCATGGTGACCCCGGCGGTCGTCGCCGCGTTTCGAGCGATCGGCTGGGGCTGGGGCGGCGACTGGTCCGGCGCGACGAAGGACTACATGCACTTCTCCTGGAACGGTCGCTGACGTTCGTCCAGCTCCGGCCGCCGGCGGCACGCGGTGAGCTGCCGACACCGCGACCTTCCCTGCACCGGCCGAGCTCTCGACGACGCGTAGGTCAGGTGCGCGGCGGCGCCACGGCCGGCAGTGCAGGGGCCGGCGCCGACGCGCGAATGCGCGACACGAGCTGTCCCTCGGGAACCGCTCGCGCGCAGCGTGGGGGTGCTTTCGCCGAGACGAGAGGACGACCTCCGCGCGGTAACCGGTCACTCCGAGCCGTGCCCGACGGGCCGATCCTGGCGACCAGGATGCCGCGTACTCGGCGAGCCTCCTCGAGAGGTAGTGCCGGGCGAGACGTGTTCCAGGGGGAGCCCTCCGTCGCGACGACGAACAGCCGCCTGCAGGGATGGCCTCGAAGCTCGCCGAGCGCGAGCCTCGGGCGTCCCGGGAGATACCACTCGATCGGCCCCCTGAACGCGTAGAAGTTGCCGTCGAGGACGATCACGTCCGCCGGCGTCCATCGTTCGGCGACCAGCGCCCGAGCGACGTCGTCGTAGGGGACCGGTCGCACCCTGTCGTTGCGCACGTACCCGTACACCATGAGGGACGCGGCGGCGACGGCCGCGAGAGCGGCGACACGGAGACGAACGGAGGCGACGACCGCGGCGAGCGCCACGGCGGCGAACGGGCCTGTACCGATCAGGTTTCGGACGGTGTAGATGTGAGGCCCGGCGAGCCAGATCAACGAGGCGATCAGCATCGGGACGACCGCGAGAAGCGCCGTGAGGCGGCCGCCGTCCGACCGGCGTGCCAGGAGAACGCAGCCGGCCAAGACCGCGCCGAGAAGCAGGAGAGGGGCGATCGAACGCAGTACCACGGCCTGAGGCGCTGCGCGCGCGAACAGGTGCCACGGCGTGTCGAGCACCTCGTCGAGCTGGAACGACGAGATGTAGCTGTACACGTCACGGTGGCCGTACTGCCTCGCCATCACCGGCAACCAGGCGACGAATGGCAGAAGCCCCGCCGCGACGGCCCAGGTGGCGCGAACGCGCACACGGCCGGCGAACTGCGACACCCAGAGCCACAGCAGCACGGTCGCGACAGAGAGAAGGAAGAAGTAGTTCGTCAGCGCCCCGACCGCGACGACGAACGCGAGCGCGAGCCACCGGCCACGGCTGGGCGCCCCGACGAACGCGAGCGCGGCGACCGCGAGCGCGAAGCACATCAGTGCGTGGAGCTCGTAGGAGCGCAGCTCCCGTCCGTGGAACACGAACTGGTAGCCGAGCGCGACGAGGAGGCCGGCCAGCGCACTCGCCCAGAGAGGGACCAGACGGCGCGCGTAGACGACGAGCCCACCCGCGAGCAGCGCTCCGGCCAGCGCCGAGACGATTCGCACGTGCTCGGGCGACAGACCGAGCTTGTGCACGGCCCAGCCCAGCTCGTAGAACATCGGCGGGGTTCCTTCGATTCTGGCGACGTGGCGGGCGACGCCGAGCGGCGTGCGGTGGACGATCGCCTCGGCCGCGCCAACCTCGTCCTGCCAGAACGCGAAGTTGAGGGCGCCTTCGATCCGAACGGCGAACGCGAGGACACCCATTCCGACAGCGACCACCACCGTCCCCCAGTCGACCCGAGTGATTGCTTTCGGGAGACGCCGGTCCGGCACGCGCAGGATCATCGGCGGTGGCGGTAGGGATTGCAAAGCACGGCGCGTGGCGCTCCCATTCAGCCGCTCGGCGACGCCCGACGACCTTCGTCGAGCCCGGCTGTCGATGGCACGCGGCGAGCGGCGCGGCGGAGGTCACCGGCAGAGAGGATGCGCGTGTGAAGAAGATCGGGTTCCTGTCGTTCGGCCACTGGTCGCAGTCGCCGTCCTCGCAGGTGCGCTCGGCCTCCGATGCGCTGCTCCAATCACTCGAGCTGGCGGTCGCGGCCGAGGAGGTGGGCGCCGACGGGGCGTACTTCCGCGTGCACCACTTCGCCCGGCAGCTCGGGTCGCCGTTCCCCCTGCTCGCGGCGGTCGGCGCGCGGACGTCCACGATCGAGATCGGCACCGCCGTCATCGACATGCGCTACGAGAACCCGCTCTACATGGTCGAGGACGCCGGCGCCGCCGATCTCCTCGCGGGCGGCCGGCTGCAGCTCGGCATCAGCCGCGGCTCGCCCGAGCAGGTGATCGACGGCTGGCGCTACTTCGGCTACCGGCCCGCCGACGGCGAGACCGACGCCGAGATGGCCCGCCGCCACACCGAGGTGTTCCTGGACGTGCTCAAGGGAGACGGGTTCGCCCAGCCGAATCCGCACCCGATGTTCCCGAACCCGCCGGGCCTGCTGACCGTCGAGCCGCAGTCGCCGGGCCTGCGCGAACGGATCTGGTGGGGCGCGTCGTCGGCCAGGACCGCGTCCTGGGCGGCGACCCTCGGCATGCACCTGATGAGCTCGACCCTGGTCGACGACGACGAGAGCGGCGACCCTTTCCACGTCGTGCAGGCCCGGCACATCCACGCCTTCCGCGAGGCGTGGCGGGAAGCCGGGCACGAGCGGGAGCCGCGCGTCTCCGTCAGCCGCAGCATCTTCGCCCTCGTGAGCGACCTCGACCGCAGGTACTTCGGGCGCGGCAACGAGGACGGGGACCACATCGGCTACATCGACGCGGCAACGCGGGCGATCTTCGGCCGCACGTACGCCGCCGAGCCCGACGTGCTCGTCGAGCAGCTCGCCGAGGACGAGGCGATCGCCGCGGCGGACACGCTGCTGCTCACGGTGCCGAACCAGCTCGGCGTCGACTACAACGCGCACGCCGTCGAGAGCATCCTGCGCTACGTCGCGCCGGAGCTCGGCTGGCGCTGATCCCGGGAGCCGAGGCCCGCCGCTCGGGCAGGCCTCGGCTCGCGGTGAGCTCTGCCCTCAGACTGCTCAGTCGACTCCCCAGGGATTGTCGATCACGAAGCGCCACGTGCCGTCCGCCTGGCGACGCAGGACATCCGCGTTTCTCGCTGCCAGCCGCACCGGCTCGCCGTCCGGCCCGGTGCCGTCGAACGACCAGACGCCGATCACGAGCGCGAGGTCGCCGACCTCGAGCACGCGCGTCACCTCGAGGTCGAGCTTGCCCTTCATGGAGATGAAGCCGGTCAGGGCCTCGGCGATGCCGGCGGCGCCATGCGCGAGGCTCCCGGGCTGCGTTGCGAAGGCTGCCTCGCTCTCGTAGAGCGGGAGCAGGCTCTCGAGGTCGCCGGAGTTGATCCCGCGAACGATCGCTTCGAGCACCTGCTCGGGCGTTGCAGTGGAAACGTTCCGATCACGCTCGACTGTCAGTGTCGTTCCCATCGTGGTTCTCCTTTCGTTACACAGTGCTGAGTTACGGAAGTGCTACGATACTCCCGGCTGGGCGATCTGTCAATATTGAGGACACTGTTATGAGTCTTGAAAGCCGCACGAAGCGAAAGTATGAGCTGAAGCAGCGCGCCCGGGAGATGGCCGAGACGCA
>DATBMD010000005.1:0-1577 GCA_036555085.1 Gaiellaceae bacterium
CTCCCGGCCGCCGAGCACGATGTCGAAGCGGAAGCCCAGCGACCACTCCGGCTCGGTCAGGTCGAGCTCGAACCGGCTGATCAGGCGCTCGCGCGCCCGCTCGTCGGGAATCGAGTTGAAGATCGGGTCGAACGGGAAGAGGGGATCGCCGGGGAAGTACATCTGCGTGATCAGGCGATCCGTGAACGCGCGCCCGAACAGCGAGAAGTGGATGTGGGCGGGTCGCCACGCGTTCGGGTGGTTGCGCCACGGATAGGCGCCGGGCTTGATCGTCACGAACCGGTACGCGCCGTCCTCGTCGGTCAGGCAGCGCCCTGCGCCGCCGAAGTTCGGGTCGAGCGGCGCGTCGTGGTCGTCGACCGCGTGCCGGTAGCGGCCCGCGGCGTTCGCCTGCCAGATCTCGATCAGCTGCCCCGCGAGCGGGCGCCCGTCGGCGCCCAGCACCCGGCCGGACACGCTGATCCGCTCGCCGAGCGGCTCGCCGTCGTGCTGGCGCGTCAGGTCGTGGTCGAGCTCGCCGATCGGCCGGTCCCCGAACAGGGGCCCCGTGGTCTCCGACAGCGTGTGGGGAATGACGACGAGCGGCTCCTTCGGGTGGCGCAGCCGCGTCCCGACGTAGTCGGGGTAGTCGTACGGCGGGTCGGCCCCCGGACGGTCGGCGTCGTGGGCTCGCTCGAAGCCAGGCTGCCTCAGCTCCATCTCGTTCCTCCAGCTCGACGGTGACGTCCCGCGACGTCCAGCGCATTCTGTCGAGGACGGGCCGGGTAGTCGTCAGTTCGCACGGCGCCACTCGACGACGTCGTCCCCCTTCTGGACCCGGAAGTGCGTCACGGCCTCGCGGCGGGCGACCTCGCGCAGCAGCGTGACGACCGGGTGCCGCCCCGGCCGCGACCCGGGCCGGAGCGGCGACTCGACCGCCGGCGGCGAGGCGACCGCGGCGTCCACCTGCTCCCCGGGCATCGTCAGGCGGAGCAGCAGCTCCTCGTCCGAGATCCGCGGGCCGAAGCGCGCGCGCGCTCCCTCGAGGCTCAGCAGCTCGAGCTTGCGCAGCTCCGCCGTGCGCGGCCGCGAGAGCACACGCTCCGCGACGTCGGGGTCGACGGGCGCGGCCGTGTCGCCGTAGTGCCCGAGGAAGTACCGGACCGTCTCGTCGGAGACGGTCGACCAGCGCTCGCCGTCGATGACGTTCCGCACGGCCTGCGTGGCGACCAGCTGGGAGACCGGCGTGACGATGATCGGGTAGCCCATCTCGGCGCGCACGCGGCCGACCTCCTCGAGCACGGCGTCGAAGAGCTCCGGCCGGCGGAGCTCCTCGAGCATGCGTCGCGTCGTCGAGACCATGCCGCCGGCGAGCTGGTGCCGGTAGTACGTGGCGTCGAACTCCTGCGGCCGCCCCGTCGGCAGTCCTCTCTCCTCGCCCAGCGCCGCGAAGTAGTCGGAGACCGCGGCCAGGGCGTCGAGGTCGAGCCGGTGCGAGTAGCCGACGGCCTCGAGGTCGCGCAGCGTGGTCTCGGCCGCCGGGTTCGACGTCCCGCGCGCCAGCGGCGCGACCGCCGTGTGCAGGACCTGGAAGCCCG
>DATBMD010000037.1:0-17636 GCA_036555085.1 Gaiellaceae bacterium
CCGCGACGAGGAGCCTGGAGACGACCTGCATGCGCCCATCAGCGCACCCGCCTCCAAGCGCCCCCTAACCTCCGACTAACCGCGGTGCGCGGAGGAGAGCTCCTGTGGATAGGCGATTGTGGCCGGAGGCCGGCTTTGCCGGCCGGTAGGCCAGCTGCGGGCCGTCCTCTGCGCTGCGGTGAAAGAGGGGGTCGGCGGGGGAACCATGTGGTTCCCCCGCGCTAGCGGGCCGAGCGGCTGGAGACCCGTTCCGGCGCGAGCTCGGGGCGGCGGAGCAGGTAGCGGACGAGCGCGAACGCCGCGACCAGCAACGCGCCCACGGCGGCGGCGATGATGATCGCGTTCGCGCCCGGCACGTCCAGCAGCTTCAGCCCGGCGAGCCCGAGCGTCAGCGCCAGCACCGCCCGCAGGGAGCGGTCTGGCAGCTTCACGGTCACCTGGCTGCCGAGCAGCACGCCCGGCACCGAGCCGATCAGCAGCCAGCCGGTGGCGGCGAGGTCGACGTTCCCGGCGACGAGATGGCCGGCGCCCGCGACCCAGAGCAGGAGCGCCGCGTGGAAGATGTCGGTGCCGACGATCTTCGCGGCCGTCAGCGGGTAGAGCAGGAGCATCGCCAGGCCGAAGAACGTGCCCGAGCCGACCGACGTGAGCCCGACGATGAACCCACCCGTGACGCCGACGAGCACGGCGCTGACGCGGTCGCGGTTGGCGAGCAGGAAGGGGAGGTCGCTCGCCTGGGTGTGGATGAACGTCTTGACGAGGAAGCCGATCCCGGCGACGACGAGCGCGATCCCGAGGATGTCCTGGGCGACGTGCTCGAAGCCGTCTCCGTAGCGGCTCTCCAGCCACGCCGAGAGCGCGACCCCGCCGAGCGAGGCGGGCGCGGAGCCCAGGAGCATCCAGGCCGTCAGCCGTGCGTGCACGTGACCGAGCTGCCGGTGCCGGGCCGAGCCGAACGACTTGAAGATCGCGCCGTGGAGAATGTCCGTGCCGATCGCCACCGTCGGCTTGAAGCCGAACACCAGCACGAGCATCGGGGTCATCAGGGAGCCCCCGCCCATGCCGGTCATCCCCACGAGCAGGCCGATCAGCAGGCCGGCGACCGAGAGCTTCCAGTCCATGCTCAGGCGGTCACGCGGCGGCGACCACCATGCCCGCGGCGACGGTCTCGTTCGTGCTCTCGTCGATCAGGATCAGGGCGCCGGTGGCGCGGTTGTCGGAGTACGCGTCGACGACGAGCGGCTCGGCTAGGCGGAGCCGGACCCGGCCGATGTCGTTGAGGCTCAACCGCTCGGGCACCTGCTCGTCCTCGAGCGTGTGGATGTCGACCACCGAGACGAGCTCGTCGACGACCGCGCGGACGGACCGCGTCGTCTGCTTCACGACGAGCTTCGCGCGCGCTGCCAGCGGCCGCTCGCTCATCCAGCAGACGACGGCCTCCAGCTCGCCCGCGACCGCGGGCAGCCGCTCGGGGTCGGCGAGCATGTCGCCGCGACCGACGTCGAGCTCGTCCTCGAGCAGGATCGTCACCGACTGCGGCGGGACGGCGACGTCCAGCCTGCCGTCCGCGGTCTCGACGGCCGCCACCTTGCTACGAGAGCCCGACGGCAGCACGACCACCTCGTCGCCCGCGCGCCAGACGCCGCCCGCCACCTGACCCGCGTAGCCGCGGTAGTCGTGGTGCTCCGCCGACATCGGCCGGATCACCCACTGCACCGGGAACCGGCGGTCGGCCAGGTTGCGGTCGCCGGCGATCTCGACCGTCTCGAGATGCTCGAGCAGCGCCGGGCCCTCGTACCACGGCATCGCGTCCGTCCCTTCCACCACGTTGTCGCCGCGGAGCGCGGAGACCGGGATCGCCACCTCGTCGCGGATCCCGAGCCGCTCGGCCAGCACGAGCAGCTCGTCCGCGATCGACGCGAACGCGCGCTCGTCGTAGCCGGCGAGGTCCATCTTGTTGACGGCGAAGACGACGTGAGGGATGCCGAGCACGGCGGCGATGTAGGAGTGGCGCCGCGTCTGCTCGACGACGCCCTTACGGGCATCGACGAGGATCACGGCGACGTCCGCCGTCGAGGCGCCGGTGACCATGTTCCGCGTGTACTGCACGTGGCCGGGCGCGTCGGCGAGCTGGAAGCGCCGGCGCGGAGTCACGAACGACCGGTACGCGACGTCGATCGTGATGCCCTGCTCCCGCTCGGCGCGCAGGCCGTCCGTGAGCAGGGCGAGGTTGACGTAGCCGTCCCCGCGGCGCTTCGAGGTCGTCTCGATGTGCTCGAGCTGGTCGACCATGATCTGCTTGGTGTCGTAGAGCAAACGGCCGATCAGCGTGCTCTTGCCGTCGTCGACCGAGCCCGCGGTGACGAGGCGCAGGAGCTCGGTCGCCATCAGCTCCTCGGTCGCCATCACTAGAAGTAGCCCACCCGCTTGCGATCCTCCATGGCGGCCTCGGAGACGCGGTCGTCCGCGCGCGTCTCGCCGCGCTCGGTGACCCGGGTCGCGGCGATCTCCTCGACGACCGACTCGAGCGTCGCCGCGGTCGACTCGACGGCGCCCGTGCACGACATGTCGCCCACCGTGCGGAAGCGCACCGAGGCGCTGAACGGCTCCTCGCCCGGCAGGCGCTCGAGGAACGGGCTGGCGGCGTAGAGCATCCCGTCACGCCGGAACACCTGGCGCTCGTGCGCGAAGTAGATCCCGGGCAGGGCAAGCCGCTCGCGGGCGACGTACTGCCAGACGTCGAGCTCGGTCCAGTTCGAGATCGGGAAGACGCGCACGTGCTCGCCCCGCCGGACGCGGGCGTTGTAGAGGCTCCAGAGCTCCGGCCGCTGCGCCCGCGGGTTCCACTGCCCGAAGTCGTCGCGGAACGAGAAGATCCGCTCCTTCGCGCGCGAGCGCTCCTCGTCGCGGCGCGCGCCGCCGATCGCCGCGTCGAAGCCGTGCTCCTCGATCGCGTCCAGCAGCGTCGTCGTCTGCAGCTGGTTGCGCGATGCGCGCGGGCCCGTCTCCTCGACGACGCGGCCGCGGTCGATCGACTCCTGGACGGAGGCCACGACGAGGGTCTCCCCGAGCTCGGCGACCCGCTCGTCCCGGAACGCGATCACCTCGGGGAAGTTGTGGCCGGTGTCGACGTGCATGATCGGGAACGGGAACTTGCCCGGCCTGAACGCCTTCTCGGCGAGCCGCAGCAGGACGATCGAGTCCTTGCCGCCCGAGAACAGGAGCACGGGCCGCTCGAGCTCCGCCGCCAGCTCGCGCATGATGTGGACGGCCTCGGCCTCGAGCGCATCCAGGTGCGACAGGTGGATCTCGGGGCGGACGAGACTCATTGGCCAACCTTCGGTTGGACGCTCACGCCGGGACCTCCTGCGGCAGGACGCCGAGCTGCTCGAGCTTCTCGACGACGATCCGCGCGCTCTCGTCCGGCTCGTGCACCTCGGTGTCGATCCGGAGCTCGGGGCTCACGGGCTCCTCGTACGGGTCGGAGACGCCCGTGAACTCGGCGATCTCGCCGCGGAACGCCTGCTCGTAGAGGCCCTTGACGTCGCGGCGCGCGCACTCCTCGAGCGAGGTCGCGACGTGCACCTCGACGAAGGGGGCGTGCTCCTCCACGAGCGCGCGGGCGCGCCGCCGGGTCTCCTCGTAGGGCGAGATCGCCGAGACGAGGACGCCGCAGCCCGCGCGCGCGAGCCGCGACGCGACCCAGCCGATCCGCTCGATGTTCACGTCCCGGTCCTCCTTCGAGAAGCCGAGCCCGCGCGAGAGGTGCGTGCGGACGACGTCGCCGTCCAGCACGTCCACGAGCACGCCGCGCCGCTCGAGCTCAGGGCGCACGCGCTCCGCGATGGTCGTCTTGCCGGCGCCGGAGAGGCCTGTGAACCAGACGACGAATCCCGGCGCTCTCCCGCTCGCGCTCACTCCGCCGTCCCCGGCTCGTGCAGGCCGCACTCGAGCTTGTCGCTGCCCGCCCAACGGCCGGCGCGCTCCTCCTCGTCGGGACGCGTCGGACGGGTACAGGGGATGCAGCCGATCGAGCGGTAGCCGACGTCGTGCAACGGGTTGTACGGGATCTCGTTGACCGCGATGTACGCCCAGATCCGCTTGTCGTCCCAGTCGGCCAGCGGGTGCACCTTCCAGACACGGTAGCGCTCCGACCACTGCAGCTTGGGCGTGCCCGCGCGGCTCGGCGACTGCTCGCGGCGGATGCCGGAGACCCAGGCGTCGAACGGCTCCAGCGCCTCGATCAGCGGCTCGACCTTGCGGACGTGGCAGCAGCGATCCGGATCGCGCTCCCAGAGGTTCGGGCCTTCGCGCCGGTGCTGCTCGGCCACGGTCACCACGGGCGGCCGCAGCAGCCGTAGCCCGTACCGGGCGACCAGCTCGTCGCGGGTCTCGTACGTCTCGCGGAAGAACAGGTGCGTGTCGAGCTCGACGACGTCCAGGTCGAGGCCGAGCTCCGCGACCATGTGGCAGAGGACGGACGACTGCTTCTGCCACGAGCACGTCAGGCAGAGCCGGTCGCCGAAGTCCCGCGCCGCCCAGCCGAGCAGCTCCTCGGCGTCGAGCGACTCCGGGTCGAACGCGAGCGCCGGCGCGGCGGCGCCCAGGGCGACCTCGTCAGGGAGCGGCCGGGAGCTCATGCTCGAGCAGCACCTCCCTGAGCGTGTCGGCGCGGAGCCCGAGGCGCAGCGTCTCGAGCGGGATCACCTCGTCGGGCGGGATGTTGCCGAGGTTGACGTTCGGCCCGAAGTGCTTCACGAACCAGGCCTGCGACGACTTCGTCGGCGCCTCGAAGAGCAGCTCGCGAACGTCGATCGAGTGCGCGATCTCGTCGACGAGCCCCGTCCGCATCTCGCCGGTCGGGCGGTAGATGCCGGCGGTGCCGCCCTCGCGGCCTTCCGTGATCACCCTCCAGGCTCCCGCGGCGAGCTCCTCCTTGATCCACTCGACCCACTGGTACGGCGGGTAGACGGTCTCGGCGTCCTTCGAGCCGACCTCGGAGAGGACGACGAAGTCGCGGGCGAACTCGTCGATCAGCTCGAGCTTCCGCTCCCGCGGGATGTCGAGCGTCCCGTCCGAGATCTCGACGTGCGAGAACCGGAACTCCCGCAGCCAGCTCTTGAACTCGGCGAGCTTCCCGCGTGCGTAGACGGCCTCGAAGAGCGTGCCCCCGCAGACCACCGGCGTCTCGAGCGAGCGGTAGAGGGCGATCTTCTTCTCGAGGTTGTTCGTGACGTAGCTCGTGCCCCAGCCCAGCTTCACGATGTCGACGAACGCGCCCGCCGTGTCGAACAGGCCCTCGATGTCCCGGATGTTCATGCCCTTGTCGATCACGTGCGTGAGGCCCTCCACACGCGGCTTGCCGGGCCGTGCCGGCACGCCGAGGAAGCCGTCCTCAAAGCCGTTCATAGAGCTCCTCCAGCTTCTTGCGGGCGCGCGCCTGCACGTCCCGGTAGAGCGAGTTGCCGTGGGCGTCGATGCCGACGGTCAGCGGTCCGAAGTCCTTCACGCGGAACTTCCAGAGGCACTCGGGCATCAGCTCCTCCCACGCCACCTCCTCGATCTCCTCGATCTGCGTCGTCTCGAGCGCGGCGGCGCCGCCGACGATCGCGAAGTAGACCATCCCCAGGCGCTCCATCGGCTCGATCGCCTCGTCCGGGAAGCCGCCCTTGCCGCAGATCGCCCGCACGCCGTAGTCGGCGCCGAGGCCCTCGGTGAACCGCACCATGCGGGCGCTCGTCGTGGTGCCGATGCACAGCTTCTCGTAGCGACCGTCCCCGAGCTTGCGCACGTTCGGCGCCGTGTGCAGCAGGAACGAGCCGCGCAGGTCCATCGGCGGCTCGATCCCCTGGTCGAAGATCCGGATCTGCGTGCGGTCGCGGATGCCGATGATGCGGCCCTGCACCAGCACCTCGTCCCCGGCCCGCAGCTTCAGGATCTCGGCGGGGTCCGTAACGGGGAAGGTGACCTCGTGGAACGCCATCTCAGAACTCCCGGTCGAAGTCGACGGACCCGTCGGCCGCGACGTGCGCGGACGCGCGGCGGGCGGCCCAGCACTGGTAGTTGACGGCGACGGGGTTCAGGGTCATGTGCGTGTCGGCGTGCTCGACGTGGCACTGGAGCACGGTGACGTCGCCGCCGAGCCCCATCGGCCCGATGCCCGTCTCGTTGAGGAGCGCGAAGAGCTCGTCCTCGAGCTGCGCGACGACCGGGTCGGGGTTGCGCGTGCCGACCGGCCGCGCGATCGCCTCCTTCGCGAGGTACATCGCGTAGTCGGCCGAGCCGCCGATGCCGATGCCGACGATCCCGGGCGGGCAGGGCTTGCCGCCCGCGCCGACGATCGACTCGAGCACGAACTGCTTGATCCCCTTCACGCCGTCGGCGGGGACGCACATCTTCAGGAAGCTCATGTTCTCCGAGCCGGAGCCCTTGGGCACGCACTTGACGTCGAGGCCGTCCCAGTCGGGGACGAACTCCCAGTGCACGATCGGCAGCCGGTGGCCGGTGTTCGGGCCGGTGTTCTCGCGCGTGATCGTGTGCACGGCGTTCGAGCGCAGCGGGTGCTCGACCGTGGCCCGTTCGGTGCCCGTCTTCAGGGCCGCGTAGATCCGCACCGGGTGCAGCGGGAAGTGCTCCCCGACCCGGCACGTGTAGACGGCGATCCCCGTGTCCTGGCAGACGAGGTTCTTCTGCTCGTCGGCGATCTGGACGTTGCGATGGATCGTCTCCAGCACCCTGATCCCGGTCGTCGAGGTCTCGCGCGCGCGCGCGTCGGCGAGCGCGTCGCGGAGGTCCTGGGGGATGTCCTTCAAGGCCCAGACGTAGAGGTGCGCGGCGGCGTCCTCGACGACCGCCGCGAGGTCGGTTGCGACGCTGGTCACGCCCGCGCCCTCTCGGCTGCCGCCTTCCCCGCGCGGCGCCCGAAGACGCAGCACTCGAGCAGGCTGTTGCCCATCATCCGGTTGCGGCCGTGCGTGCCGCCGGCGATCTCGCCGCACGCGTAGACGCCCTCCAGGCTCGTGGCGGCGTCGAGGTCGATCACGAGGCCGCCGTTCTGGTAGTGGAGCACGGGGTAGGTGAGGATCGGCTCGGCGAGCGGGTCGATGCCGGCGCCGCGGTAGCGGCGGAGCATGTAGGGGAGCGACACGTCGGCGTCCGCCTCGGGGATCCGGGTCGTGTCGAGCCAGACGGCCGGGCGGCCGTCGGGCGTGGTCGTCCCGCGCCCCGCGGCCACCTCGTCGAAGATCGCTTGTGACACTGTGTCACGAGGGCCGAGCGAGTCCGTGAACTCGTCGCCGTCGGCGTTGCGCAGCACGGCGCCGTAGGCGCGCGTCGTCTCGGGGATGGAGTATCCCTGCATCGTCGGCGGCCAGGCGCCCCCGTTCGGGTGGTACTGGAGCGCGTCGAGGTCGCGCGCCTCGGCGCCGAGCGCCAGCGCGATCCGCGTCACCTCGCCCGTCGCGTTCGGATGGTTCGTCGAGAGCTCGCCGCGGGCCTCGGCCTCGGCGTAGCAGCGGCCGCCCGCGGCCAGCACGACGGTCCCCGAGTCGATCTCGATCAGCTCGCCGCCCCGCGTCTCGCAGGTCGCGCGCCAGCCCGACGCGGTCGGCTCGAGCGCCACGAGCGGATGGTTGGGGAGCGGCGTGCCCTCGCCCGCCTCGAACGCCTCTCGCAGCCCCTTCGTGATCGCATGCCCGGTGCGGTCGCCGACCTGCAGCAGCCGCTTGCGGGACGCGCCGCCGCAGCGCGCCAGCCGGTAGCCGCCGTTCTGGCGCGTGAACTCGACGCCCAGCTGCTCGAGCCAGTGGATCGTCGCGGGCGCCTCGGTCGTCAGCGCCTCGACGAGCCCCGGGTCGGCGGTGTCGTGCGAGGAGCGCACCACGTCCTCGGCGTGCTGCGCGGGCGAGTCGTCCGGTGCGAAGGCCGCCTGGATGCCTCCCTGCGCCTTGGCGGAGTTGCAGGCCTGGATCGAGCCCTTCGTCGCCAGCCCGACACGCGCTCCGACGGCGTCGGCGGAGACGGCGGCCGCAAGGCCGGAGGCGCCCGAGCCGATCACCAGCACGTCGAAGCGCAGCGAGCCCGCCACGCGGCCACGATAGCAAATCTGCTAATGCATGTCATTAGCCGCCGTTATCGAACAACGGCGCCTATGCAAGCACCTTGGCCTTCGCGCTGACGAACTCCTCCTCGGTGAGGACGCCCTGCGTGCGCAGCGCACCCAACCGCTCGAGCTGCGCCTCGAGCGCCACCGGCTCCGGCGCGCCGGGCGCACCCGCCCGCGGCTGCGCGGCGGCCGCCGGCGCGGGCTCGCCCTCGCGCAGGCTCGTGAGCTTGCCGGTCAGGGACGCCCAGACGTCCGTCGCGACCGCGTCGGGGAACTCGCGCGCGGTGTGCCGCCGCACGGCCTCGACCCCGATCGCGCCCAGCGCGACGATCACGAGCGTGAGCGTCCACCGCCACCAGCCGAGGAACGGGGTGAACGCGAAGAGCAGGAGCAGGAACGCGGCATAGGCGCCGTACGCGATCTCCGGGCGGCGCAGGTAAGGGGCGAGCGCCCCGCGCAGCGCGGTCGCCCGCCGCCCCCGGCCCACGAACCAGACGCCGACGAGCCCGGCGACCGCGAGCAGGAGCAGCGTCCAGCCGGCGCCCTTCAACCGGTCGCTGAGGATGTCCCAGGCCGCATCCCCGGCGGTGCGCGCCGACTCCGTCTGCGCGAGCTCGTCGACGAGGTACGAGCCCGCCAGGCGCCGGACCAGGAGCAGCAGCAGCGCGACGAGGAACACGCCGAGCGCGATCGCCCGCAGCTCCCTGCGGCGGTAGCCGCGCGCGAGCCAGATGGCGAGCGCGAAGACGGCGAGCGTAACGATCCAGAGCCACGTGCCGGCGACCTTCAGCCACTGCGTGATCGTCTGCGCGGTCTCGAGCTGGTCGGCCTCGAGGATCTCCACCCGGCCGGCGTCCTCGGGCAGCCGCTCGGCGACGCGGCCGACGATCGCCACCTGGTCGCCGAGCTGGACCACGAGCGGCCGCAGGTTGAGGACGACGGCGCCGCCCTCGGTCGAGACGACCGGGCCACCGCCTTCGAGGACGTTGATCAGCTGCTCGTGGGCGAGGGTGACGCTCGACTTCCACAGGCTCTGGATCCGCGGTCGCTCCAGCAGGCGCTCGGCGCCGGTCTCGGCGAGCTGACGGGATGCGCCGGCGAGCGGTCCCGCCAGGGCCTGCATGTTCGCGGGCAGTCGCTCCTCGAGCGACGCCGTCACGTCGACGTTGGTGTAGAGCTCGTCGACCAGCTTCAGCGCGACCTGGTCGCGAACGGCGTCGTTCTCGATCAGCTCGCCGGCCGTGTTCGAGAACGTGTCGGTGTCGAGCAGCTGCCAGCGCACGTAGCCGGCCGCGACGCTGACCACGGCGAGCAGGACGCCGATCACGGTCAGCACCCGCGCGGCGATCCGGCGTCCGCGGCCGGCGGGCCGGTCGGGCTCGTCGGCCCTGTCGGGAGGCGGCGGCTCGGAGGCACCAGACACTGCGGGCGGAGCCTAGTAGATGCCGCGTAGAAGCGCAGCTATGTCGGGCGCAGATGCGGGCCGGGGGTTCGCCCGGGCGCCCGGGCGGGCCGCAGCGGCCTCGGCGACCTCGTCCAGGTCGCGCTCGGGGACGCCGAAGTCGCGCAGGCGCTCGAAGCCCCCGAGCCGCGCGAGCTCCTCCACCCGGGCGGCGGCGTCCGGCGCCCCGAGCGCACGGGCGAAGCGCTCGATCGCCTCGGGCACCGCCGGCTCGTTGAACCGGAGCGCCGGCGGCAGGCAGAGCGCGTTCATCGAACCGTGCGGGAGGCCGTAGCGGCCGCCGAGCGCCTGCGCCATCGCGTGGGCGAGCGCGAGGCCCGCGAGATCGAGCGCGAGCGCGGCGCGCATCGCGCCCTCGAGCAGCCGCGTGCGCGCGTACATCGAGTCGGGCCGGTCGACCACCAGCGGCAGGGCGTGCGCGATCGCGATCGCGCCGCAGTCCGCGTTCCGGTCGCCGCGCTCGTCGTGCCGCGCCGCGTAGTACGCCTCCGCGCAGTGCGCCAGCGCGTTCAGCGACGTGCCGACGGTCTCGCCGAGCGGCAGGCTCAGCTGGAGCTCGGGGTCGTAGATCGCCGCGGCCGGCCGGGCGCGCTCGTCCGAGCCGCCTCCCTTGCGGCCGGGCGCCAGCGTGACACCGAAGAACGGCGTCCACTCGGCGCCCGCGTAGGTCGTCGGCACGGCGATCGTCCGCAGGGCCCGCTCCGGCAGGAGCTCGACCGTGGTCGCCTTGCACGTGTCGACCGCGCTGCCGCCGCCGAGCGCGACGAGCCCGTCCGCGTCGAGCGAGCGCGCCAGCGACGCAGCCTCGCGAACGGTCTCGACCGGGACGTGCGGCCGCACGCCCGCGTAGACCCCCGCGACCGGCAGCTCGGCGGCCCGTGCGGCCCAGCGGCCCGTCGTGACGAGCAGCAGGCGCTCGAGCCCGAGCTCCGCCGCGACCTCGCCGAGCTCGGCCAGGGCGCCGGTGCCGAAACGGATGACGCGGCTCACCAGGCGATGCGGTCCCGCGCGAAGGCGACGAACGCCTCGGCGACCCGCGTCGGGGCCCGACCCGTCCCGCGGGCGAGCGAGATCTCGCGCCTGGCGTCGATGCCCTCGACCCGCGCTTCGGCGAGGCGCCCGTCCGCGAGCTCGGCCTCGACCGCGGTGCGCGAGATGAACGCGACGCCGTAGCCGGCCGCGACCGCGCTCCGCACCGACTCCTGCAGCCCGAGCTCGAGCCGGACGTCGAGGTCGCGCAGCCTCACGCCCAGCCGTCGCAGCTCGTCCTCGACCATCTGCCGGACACCCGCTCCCTCCTGCATCAGGATCGGCGGCTCGGCCCGCAGCTCGGCGAGCGACACGGTCCGCCCGTCGAACGGATGCCCGGGCGGGCAGGCCAGGATCACCTCGTCGCGGAGGAACGGCTCGAACCGCACGCCGCGATGTCGCCGGGCCGCTCCGACGATCCCCAGCTCGAGCTCGCGCTCCGCGACGAGCTCGACGACCGTCTGCGTGTCGTGCACGGCGAGCGAGACGTGCACCGACGGATGGCCGCGCTGGAACTCGCAGAGGAGCAGCGGCACGATGATCGCCGCCGGCCCGGTCGAGGCCCCGATCCGGAGGCCTCCCGCCAGCTCGCCGTCGACGTGCGACGCGACCTCGTCGAGCACCTGCTCCTCGAGGGTGAGCAGCTTCTGGGCGCCGCGGTAGAGGCGCCGCCCGGCCTCGGTCGGCTCGACGCGCCTGCCCGAGCGGTCGAGCAGCTGCGTGCCCAACCGCTTCTCGAGCGCCCGCACCTGCAGCGAGACGGCCGGCTGCGTGACGCCGAGCGCCTCGGCCGCGCGCGAGAAGCTCCGGCGCTCGACCACCGCGCAGAACGCGGCCAGCTGACGCGTGTCCATAAGCAGAGCTTATCGCGCGTCAGAGCAGGCCCCGGCCTTCGAGCCAGGCCGCGAGCAGCGGATCGGTCAGCATCGGCCCCCCGCCCGGCCCGCGCAGGGCCTCGCCGCGCCCCTCCAGGCCCGAGAGCGCCCGGTCGATGCTCCCGCGCTTGAGCCCGACCGCGCGGTAGACGGCGCTCTCGTAGACGCTGCCCCCATAGGCGAGAGCGACGGCGACGCGCTGCTCGTTCACCGGCAGCGCCTCCCAGCGGGCCTCCAGGGTCGCGCGCGCGCCGCGCAGCGCCCGGAGGAGCGCGTCCGCCCAGGCGGTCTCGTCGGCGGCCGACCCCGCCGGCGTCGCGGCCCAGAGGTGGTGGGCGAGCAGCATCGTCCGCTGCGGATGGCCCCGCGCGAACGCGAGCAGCGGCTCGAGCGCGGATCCCGCGTCGGCGCCCGTTCGCGCGAAGCGCTCCTCCACGTACTCCCCGGCGAGGTCGAGCGGCAGGGGGCCGAGCTCGAGCGGCAGCGCGTGGTCGAGCAGGGGCCGCGAGGGGTTGTCGAAGAGCTGGCTCATCAGCGTCGGGGACGAGCCGGCGAAGAGGTACGAGGCATGCTCGGCCTGGTACTGGATGACGCTGCGCAGGATCCCGTCGGCGCCGTCCACACGCAGCACGTCCTGCACCTCGTCGAGCGCGATCGCGCAGCGCTTGCCGGTGCGCTCGGCGAGCTGCGCCGGCAGCTCGAGCAGCCGCAGCAGCACGGACTCGACGTCGATCCGCGGCGAGCGCCGGAATGCGACGGCGAAGCCGCCGCCGCCGAGCGAGACGCCCACGTTCCAGCTCGAGAGGATCGCGTCGGCGGTGCGCCGCACCGGCCCCTTCAGGCTCTGGCCGTAGGCCCGCTCGATCCGGGTGACGATGCCGGCGAGCGTCAGGACGCCGAGCAGGTCGACGTGGGCGGTCGGCATCCCGTCCGCCGCCGCCTCGCGCAGCACGCGGACGAGCAGCGTCGTCTTCCCGTAGCGGCGGGGCGCGACCAGCCGGGCCGAGTGTCCGCCGGCGACGAGCTCGCCGAGGGTGCGGGCCTCGTCGTCGCGATCGATCATGTCGTCCGGCGCGAGCGGCCCGGAGATCTGGAACGGGTTCAGCCGCGCGGAGGCTTGACTACGTGAAGAAGGCATAATTGCCTTCCAACCGTAGGCATCGCGGCGGACGGCGATGCTGCCTGCCGCGGAGAGGTGGTCCTGCCTGCACACGGCAGGCACGAGCTGCGGCCCGTTAGGGTCGTGAGCCTGCGCGTCTGGATCGACATCTCGAACTCGCCGCAAGTTGCGTTCTTTCGCCCGCTGATCGCGCTTCTCCGCAGCCGGGGCCACGAGATCGACGTGACGACGCGCGAGTACGCGCAGACGATCGAGCTGCTCGAGGCGGCTGGCATCGACCACGCGGTCGTCGGCCCGCCACACGGCGGAGCGGGCGCGGGGCGCAAGACGTGGGCGATGGCGCGCCGCCTGCGTGCGCTCCGGCGCTGGGCGCGAGCGCGGCGGCTCGACGTCGCGCTCTCGCACGCCTCGCACGAGCTGCCGCTGTCGGCGCGCGCGCTCGGGATCCCGTCGGCGTACGCGTTCGACTACGAGTTCGCCCGCGTCCAGCACGGGCTCGGCGCGCGCGCCGCGAACCGCGTCGTCGTCCCCGACGCGATCCCGCCGGAGCGCCTGGCGGCGCTCGGCGCGCGCCCGCGGAAGGTGCGTCGCTTCCCGGGGCTGAAGGAGGAGTACTCCCTGGCCGGCTTCGCGCCCGACCCGGCCGTCCCGCAGGCGGTCGGCATCGACCCGGGCCGCATCGTCGTCGTCGTCCGCACGCCGCCGGAGGTCTCGCTCTACCACCGGCACGGCAACCCGCTGCTGACCGACGTCCTCGAGCGGCTCGGAAGCGACCCGTCGGTGCACGCGGTGGTGCTGCCTCGCACCCACGAGCAGGGCGCCGCCGTGCGCTTGCTGGGGCTGCCGTCGCTGCTCGTCCCGGAGCGGGCCGTCGACGCGCTGAGCGTCGTCGCGGCATCCGATCTCGTCGTCTCGGCCGGGGGGACGATGAACCGGGAGGCCGTCGCGCTCGGCGTGCCCGTGTACACCACGTTTGCCGGCCGCCTCGGCGCCGTCGACGAGGGCCTGATCCGCGAAGGCCGGCTCCGACCGCTGCGGTCCGCGGCCGACCTCGTCGTCGAGCGGCGCGCCGCCGGGCCGGAACCGCTGCGGCGCGACCCGGCGCTCCTGCTCGACCTGATGCTGTCGGCGCTCGAGCGGTCGTAGCGTCGACGGGCGGTGCTCTACCTGGACGCGTCGGCGGCCGGGTAGGCCGCCTCCGGCGTCACCGGCTCCGCCCCGCTCCTGCGCGGCTCCCGAACGATCCGGTTCAGGACGCCGACCGACTCGAGCGTCTCCCCCGCCTCGACGAGCTGCTCGAGCTCGGCCAGCTCGGCGTCGAGCCAGGCGGGCTCGACCGGAGCCCGGGTCAGCAGCATGATCGCCCGGTGGGCCGTCGGCGAGACGATCTCGCCGTCGCCGACGAGCACCTCGTGGAGCTTCTCCCCCGGTCGCGGCCCGACGATCTCGATCGCGACGTCCCGGCCGGGCTCGCGGCCGGACAGACGGATCATCTTCTCGGCGAGATCGAGGATCCGCACCGGCTCGCCCATGTCGAGCACGTAGACGTGGCCGCTCTCGCCGATCGCGCCCGCCTGGACGACGAGCTGGACCGCCTCGGGGATGGTCATGAAGTACCGCGTCATCTCCGGGTGGCGGACCGTGACCGGGCCGCCGTTCGCGATCTGGCGCCGGAAGATCGGGATCACACTGCCCGAGGACCCGAGCACGTTGCCGAAGCGGACGGCGACGAACCGGGTGGCGACCTCCTCACGGCTGCCGTACGCCTCGACGATCCACTCGCAGAGCGCCTTCGACTGCCCCATCACGCCCCGCGCGTTGGCGGCCTTGTCGGTCGAGACGAGCACGAAGCGCTTGGCCTGGTAGTCGATCGCTACCTCCGCCACGACCCGCGTGGCGATCGTGTTGTTGCGGACCGCCTCGAGCGGGTTCGCCTCCATCATCGCCACGTGCTTGTACGCCGCCGCGTGGAACACGACGGCGGGGCGGTACTTGTCGAACACCTGCCGCACCTTCGCGGGGTCCTTCACGTCGCCGAGGATGGCTGGGGCGGCGTGGAAGCCGCGCTCGTCGACCAGCTCGCGCTCGATCTCGAACAGCGCCCCCTCGGCGTGGTCGAGCAGCACCAGCCGCGCCGGCCCGAGCCGGGAGATCTGGCGGCAGAGCTCGGCGCCGATCGACCCGCCCGCGCCGGTCACGAGCACCACCTCGCCGGCCACGTAGCCCGCGATCGCGTCGAGGTCGACCTCGACGGGCTCCCGGCCGAGCACGTCCTCGACCTCGACCGGCCTGAGCTGGCCGGCGAGGTTGAAGTCGCCCGAGATCAGCTCGTGCAGGCCCGGCAGCGTCTTGACCGGCACGCCTTCCGTCCGGGCGACGTCGACGATCCGGCCGCGGAAGCCGCCGGGAGCCGTCGGGATCGCGATCAGCACCTCGTCCGGCCGCCGGTCGCGGATCACGTCGGCGAGGTCGTCCGTCGTGCCGAGCACGCGGACGCCGTGCACGCGGAGGTTCTTCTTGCGCGGATCGTCGTCGACCAGCCCGATCGGCGTATAGCCGAGCGACGGGTTGCGGAGCATCTCCTTGACGACGAGCTGAGCCGCGTCGCCCGCTCCGACGACGATCGCCTCCCGTCCGCGCGCGACGATGCTCCCCGGGCGGGGCCGCTCGATCAGCGTGCGGGCGAGCAGGCGCGATCCGGTCACGAACGCCAGGCAGAGCAGCAGGAAGATGAACCAGACGCCGCTCGGCACGCGCACGGGGTGCAGCTCGAAGAGCGTGAAGACGAGAAAGACCGCGACGGTCGCGAAGACGCAACCGCGCAGGAGGCTCCACATGTCCCTCGTCGAGACATACCGCCACCAGCGGTTGTAGAACCCGGACAGGGCGAACACGGGCAGCGTGATCCCGACCACGAGCAGCACGAGGTCCCAGTCCAGGTACCGGTCGTAGTAGCGGGGCAGGCCCCGGTCGAAGCGAAGCTTCCAGGCCAGCCACCAGGCGACCGCGACGATCGCGCCGTCGACCGCCACCTGCCACAGGCGATGCCGGTTGAAGGGAGACCTCATGGGGCGGCCGCGACCCGCGCGGCGGCGAGCACGGTCTCCACGACGCGCTCCTGGACGTCCGCGCCGATCCCCGCCCACAGCGGCAGCGCGAGGTTCTCGGCGGCCGCACGCTCGGTCTCGGGCAGCGATCCCGCCTCCCAGCCGAGGTGCCGGAGCGCCGGTTGCAGGTGCAGCGGCACGGCGTAGTACGACGCCGACGCGATCCCGGCCTGGCGCAGCCGATCGGCGATCCGGTCGCGGTCCGGCGACCGCACGACGTACACGTGGTAGACATGGCCCGGGTCGTCGGCCGGCAGCTCGACCGCCTCGCCGAGCCCGAGCTCCGCATAGCGTGCGGCGGCCTCGCGCCGGGACTCGTTCCAGCCGGCGAGGTGAGGCAGGAAGACGCGCAGCGCCGCTGCCTGGACGGCGTCGAGCCGCGAGTTGGTCCCGATCAGCTCGAACGTCTGCTTGTCGCGCGACCCGTGGAACCGGAGCTTCCGTACCGTCTCCGCAACCGCGTCGTCGCGACAGGCGACGAGCCCGCCGTCGCCCAGCGCGAACAGGTTCTTGGTCGGGAAGAAGCTGAAGGTGGAGCAGACGCCCGCCGTCGCCACGCCGTCCGCGCCGAATGCCTGCGCCGCGTCCTCCAGGAGCGGGGGCCCCAGCGCGGCGAGGTCGGCGAGCGGGGCCGGCCGGCCGAACAGGTGCACCGGGACGATCGCCTTCGTACGACGCGTGATCCGAGCGGCCACGTCCTCCGGATCGAGGTTGAGCGTCAACGGGTCGATCTCCGCGAAGACCGGCGTCGCGCCGGTCCGCGCGATCGCCTCGGCGGTCGCGTAGAAGGTGAACGCCGGGCAGACCACCTCGTCGCCCGCCCCGATCCCCATCGCCTCGAGCGAGAGCACGAGCGCGTCGGTGCCGTTGGCGACGCCGATCGCGTGCGGCACGCCGAGGTAGGCAGCAGCCTCCCGCTCGAACGCCTCGACCTCGGGGCCGAAGATGAAGCGCCCCGAGTCGAGCACGTCCGCGAAGCGCGCCTGCAACTCGGGGATCAGGGGCGCGTACTGCGCCTTCACGTCGACGAGCGGGATCATTGGTCCGACTCGGGAGTGTAGCCCGGGGCCGGTTCCAGGCTCTGGCTCCGGCGCCGCCTGCGCAGCACCTTCCAGGCGATCAGGCCGATCCCTGCCGCGAGCAGCACGCCGACCAGGATGTCGACGTAGCGGAAGGCATCGTGGAATCGCTCCCAGCTCGTTCCGAGCGCGTACCCCGCCCCGGCGAATGCGAAGCACCAGATCGCGGAGCCGGCCAGGGTCAACAGCGTGTAGCGGACGAACGGGACCCGGAACACACCGGCCGGGATCGAGACGAACGAGCGGATCACCGGCGTCAGCCTGCCGACGAAGACGGCCCAGTCCTCCCAGCGCTCGAACCAGCGCTCCGCCCGCTGGAGCTTGTCGGCGTCGACGTGCAACCAGCGGCCGTGGCGCTCCAGGAGCGGTCTGCCGCCGTAGTCGCCGATCGCCCAGCCGGCGATGCCGCCGATCGTGTAGCCGATCGTGCCGGCGAGCGCGATCGCGACGAAGGCCCAGCCGCCCTCGGGGATCTCGTAGCCGAAGAACGTCACGGAGTGCCCGGCGAACGCGCCGGCGGCCAGCGCGCCCGCGTAGACCATCACGAGCTCGCTCGCGGCGGGCAGGACGGCGTCGACCAGCATCAGGGCGAAGACCGCGTAGAGGCCGTGGTCGCCGATCGCGTCGGTGACGAGCTCGCTGAGCTCGCTCAGGATCGATGCCGTCGGCACCGGCGCACTCTAGCCGGGAAGCCTGCGGCCCCCAGCGATCCGCTGGACCCCGAAGCGGCGGGTCAGCTCGGTCGTCCCCAGCGCGTTCCGGGCGACGACGCGCACGACGTAGGCGCCGCCGCGGACGGCGACACGACCCTTGCCGAGCCCGTTCCAGACGATCGCGGCCGGCCCCTGCCGGTAGCGGCG
>DATBMD010000040.1:0-4565 GCA_036555085.1 Gaiellaceae bacterium
GGCGCCTCCGGCCCGGGCATCCACACCGTGGACGCTCGAGAGCGCTACGAGCACGAGCGCCGCAGCGGTAGCCGTCTTCACGAACGCGATGCCCCAGACACGCGCTGTCCACTCCTCCCCTGCCGCAGTCCGGGCCGCTGAACACGGCCCGGCGGAAGTTTTCCACAGCCCGCCCGTGGGCTGTCGAGAGAACCGGCGGACGGGCCGAACGGGGCCGCTCTCTCGGTCGGGGGCTGGTCAGTCGTGGAGGACGCGGCCTTCCATGCCGCCCGCGACCGCGATCACCTCGCCCGTGACGTGGCCCGAGAGCCGGTCCGAGGCGAGCACGACGACCTGGTGCGCGACGTCCTCCGGCGTGGCGACCTTCCGCAGCGGCATCGTCCGCGAGACGCGCAGCACCGCCTCCTCGTCGACGAGTCCGCGCGTGAGCGGCGACTCCGTCCAGCCGGGCGCGACGGCGTTGACGCGCGCGGCCGGCGCCGCGCGGACGATCTCGTTCTTCAGCGAGCGCACCAGCCCGACCTGGATCGCGGCCTTCGCGGCGGCGTAGTCGGCGTGCCCCGCCTCCCCGAAGACGCCGGCGGTCGAGCCGACGAGCACGAGCGACCCACCGCCGTTCCGTGCGACCTCGCGCGCGAAGGCGCGCGCCGTCAGGAACGTCGCCGTCAGGTTCTGGCGCAGGGTGTCCTCCCAGCGCGCCAGCGGCAGCTCGGCGACCGGGACGCCCTGGCGCGGCCAGACGCCGGCCACCGCGGCGCAGACGTCGATCGCGCCGAGCGCGGCACGCGTCTCCGCGAAGAGCCGGTCGACCGCCGCCTCGTCCGTGAGGTCGGCCTGCAGGACGGGGGCGCCTCCCAGCGCCGCCGCGAGCGCGCGGGCACGCTCCTCGCCGCGGTGGTAGTGCACCGCAACGTGCGCTCCTTCGGCCGCGAACGCCCGCGCGCAGGCAGAGCCGATCCCGCCCGAGGCGCCCGTCACGAGCACGCCTCGCCCCGCGAGCCCCGTCTCCATCAGAACGTCTCGAGCGAGCCGCGCCGGCGGCCTTCGGCCTCGAAGAAGCGAAACAGGACGTAGGCGGCGCTCGCGTAGGCGAGCCCGATCAGCACCTCGGTCAGGACAAGGCCGGTCACGTCGCCGAGCGGCGTCCCTTCCGCGACCTCGCGGGCCGCCTCGATGCCGTGGGTCAGCGGCAGGCAGCGGCCGATCGCGCCGAGCCAGCCGGGGAGGTCCTCGTTCGCGACATTGACGCCGCAGACGAGCAGCATCACGAAGTAGACGAGGTTCGCGCCGAAGAAGACGTCGCGGGCGCGCAGGCCGATCGAGCCGATCAGCATCCCGAGCGCGGTGCAGCTGAACGTGGTCACGAGCACGACGAGGGCGAGCGAGGGAACGCTGCCGTCGGCGGGCCGGAAGTCGAGCAGCAGCCAGCCGACCGCGAACCCGAAGGTCGAGACGACGAAACCGTTGACGATGAACGGCAGCGCGCGACCGGAGAAGATCGCGAGCCGGTTCGCCGGCGTCGCGAGGAGCGGCGAGAGGGTTCCGTACTGCCGCTCGTTGGCGATCCCCATCGTCATCCCGTAGATGCCGGCCATCGCCGAGACCTGCACGGCGTTGCCGACGATGAAGAAGAGATCGTCCTGGCTCTGCGCGAAGCGGCCCAGGTACGTGAAGAAGAGGATCTGGAAGAGCGGGCTGCCGAGCATCGTCGTCAGGTACAGCAGCGGGCTGATCCAGTTGAAGAGGGCGCGGTACGAGATCCGCCCGCCGATCACGAACACCCGCAGCGCGGGCGTCATGTGAGCGACAGCGTCGCGCGCTGCCGCGCGAGCCGCTCGAAGTTGCGCAGGCAGACGGCTCCGAGCAGGAAGTAGACGATGCCCAGCACCACGCACATCCCGATCGCGGGCCAGGCGCTGCCGCTGCCGAGCGCGGCGTCGCGAATCGCATCCATGCCCCACGTGGGCGCGAGCACCCAGGAGATCGGCCCGACCCACGCCGGCAGGAGCGTCAGCGGCACGAGCAGCCCGGTCGCGAGCCAGATCGGGTACTCCAGCAGGTTGGAGAAGGCATTGGCGTTGCGCGCGAGGACGAAGGTCGAGGCGAGAAGAAGTCCGAGCATCCCCAGGCTGAGAACGGTGACCGGCAGCGCCACCGCGAGCTGGAGCGGGTCGACGAAGTCGAGCGGCACGCCGAAGAACAGGCGGCCCCAGAGGAGCGTGGCGACGATCGAGTAGAGGCCGATCGACGACGTCGCAACCGTCAGCGGCAGGAGCGACATGATGAACGGCGCCGGGGCGGCGACGAGCAGCTCGAGCGTTCCCTGCCAGCGCTGCCACTGGATCGCGCCGCCGGAGCCGAACAGCGTCGACGACCAGATACCCATCAACCCGGCGCCCAGCGCGACGTAGAGCAGCGTCCCCGAGCTGTTGCCACTGTCGACCATGAAGAACGCGATCGACGCGAAGATCAGCGGCTGCAGCACCGAGATCAGCACCCAGAAGAGCGAGTTGGTCAGCGCCTTGACGTGGAAGAGCCAGCCGACGCCGAACAGCCGTAGCACGGCCCCACCCTAGCGAGCGTCGTACGGGGTCAGGCGACCTCGAGCGAGGCGCGCACCCGGCTCTCGCGCTCCATCAACCGCAGCACGGCGTAGCCGACGACGACGTAGACGGCGCCGACGAGCGCCTCCCTCCCCACGAGGCCCGCCACGTCGCCCAGCGACTCGCCGTCCACGAGCCCACGGGCCGCCTCGATCCCGTGCGTCAGCGGCAGCGCCTCGGAGATCGCCCGCATCCAGCCCGGCAGGTCGTCGAGCGGGACGTTCGCGCCCGTGAAGACGAGCAGCACCCCGAAGATGACGTTGCAGAGGACGGCGCTCTCGCGAATCCGCAGCGAGAGCCCGGCGGTGACGAGCCCGAGCCCCGTGCACGAGAACGCGCAGACGACGATCACGAGCGCCAGCGGGGCGATCGCCGAGGCCGGTACGTCGATCCCCAGCAGCAGCCCGCCGACGGCGAACGAGAACGCGGCGACGAACGCGCCGTTCAGGACCACCGGCACCGCACGCCCGAGGAAGAGGGGCAACCGCTTGGCCGGGCTGACGAGGATGAAGCCGAGCGTCTGCTGGAAGCGCTCGCCCGCGATCGCCTGCGTCATCGCGAACAGGCAGGGGATCGAGGCGAACTGGAGCGCGTTCCCGACCACGTAGAACTCGTCCGACTGGAGCTGCGCGCTCCGCCCCATGTAAGCGAACAGCAGGATCTGGAAGATCGGCGCGATCACGAGGCTCGGCACGAAGATCCAGGGCGAGAGGAAGTGGAAGAGCGCGCGGTAGCTGATCAGCCCACCGACGAAGAAGACCCTGAGCGACGTCATGCGAGCGAGAGCGCCGCCCGCGCGCGCGCCGCGCGCAGCACTCGCTCGACGACCAGGACGCCGACGGCCGTGTAGGCCAGCCCGAGCAGCAGGCACAGCGCGATGTCGGGGAGCGCTGAGCCGCCGAGCGCGGACTCGCGGATCGCGTTCATCCCCCACGTCGGGGCGAGCGCCCACGAGATCGGCCGCACCCACTCCGGGAACAGCGACAGTGGGACGAGGAACCCGCAGACGAGCCAGACCGGGTACTCGAGCATGTTCCCGAGCGCCCACGCAGTCCGGTAGCGGACGAAGCAGACCGCCAGCAGGAAGCCCGCCATCCCGATCGCGAGCACCGTCGCGACGACCGAGACGCCGAAGAGCAGCGGGTGCTCGACCGTCACCTCGATCCCGAACAGCACGCGCCCCCAGACGAGCGTGGCGACCATGCTGTAGAGGCCGATCGTCGTCATCGCGATCGTGACCGGCAGCAGCACGAGCGAGAAGTGGACGGGCGCCGCGACGAGTAGCTCCAGGGTGCCGTGCCAGCGCTCCCGCTGCATGGCCGAGCCGGCCGACGTGCTGGTCGACGACCAGATCCCCATCACGGCCGCCCCCAGCGACGCGTACAGGAGGGTGCTGGAGCTGCCGCCCGCCTGGAACATGAAGAACGCGACCGTTGCGAAGAAGAGCGGGTAGAGGATCCCGAGCAGGCCGTCGAAGCTCGAGCGGGCCAGCATCTTGAAGTGCATCAGCCACCCGAGCCCGAGCAGCCGCAGTGATCTCATGCGCTCTCGACGAGGGCGACGTAGGCGTCCTCGAGCGTCGGCTCGCGCGACGAGACCCGCCCGACGCTCGCGCCGTCCAGGTGCCCGAGGAGCACCGTCGTCAGCTCGAGGCCCGGCGCGGTCTGGACGACGAGGAGCTGCGCCTGCTCCCGCTCCTCGACGCCGACGGCACGGACGCCCTCGATGCCGCGCAGCCGGGTCACCGTCTCGTCGGGGATGCCGTACACCTCGATCTCGACCACGCTGCCCTCCGCCACCTGCGACTTCAGCTCGCGCGGCGTCCCCTCGCCGACGATCAGCCCCTTCGCGATCACCGCGATCCGGTCGCAGAGCGCGTCCGCCTCGAACATGTAGTGCGTCGTCAGCAGCACCGTCTTCCCGGCCTGGGTCAGCGACGCGATCATCGCGCGCAGCTCCCGG
>DATBMD010000082.1:0-4879 GCA_036555085.1 Gaiellaceae bacterium
GCGACGACCAGGCCGGCAGGGACGGCGCGCAGAGAGCTCAGCGTCTCCCTGTACGTCGACCGTGGAGCTTCTTCGGCGCGGACGCTCATCAGTCGTCTCTATCGGTCGGTCGGCGGCGTTCCTGAACGCGCGTGGGGCGCAGTTGCCTGCGCCCCACGCGACGAGCTGGAACTGTGACTCGAACTAGCAGGCGACCTTGGTGACGAGGCCACCGGGCCCGTCCACCGAGGCGACCTTGCCGCCGACCGTGTCCTCGAGGCAGTAGGCGTTCGTCGTCGCACTGTCGACCGTGAGGCTGCTCGACAGGCCCGAATCGATCGCCGTGAGAGCCGTCGCGTCCATGCCGACGTACGTGTTGTTGTCCGAGTAGTAGGCCTCCGCCGACGGGATCGCCGCGCGGACGTTGGACTGCGCCGCCTTCTGGTTGGCGCGATCCTTGAAGCCGAGGTAGGACGGAACCGCGATCGCCAGCAGGATGCCGATGATCACGAGGACGATCAGCAGCTCGATGAGCGTGAAGCCACGCTCGTCGCTCCTGAGCCGCTGCTGCATCTTGTTGAGAAGCATGGTGCTCCTTCCGGGAAGGGGTAGTGCCTACGCGTCCCGTTATCGTCGGGACGCCTCCTCCGCCGACAGCCCCGAATGGGTGATTCGTGGGTGACCGAACGGGTGAACCGGCGGGCGGGCCGCAGACGCCCGCCGGTCGTGTCCAGGTGGCCTAGGCGCAGGTCGCGTTCGCGACGTAGTCGCTCGGCGTCGGGCCGGGGCCGGGCACGCTCCACGCGCGGCCGGCGACCGTCGTCACCAGGCAGTAGTCCGTGGCCGATGCCGAGGCGACGTCGAGCGTGGGGGAGATGCCGATGTTGAGCGCCAGCAGCTCGGCGCGGGTCATCCCGAGGTACGAGTCGTTGGCGTCGTAGTAGAGCTCGGCCGCCGGCAGCGCCTGCCGCAGGTTCGAGTGCGCCGTCCGCTCGACTGCGCGCTCCCGGTAACCGAGATAGGACGGCACGGCGATCGCCAGCAGGATGCCGACGATCACGAGGACGATCAGCAGCTCGATGAGCGTGAAGCCGTCCGCGTCCGCCAGCCTCTTTCCACGTGCGTGATTGAGCATGCATTCGTTGTCGTCGGATTCGGCCGCTCGCGCCACCCTCGTCCGGGTGACGCTGAGGGGAGGGACTCACCCAACGTGGGTGATCCGGTGCCCTACTCGCCCCTCGACCCTCAAGCCCGATGCTCCCGGTGCCGATAGAGCGGGCCGTGGAACTCACCGATCAATCCCCCGCGGCTCTCCACTCGATCGACACGCTCCTCGAGCGCGTGGTCGAGCTGGGCGCCTCAGATCTGCATCTCACCGCCGGCTCCAAGCCGGCCGTTCGCCTGCACGGGCACCTGGAGCTGCTCGAGGACTTCCCCGAGCTGAACCCGGACTCGACCCGCGAGCTCGTCTACCGGATCACCACGACCGAGCAGCAGAAGCAGCTCGAGATCAATCGCCAGCTCGACTTCGCGTACGGGCTGCGCGGGCTCTCACGATTCCGTGTCAACGCCTTCTACCAGCGCGAGAGCCTCGCGGCCGCCTTCCGCATGATCCCGACCGAGATCCGCTCGGTCGAGGAGCTCGGGCTGCCGTCGAGCCTGCACGAGCTGACGAAGAAGCCTCGCGGCCTCGTCCTCGTGACCGGCCCGACCGGCTCCGGTAAGTCGACGACGCTCGCCTCGATGATCGACGAGATCAACCGCACGCGGCCCGATCACATCGTCACGATCGAGGACCCGATCGAGTTCCTGCACCGGCACAAGCGCGCGATCGTCAACCAGCGCGAGATCGGCCAGGACGCGACCGGCTTCGCCGACGCCCTCCGCGGAGCGCTCCGCCAGGACCCCGACGTGATCCTCCTCGGCGAGATGCGCGACCTCGAGACGATCTCGACCGCGCTCACCGCCGCCGAGACGGGCCATCTCGTCTTCGCGACGCTGCACACGCAGAGCGCGCCGAGCACGATCGACCGCATCATCGACGTCTTCCCGGCCGCGCAGCAGGAGCAGGTGCGGATGCAGCTCGCGAACACGCTGCAGGGCATCGTCACCCAGACCCTGATGCCGAAGGCGAGCGGCCACGGCCGCGTCTGCGCGCTCGAGATCCTCTTCCTCGACGACGCGATCCGCAACCTGATCCGCCAGGGGAAGATCGAGCAGGTCTACTCGTACATGCAGACGGGCACGCGCCGCGGCATGCAGACGATGGAGCAGTCGCTGCTCGACCTCGTCCAGCGCAACCTCATCACCATCGTCGAGGCAATGGGCCGCTCGAGCCGGCCCGAGGCCCTCGTCTCGGCTCTCGAGCGAGCCGGCATCCCGATCCCCACAACGTCGACCGACGGCGCTCCCATGTCCACCCAGCCGGGTGGGCTCCGGGTCGCCGGGAGCTGAGGCCCACATGACGTCCTGGAATCCCCCCTCTCCGTTCTCGGGCCTCCCGCCGCGCTTCGACGGCGGCGAGCCCCGCCCGACCTCCGGCGACAACGCTGAGGCTCCGATGCCGCAGCCGCACGCCGCCTCGTCGCACGGCTACCCGCAGCCGCAGGGACGCCCCTTCGGCTTCGCCGACGTGCGCGCACAGTCCTCGTCCGGCCACGAGGGTCACGACGACCCCGGCGACGACTACCACGCCGAAGCGTCGTTCCAGCCCGCGCGCCGCGACACGAACGATCACGACGCGGCCGAGCTCGACGAGCACGTGGCCGAGAACCTCGACGACCCGGTCGACGAGCCCCATCACGAGGCGCCGGCGGCCCCGGAGCCCGCTCCCGTCGCGGAGCCGGTAGCAGTTCAGCCGGCCGAGCCCTCCCGCAAGGAGCGCCGGTCCCGCGCGCCACAGTCGGGCGGCAACGGTGGGCGTGGCGGCCGGAGCGGCCGCAAGGTCGTCGGCCTCAAGATCGGCGCATCGCAGCTCGCCGCCGCCGTCGTCAGCAACCGCGACGGGCGCCACGTGCTGCACCAGCTCGCCCGCACCCCCCTCGAGGCCGGCGTCGTCGTCGACGGCGAGGTCCGGGACGCGGGAGCCCTCGTGGCCGCCCTGAAGGCGTTCTTCGCCGAGCATCGCCTGCCGACGCGCGACGTCCGGCTCGGCCTGGCGAGCAACCGCATCGGCGTTCGCACCTTCGACATCGTCGGCGTCGACGACCCGGCCAGGGTCGACAACGCCGTCCGCTTCAAGGCCCACGAGGTGCTGCCGGTCGCCGTGCACGAGTCGATGCTCGACTACCGCGTCCTTTCGTCGAAGCCGACGGAGGGCGGCGAGTCGGTCAAGCGCGTGCTGCTCGTGGTTGCGCCCCGTGACCAGGTGCAGCCGTACGTCGACGTCTGCGCCGAGGCCGGGCTCAAGTTCGCCGGGCTCGACCTGGAGGCGCTCGGGCTGCTGCGCGCCTTCATCGATCCCGCCTCGGTCCGCGGCCCCGTCTCGGACGACCGCGCGACGGTCGTGATCTCGATCGGCCACGAAGCCTCCACGCTCCTGGTCGCCGGCGGCGGTATCGCGGAGTTCGCCCGCGTCTTCGACTGGGGCGGCTCGCAGCTGGTCGACGCCCTCGCGCAGGAGCTCTCGCTCGGGACGGCCGAGGCCGGCGCGGTGCTGCGGCGGATGTCGCTCGCCTCGAGCGCCTCCCGCTCGCTCGACGGCCTCGACGAGGAGGCTCGCGCTCGCGCTTACGACGCGGTGCGCCTGCGCCTGACCCCGTTCGCGCGCGAGCTCGTCAGCTCGCTCCAGTTCTACCAGACCCAGCCGGACTCGCTCGGTATCGGCGAGATCGTGATCACGGGCGGCACCTCGCAGCTCGAGGGCCTCGACGACGCGCTCAACCAGATCATCGGCGTCCCCGTCCGGATCGGCGATCCGCTGGCCCGGGTGGTGGTCGAGGGTCACGTCGACCCGGACGTCGAGGCGGAGCTCGGCTCCCTGGCGGTCCCGATCGGCCTCGCGGTCGACGACGACCCGGCGCGCTCGGTCAACCTGCTCACCCGCGAGACGGTGCCCACGCGCCGGCTGCCGGCTGGCGCCGGCGGCCTCGCCCGCGTGCTCGTCCCGGTCGCGGCCGCCGTGCCCCTGCTGGCCATGACCGTCATGTTCTGGCAGGCCCACTCGGACGTCTCCGGCAAGGAGGAGACCCTCGCGGCCAGGGAGGCCCAGCTGGCCAAGATGCCGAAGCCGCGGCAGCCCGTGCTCGGGCCCGGCGTGGGGGCGGATCAGCAGGCCCGCGCCACGGCGCTCTCGATCGTGATGGGACAGCGGCTCGCCTGGGACGGCGTCCTGCGCGACGTCGCCAAGATCCTCCCCGGCGACGTCTGGCTGACCGAGCTGAGGGCCGCTGCGCCGGTCAAGCTCAGCGATCCCGCCGCCGTGGCCGGCGCGCCGGCTGCAGCGCCGTCCGCGTCGACTACCCCGACCGGGGTGACGCTCACCGGTTACACGTACCAGCAGCGCGACGTGGCCGAGCTGCTCACACGCCTCTCGGCGCTGCCTCGGCTCAAGAACGTCCAGCTCAGCGGCTCGCAGCTCTCGTCGGTCGCTGAAAAGGACGTCATCCAGTTCACGATCCTCGCAGACCTGAGCCCAGCCGGAGGTAGCTGAGATGGCCAGCAACGTTGGTTCCAAGAACGGTCGGATCGCCCTCGCTGTCGGCGGCTGCGTGCTCGCCGCGGTGGCGGCGTGGTTCCTGCTCGTCAGCCCGCAGAAGTCGAAGTCCAAGGACCTGGACGGGGCTATCGCCGCGGTCGACTCGAAGATCGCAGTCCGCAAGGCCGAGCTGGCCCAGCCCCGCGCCCGGGTGAAGGTGCGCGCGAGCGACGTCTACCGGCTGACGAAGGCGATCCCGAACGG
>DATBMD010000084.1:0-30724 GCA_036555085.1 Gaiellaceae bacterium
GACGCCTGCTCGAGCAGCGGCAGCCAGCTCCCGTCGGGCGACGCCAACCGGGCGGGCGCTAGACGGGGGCGCCGAGCGCCCGGACGATGCTGACGTCGCCGCTGACCGTGCGCACGCGCAGCTGCGCCACGTCGTCGCCCGCCTCCGGCTCGTCGGCGGCATCGAGCTGCGACGACACCTCGCCGCTGACGGACGACGCGTCGAGGTAGAGCCGGAAGCCCGGCCGAACGCCGATCCGGACGTCGCCCGAGACGGACTGGAGGCGAATGTCGCCGCCGCCGCTCGCCTCGACCACCTGGTCGCCCGACACCGTGTTCAGCGAGAGCGCGGCGCGCGCGTCGAGCACGGTGACGTCACCCGACACGAGGTTGGCCGAGAGCGGGCCGGTCGAGGTGCCGACGTGGACGTCGCCGGACGCCGTGTTCAGGGTGACGGCGCCCTCGGGCTCGCGGAGCTCGATGTTGCCGCTGGCGGAGGCGATGCGGCACGCGCCCCCCACCGACTCGAACGACGTGTCGCCGCTCGCGGTCTTGATCGCCACGTCGCCGTACCTGCCGCGCGCGGCGACGTCCGCGGAGCTCGACGACGCCTCGACCGCGGTGCCGACCGGGCAGCGGGCGCGCACCTCGATGCTCGGGCCGCGCGAGAGGAAGCGGCCGCGGCGCTTGGGCTGCTCGACGAAGACCTCGGTGACGCCGTCGGCGCGCTCGCGGGAGCCGATCTGGAGCTCCGCGACGACGCTCCGGGACACGTCGTCGTCGCGCCCCGCGGTCACCTCGAGCTCGACGCGGGGCGTGTCCCAGGTCTCGAGCTCGATGTGGCCGGCCTGGATCGCGACCCGGAGCGCCGCGCTGCCGGGAGTCTCGAAGACGTGCATCGCGGCCTCCTTAGCGGCGCCCGCCGGGGCCGAACGGCTTCGGCCGGCGGACGACGCGGACGTCGGTCGGCCGATCGGTCGGCCGCCGTTCGTCGGGTTCTCGGATCTCGACATGACCGAAGAGGACGGGATAGAGAGCCATCGGTGCTCCTTCCTTGCCTAGCTCTGGGCGAAGCCCTGGATGCGATTGCCGGTGCGGATGGTGCGTGGCGCCTGCGGCTCGAGCGCCCGGGCCAGCGCGCGGATCGTCCAGGCGTTCACGGAGACGCCCGCGCGCGAGGCCGCGGCCTCGACCGACGTCTTCAGCGACTCGGGCAGCCGCAGCGTGATCCGGGCGCTGGCGTCGTCGCCGAGGACGAACTGCGGCTCGACGCTGCCGCTCGTGTCCACGACGAAGACGAGCTCGGGCTCGCGCCCCGCCAGCCGGACCTCGACGTGGCCGACCGGCAGGTTCTCGGAGAGCCCGACGGCGGCCTCGGTGAGGATGTCAAGCAGGCGCACGTAGAGCGAGGACTCGAGCGCCTCGCTCAGGCGGCGGCCTGCCTCGGCGGCCGCCTCGTCGCCGAGCGCTGCCGCGGCAGCGAGGTCGGCCTGGATCGCCTTGACGTGGTTTGCCATCTGCATGGCTGCAAGTATGACATCAAAATGATGTCTGTCAAGTGTCTTGCTGGCATAGCCTCGATGTCAGGGCCGGACGCCGTGGTAGGGTGGGCCTGTCGGCGCCCCGGGGCGCCGCAGCCGGCGGGTCGGAGCCTCCCGCCCCCTCTGGCCTCGCGGCCACCAGCAGCACGCCCGATTCTCGGAGACCCGCGCCTCGCGCGAACGAGAGGAGCAACGACCTGAACCCCGTCGACCCGCCCGATCTCCCGCTCCGGCCGACGATCCGCCACCTGTTCCCGCTCTGGCGGGCGCAGTGGCGCCTGGTCCTGCTCGGGCTCGGCTGCGCGCTGACCTTCACCGCGCTCTCGCTGACGATCCCGATCCTGATCCAGCGGACGATCGACGACGCCATCGACGGCGGCGACCGAAGCCTCCTGGTCCCGTACCTCGCGGCGATCCTCGCCGTCGCGATCCTGCGATTCGGCGTCAACTTCACCAGACGCTTCGCGACGGCCCGGATCGGCATCGCGGTCGAGGCGCGCCTGCGCGGCCTGCTGTACGAGGCGTACCTGCGGTTCCCGCGGGCGTTCTACGACCGTCACGCGACCGGCGAGGTGATCTCGAGGGCGACCAACGACATCTACCCCGTGCGGTACTTCATCGGCTGGGGCGTCGTGCAGGGGGTCCAGAGCGCGATGATGATCGTCGGCGCGGCGATCGTGCTCTGCACGGTCAACGCGCGGCTGGCGCTGATCGCGGCGCTGGCGATGCCGCCGATCGCCGCGCTGACGTGGCTCTTCGCGCACCGCGTCTTCCCGATCTCCCGCCTCGTCCAGAAGCGGAAGGGGCACCTGACCGAGGCGTCGGACGAGGCCGTGGTCGGGATCGAGATGGTGCAGGCGTTCGGGCGCGAGGACGACGTCCGCGACCGCTTCGCCTCGCGCGCGGACGCCGTCCGGTCGGAGACGATGCGCCAGGCCTCGGTCGAGGCCCGGTTCCTGCCGGGCCTGATCTTCCTCCCCACCCTCGGCATCGCCGCGGTGCTCTTCTTCGGCGGCCGGGACGCGATCGCGGGCACCCTGACGATCGGCGAGTTCACGCTCTTCATCACGCTGCTCCTGCAGCTCGTCTGGCCGCTCGAGGCGCTCGGCTGGATCATCAACCTCGGCCAGCGCGCGTTCGCGGCAGCGTCGCGGAGCTTCGCCTGGCTCGACGGCATCGAGGCGATGCCCGAGCCGGCGCGACCGACGCCGCTCCCGGCGGGCCCGCTCGCAGTGCGGTTCGACGACGTGCACTTTCGCTACGCGACGGGGACCGAGGTGCTCCGCGGAGTCGACCTCGAGGTCCCCGCCGGGCAGATCGTCGCCGTCTGCGGTCCGACCGGGGCCGGCAAGACGTCGCTCCTCAACCTGCTGCCGCGCTTCTACGACCCGACCTCCGGGAGCGTGCTCGTCGGGGGAGTGGACACGCGCGCCGTGCCGCTCTCCGAGCTGCGCCGCGCCGTCGCGATCGTCACGCAGCGGCCCGTCCTCTTCTCGGTGCCGCTGCGCGACAACCTCCTCGCCGCCCGGCCCGACGCGCCGTGGGAGATCGTGCTCGCCGCCTGCCAGGCGGCCGGCGTCGAGGCGTTCGTCGGCGACCTGCCGCACGGCTACGAGACGCTGATCGGCGAGCGGGGCGTCAACCTCTCGGGCGGCCAGCGCCAGCGCGTGGCGCTCGCCCGCGCGCTGATCGCGGGAGCGCACGTCCTCGTGCTCGACGACCCGATGTCGGCCGTCGACACGCAGACCGAGCGCCTGCTCGTCGACAACCTCCGCCCGGCCGTCAGCGGCCGGACCGTCCTGCTCGCGAGCCAGCGGCTCTCGACGATCCTCGCCGCCGACCGCGCCGTCGTGCTCGACGGCGGCCGGGTGGTCGAGGACGGGACGCCCGAGGCGCTGCTCCAGGCGGACGGCGTCTTCGCCGCCCTGTTCGGAGACGAGGCTCGTGCCGCAGCCTAGGCGCACGGGCCTGACGCGCCTCTGGCGCTACACCGAGGGGCGCCACCGCCGGCTCGCCGTGATCGCGCTGCTCGCGGCCGTCTCCGCCGCCGCCCCGACGGTCGGCTGGATCATCGTCGGCGACGCGGTCGACAACGGCATCCGGGCGGGCGACGAGTCCCGCCTGACCGTCGACGTGATCGCGTACATCGCCGTCAACGCGGCCGCGTGGCTGCTCGGGACGGCGACCTGGCTCCTGCTCGCGGGCGTCGGGCAGCAGATCGTCTACGAGCTGCGGCGAGACCTCTTCGACCACCTGACGTCGCTCTCGCTCCGCTACTTCTCCCAGCAGAAGGCGGGCTGGATCATCGCGCGCCTGACGAGCGACGTCGACGCGCTCTCGGACGTGCTCAACCAGGGCCTGACGACGCTGGTCGTCAACTCGCTGACCCTCGTCGCAGCCGTGGCCGGCCTCTTCGTGCTCGACTGGCGGCTCGGCCTGATCGCGCTGGTGGTGCTACCGCCCGGGATCCTCGTCACGCGGTGGTTCCAGCACCGCTCCCACGCGGCGTTCGCGGACGTGCGGACGCGGATCGCGGCCGTCACCGCCCAGCTCGCCGAGTCGGTCTCGGGGATGGCGGTGGTGCAGGCGTTCAACCGCGAGCGGACGTTCCAGGCGGAGTTCGACGAGCTGAACGAGGCGAACCGGCGGGCGAACGTGCGCGCGCAGAAGCTCTCGTCGGTCTTCTTCCCGGCGATCGAGCTGCTCGGCGTGACGGCGACCGTGCTCGTGCTCTACGGCGGTGCGCTGCTGATCGACGGCGGCTCGCTCGAGATCGGAACGCTGGTCGCCGCCGTGGGCCTGCTCCAGCTCGTCTTCCAGCCGCTGCAGGAGCTCTCGGAGCTCTACGGGCAGGTCCAGGCGGCCCACGCGGCGATGGACAAGATCTCGACCGTCCTGGACGCCGAGCAGGACATCACGGACCGGCCCGGAGCGCGGCCGATCGGGCGCATCGAGGGCCGGCTCGAGCTCGATCGCGTGGTCTTCGCCTACGGCGACGAGCCCGTCATCCACGGCATCTCGATCGACGTCGCGGCGGGAGGCTGCATCGCCCTCGTCGGGGAGTCGGGCGGGGGCAAGTCGACGACGGCGAAGCTGATCGCGCGCTTCTACGACCCGGACGACGGGGCGGTGCGCGTCGACGGCGCCGATCTCCGCGACGTGCAGCTGCGGAGCTACCGGCGCCAGCTCGGCGTCGTGCTCCAGGACCCGTTCCTCTTCAGCGGCACGATCGCGGACAACATCCGCTTCGGCCGGCCCGACGCGACGGACGACGAGGTTCGGGAGGCGGCCGCCGCGATCGGCGTCGACCGGGTCGCGGCCCGCTTCGAGGAGGGGATCGAGCATACGGTCCGCGAGGGCGGCGCCGGGCTCTCCGCGGGCGAGCGGCAGCTGATCTCGATCGCCCGCGCGCTGCTCGCAGATCCCCGGATCCTGATCCTCGACGAGGCGACGTCCAACATCGACCGGCCGAGCGAGGTCCTGATCGAGCGCGCCTTCGACCGGCTGCTGGCCGGACGGACGTCGATCATCATCGCGCACCGGCTGGCGACCGTTCGGCGCGCCGACGAGATCCTCGTCGTCGAGCACGGGCGCATCGTCCAGCGCGGCTCCGAGGCCGCCCTGCTCGAGGACGACGGGCCGTTTCGCCGGCTCGCCCGCACGCTGCACGGCGCCCCCGCTCGGCGCACGTCGGCCCCGGCACGGCGCCGGGCGGTGCCGACGAGCGGCGCCTGATCCCGGGCCGAGCGCTTTTCGCTACGCGAGCTGCCAGGCCTCGCCGCGCAGGATCGGCACGGCGTTGCCGTCCGGCGTGATGCCGTCGACCTCCACGTCCGGCCCTCCCACCATGAAGTCGGTGTGGACGCCGGAGACGTTCACGCCGAGCGCCAGCAGCCCCTCCGCATCCAGCCCGTCGGCGCCCTCGACGGCCATCGGCAGCCCCTGCCCGTAGGCGAGATGGCACGACGCGTTCTCGTCGAAGAGGGTGTCGGAGAAGACGAGGCCCGTCCGGCGGACGCGCGAGTCGCCGTCGACCAGCGCGATCTCGCCGAGGTACGGCGCCTGGACGTCCGACGCCAGCTGCTCCAGGATCGCCTCCCCGCCCTGCTCGGCCGAGGCGCCGACCGCCTTCCCCTGCTCGAAGCGAAGCTCGAGCCCTTCCACGAGCGCGCCGCTGCCCGGGACGAGCAGGGGGTAGGTCGAGCGAACCGTCCCTTCCGTCCGCCGCCAGTCGGGGGTGGTGAAGATCTCCTCGGTCGGGAGGTTCGGCATGTGCTCGATGCCGGTCTCGGTGACGAACGTGGCGCACCCCCACCGGGAGGCCGGGAGCAGCCCGACCGTGAGATCGGTACCCGGGCCGCGGAATCGGATCGCGTCGAAGGCGCGCTCGTCGAGGGCTGCGGCCCGCGTTCGCAGCTTCGCAGCGTGCGCGTTCCATGCGGCGACGGGATCGGGCTCGTCCAGGCGGGTGGCCGTCGCGACCGCCTGCCAGAGCCGCTCGACGTCGGGCTCGCCGAACACGGACTCAGCCCAGCCCTCGTTCGGCGCCGAGACGATCACCCAGTTGAGCTTGCGCTCGATCACCAGCGGCAGGTAGGCGGCCCGGAGCTCGCGGGGCTCGGATTTCGCGACGAGCGTCTGGTCGAGGCCTGCGAACAGCTCCCGCTCCGGGTTGCCCGTGAGCTGGATCAGGGCCGGCCGCGTCTCGGCCCACGAGCGCACCCAGTCGAGCAGGTGGGGCGCCGAGTACCCCAGCTCGTCCGCCGGGCCGTACTCGATCGCGGCCCGCCTGAAGTGCATGTCGGCGTACTGCGCCGTGACCCGCGACGCCCCGGCCTGGTAGGCCTGCCTCGCGATCGCACGGGCGATCGGCGTGTGCTCGACGAGGCACAGCAGGATCACCTCCTGCCCGGGCTGCACGTTCGCGCCCACCCGCACGGCGAGCTCGGCGTAGCGCTCGAGGCGTTCGTCTGGGGTCAAGCTATCGCGCGAGGAGACGCGATCGGCGCGGCGTCGACCGGCGGCTGTCAGTCGCCCCAGTCGAAGTCGCGCGAGCGGCCCCACAGGGCCTCGTCGAGCGCGGCGCCCTCGCTGTGGGCCGCGTCCTCGCCGGGCCACGGGAGCGCCGCAGACTGCAGCTGCACCGCGGGCTCTCCGTCGAGGGTCTCCTCGAGGCGAGCCTGCTCCTCGGACTTGAACAGCGGGTGGTTCTCGAACGGGTCCTCGCTCGAATAGCGATCGATCGGCATGCGGCCGTCGAGCTCGGCGTTCCGCTCCTTCAGCTCCAGGTGATCCTGGATCACGCGCGCGAAAACGGATTCGGCCTCAATCTGCATACGGTCTCCTGGTCGGGGACGGGTCGCGTACGAAGGCGCAGAGTCTACCTCAGGCCTATTTCCCTGCAACAGTCCAGTTTCCCGCCCGGGTCGGCGGGTACGATGCCGCCATGCCCTCGCTCGGACGGGTGCCGAAGCAGTCCGCCGCACTGGCCTGGCTGGTCTACCGGATGTGGCTGCGCCTCCCGCCCAGCCAGCGGCGGGAGCTGATGCGCGTGATGCAGAAGCACGGGCCGCGGCTCGCCTCCAAGGCCGCCGCGAGCGCCACGGCGTCAGCCCGCCGGCGCGTCGCCCGCCGCTGACGCGGCGGCCGCGTCCAGCCGGCCGAGCGCGTCGCGAACGATCCGCTCCTGCTCGCGCAGGTGCGCCGTCGGGTACCCCTCGCTGGGGCTGGCGCGCCAGGGCCGGCCGACGTACGCGACGCTCGCCTCGTGGGCTCCGATCCGGGCGGCGTCCTCGAGCCGGTGGCGAATCGACCGCCAGGGGCCCATGTTCTGCGGCTCCTCCTGCGCCCAGACGATCTCCTCGAGGCGCGGGTAGGACGCGACCAGCGCCGACGCCGCCTCGACCGGGAACGGATAGAGCTGCTCCAGCCGCGCGACGGCCACGGCGGCGGCCCCCTGCCGCTCGTCGTGGCCCACGATGTCGTAGTAGACCTTGCCGGAGCAGAGCACGAGCCGCCGGGCCGAGTCGTGGTCCGCTCCAGGGTCGTCGAGCACCGGCCGGAAGCCGCCCTCGGCGAGCTCCGAGACGGACGACGAGGCCTGCCGCAGCCGCAGCAGGCCCTTCGGGGTCATCACGACCAGGGGACGCGCCGTCGCGTCGAGCGCCTGACGACGGAGCAGATGGAAGTACTGCGCGGCGGTGGTCGGGTTGACGATGCGGATGTTCTCCTGCGCGCCGAGCTGCAGGAAGCGCTCGAGCCGGGCGCTCGAGTGCTCGGGGCCGTTCCCCTCGTAGCCGTGCGGGAGCAGCAGCGTCAGGCGCGAGGTCTGACCCCACTTGGAGCGGCCGGCGACGATGAACTGGTCGACGACGATCTGGGCGCCGTTGACGAAGTCGCCGAACTGCGCCTCCCACAGGACCAGGGCGTCCGGGGCCGCGACGCTGTAGCCGTGCTCGAAGCCGAGCGCGGCGTACTCGGAGAGCGGCGAGTTGTAGACCTCGAACGACGCGTTCCCGCCGGGGAGGTGCTGGATCGGCGCGTGCGTCTCCCCGGTGTGCGGATCGTGGAGGACGAGATGGCGATGCGCGAAGGTGCCGCGCTCGGTGTCCTGGCCGGAGAGGCGGATCGGGATGCCCTCCTCGAGCAGCGCGGCGAACGCCAGCGCCTCGGCCTGGCCCCAGTCGATCCCGCCCTCGCGCATCGACTCGCGCCTGCGCTCCAGCTGACGCGCGAGCTTCGGGTGCACGGTGAAGCCCGCCGGAACCTCGAGCAGCTGCTCGTTGAGCGTCTCCAGCCGCGGCGCCGGGACGGCCGTGACCACAGCGTCGCCGGTCGTCTCGCGCCGGCCGTCGGGGCGTGCCTGCGCGCCCGCCGGCTGGGCGAACGACTCCTTCAGCCGGTCGTGCGCGGCCCGGAGGCCCGCCCAGAACTCGTCCACCACCGCCTGCGCGTCGTCCGGGCCGAGGACGCCCGCCGCGACGAGCCGGCCCGCGTACTGCTCGCGTACGGTGGGATGCTGCTCGATGCGCTCGACCATCAGCGGCTGCGTGTACGAGGCGTCGTCCTGTTCCTGGTGGCCGAAGCGCCGGTAGCCGACGAGATCGATCACGAAGTCGTGCCCGAACTCGCGCCGGAAGGCGAGCGCGAGCCGAACGGCGCTCAGTGCGGCCTCGGGATCGTCGGCGTTGACGTGGACGATCGGGATGTCGAAGCCCTTCGCGAGATCGCTCGAGTAGCGCGTCGAGCGCCCCTCCACGGGGTCCGTCGTGAACCCGACCTGGTTGTTGGCGATCAGGTGCAGCGTCCCGCCGGTCGAGTAGCCCTCGAGGCTCTGGAGGTTGAGCGTCTCGGCCACGACGCCCTGGCCCGCGAACGAGGCATCGCCGTGGATCAGCACGGGCAGCGCCACGGTGGGATCGTGGAGCCCGGCGCCGCCGGAGCGATCGGTCTGCTCGGCGCGCGCACGGCCCTCGACGACCGGGTCGACGGCTTCGAGATGGCTCGGGTTCGGCACGATCGTCACCTCGATCTCCCCGGCCTCGGTGACGCGGGTCCCCGACGCCGGCAGGTGGTACTTGACGTCGCCGCTGCCGCCCTCGGGGTCGACGACGAGCGCGTCGATCGTCCGCTCGCCCTCGAACTCGCGGAGGATCGACTCGTACGGGCGTCCGACCGTGTGCGTGAGCGCGTTGAGGCGGCCGCGATGCGCCATCCCGATCACGACCTGGTGTGCTCCGTCCGCCGCGGCGAGCTCGACCGCCTCGTCGAGCATCGGCACCAGCACGTCGAGCCCCTCCAGCGAGAACTGCTTCTGGCCGAGGAACGACCGGCGCAGGTACTGCTCGAGGCCCTCCACCTGCGAGAGGCGCTCGAGCAGCGCCCTCTGCACGGCCGGCGCGAGCGGCTGCCGGTAGCGGCCCGACTCGATCGCCTGCCTGAGCCAGACCCGCTCCGCGTGATCGGAGATGTGCTCGATCTCGTAGGCGATCGACCCCATGTAGACCTCGCGCAGCCGCGGGAGCGCGTCCAGCAGCGTCTCGCCGGGGACGGAGAGGCGCAGCAGGCCGGCGGGGACGCGTGCCTGCAGCTCGGGGGTCAGGGCCGGCACGAGGCGGGACTCGTCCAGCGCCGGATCGCCCATCGGCTCGGAGCCGAGGGGATCGAGCCGTGCGGCGAGGTGGCCGTGCATCCGGTAGGCCTTCACGAGCGCCATCGCCGCCGCGACCCCGCCGAGCAGCGCCGAATCGTCCTGCGCGGGCACGGCCGCGGCGGGTGGGCGAACGGGCTGGGCGGGCTCGGCGGGCCCGGCAGGCGTCGCGGGCTCGACCGGGGGAGCGGCTACCGCGGGCGGCGCGGCCGGCGCGCCGTCGGCGGGCGCGGCCCGCTCGGCCGCCGGGACGGCGCCGTCGCCGTCGGGCAGTCGCCCGAGCAGCACGCGCAGGCCGGGGAGCAGCTCGAGCACGTCGCCGTCCCCGCGCTCGAACAGCCGCCGCCACTCGGCCGGGACGCTCGCGGGTGCCTCCAGGTACTGCTCCAGCAGCTGGCCGACGTAGCCGGCGTTCAGCCCACTCAGGTCGGACGCGGTCATCGCGCGTGTTGTAGCAACGACGCGGCCGGCGCGGGCGCGCGGCTCAGAACAGCGGGTTGTCGGTGATGACCGCGAACGTCATCCCGAGCACCCAGCCGCTCATCGCCGCGACCGCCGCGATGAGGCCGAGGCGCTGGAAACGCTCGCTCATCCGCGCCGCGACGAGCGCGAGGGCCATCGCCACCGGCGCGAACCGCGCCGGCCGATCGACGATCGCCAGCGCGGCGAGCACGATCGCGGCCGACGCCATCAGGCCCGCGACGATGTCGACGCCGGTCCCGCCCCGCTCGCCCGACTCGATCGAGCTCAACGGCGGGCCTCGGCACGCACGGCGGCAACGCGACCGCCGGGGTGGCGGACGGGCCCCGACGGGCGAGGTCGAGCCGCTCCACGCCGGCGCCTGCGCGACGGCACGGGCCGGTCCGGCGGCCTGTCGGTCACCACCGGGACGAGCGCCGCCGGCTCCTCGGGCCGCGGCTCCGCGCGGATCGCCCACCAGACGACCGCGCAGAGGTAGACCAGAGGGATCTTGAGCACGACCAGCATGAACACGGTCTCCCAGACCACGATCGGGCCAGTGTACGCAATTCGCCTCGGGACGAAAGAGCCGCGCAGGGCCGCACCGCGCCGTCCAGCCGGGGGAGCGGCGCCTCAGAGCGGCTGCCAGCGAACCTCGACCCCGACCCGATCGACGAGCCACCGGCCGTCCTCGGCGACGAGGCGCAGCGAGATCGTCTCGACGAAGGCGTGCATGTCGATCGTCACGACCGCCTGAGCGACGGCCGGCGCCTCCTCTGCGATCTCGACGGTGTACGGGATGCTCCCGGCGGGAGGGCTCGCGAGATCGGGAATGCCCGCCACGGCCGCACGCTCGATCACCGGCGAGCTCCGGGGCCGCGCGACGAGGCGGAAGATCGTGCCGGTGTCGGACTCCGCGTAGAGCACCAGCCGACCGGCACGAAGCTCCCGCTCGGCGAGCACGACGAACCACGGGCTCCGGCCCCGAACCGCCCTCGCGCCCCGTCCGAGCCGGAGCGTCGCGGCGACGCGCGGCCGCATCGCGCGCAGGAGCCTCCCCGCAGGCGGGTAGGCGGACCCGGCCGGCCCCGTTCGTGCCGCCTGGGCGGCGCGCCATGCGTCGGCGAGCGACCGCTTGGCGACACCGTCCACCTCGGCCCGATCCGGGCCCCAGCGCTGGGCGCAGCCGTCGCGGCCGCCCAGCTCGGCCAGGAGCCGCGACGACATGGAGCCGCACAGCGCGCTCGTCTCCTGCCGCAGGACATGTTGCGTGAACCGGTCGGCGGCGTCGGCCGGGCCCGTGCCTCCGAGGACGACGCCGGGCACGGCGCACGCGGTCAGCGCGGCGAGGGTGGCGAGCGGCCCGAGAGCCGCCCGCCACCAGCCGGTCCGGTCAGCCCTCATCGGCTTCGATCCCCTCGAGCCGATCGTCCCGCCGGCGCCGCAGCCCGACGCCGACGAGCGCGGACGCGAGCAAGGGCAGCGCCACGAGCGCGAAGGTCCCGACCAGGTCGAGCGGGCCCTGGCCCGGCGGCCGGTCGATCCAGAGCAGGCCGGTCAGCACCACGCCCACGGCGAGCGCGCAAACGGCTCCCGGCCAGCCGAGCCGCCAGCCCGCGCCGAGCATGCACGGGAGCAGCACCAGGTAGCCGAGCAGGAGCAGCGCCGCGAGAGTCCATGGGCTCATCGCCCGACCCGGCGGCGAGGAGGGCCCTGACGCCCACGCGTGGCTACCACGGCTCCCCCGTCGGCTGAGACGACGAGGTCCGCTTCGTGTAGTGGCCCTTGCCGATCAAGCGCATGCCCTCGTAGCCGCCGCGGACGAAGCCGTAGCACGCCCAGCGGAGCGGGTTCCCCCACCAGTAGCTCTTGCAGGACGAGATCCCGTCCTTGTGCCAGCGAACGTCGCAGTACAGCTGCCCCAGCTGGCTGCCGTAGCAGACGTCGTGGGCATAGGCGACGGCGTTCACGTGGCGCTCGGCCTGGCCCCAGGCCCAGTACAGGGCGGGGCTGATCACGAACGACCCCCACCGGACGAAGTCCGGGTCGCTCGAGTAGTCCCGGTCGGACCGGTACGGCGCCGGACCTGGGATGCCGCTGTCACAGCAGGGAATGATGGCCCCTGGGCCTGCGGTCCGGTTCGTGCCGCGGGTCACCGTGGCCGGGTCGATGTTGTCCGGCGTCATGAACGTCGTTCGGGACGGGTTGCACCGGTACGTGATGCCGTGGTAGGGGTCCGTCTCCGTCACACAGGCCCCGTTCGAGGGCGGCGGAGGCGTCGGGGACGGCGGCGGAGGCGGCGACGGCGGCCCGGGCGGCGGCGGCGCAGGCGGCGGCGGCGGCGCAGGCGGCGGCGGGGCGGGTGGGGGCGGCGCAGGCGGAGGCGGCGGCGCAGGCGGCGGGTGGGGGCTGCAATCCGGAGGATCCAGACAGACGTACCCGTTCACCCTGGCGGCGGCGGGCTCTCCGAGCACGAGCGACGCGGCCACGGTCACGGCGGCCGCGATCAGGGCGAGAGCGCCGAGCGCGAGCCCGGAAGCGACCAGCGCCCCCGCCCGGCGATCTCCAATCGGTCGATGCATGACGTCCCTCCTGGTCGATGTGCGAAACCGCCATCGACGCTAGGAGCACGCCTCGAACGGATGGGAAACGCCTTCGTGTCGAATCTGTGACGACGAACTAACACCGTCGTCACATGCGCCCGCTACCGTGTTGAGCCGCAACGTCAAGGAGGAGATGCCCGTGCGATTCCGTTCCCGTGCCCGCCTGATCACCGTTCTCTGCGTCGTCGCCGCCCTCGCGCCGCCGACGGCGTTCGCCGCCGACCGTATGTGGATGGGCTTCCACGACGACCCGATGTTCCGCTGGAACGACGAGCGGGTGGCCGAGCTCGACCGCGCCAGCGCGGCGGGGGCGACGTTGATCCGCACGCTCGTGACGTGGGCGAACGTGGCGCCGGAGCGGCCGCGCAAGGCGTCGAACCCGTTCGATCCGGCGTACAAGCTGGACGACGTCGACGAGATCGTGCGAGCCGCGCAGGCACGCGGGCAGGAGGTGCTGATCACGATCTGGGGCACCCCGAAGTGGGCGAACGGCGGCAAGGGCCCCGCGTTCCTCCCGAAGAAGTGGGGGGACTTCCAGAACTTCACCCGGGCCCTCGCCTCGCGGTACTCCGGCCGCTATCCGGGGTATCCGTTCGTTCGCTTCTGGGGCATCTGGAACGAGTCGAACCTGGGCGGCTTCCTGTCGCCTCAGTACAACGCCAAGGGCGCGAAGATCGGGCCGGCGCTGTACGCGAAGCTCGCCGCCGCCGGGTACAAGGGCATCAAGGCGGGGAACCGCAAGGCGCTCGTGGCGATCGGCGAGACGTCGTCGCACGGGCTCGACAAGAAGCGAGCCGGGGTGACGGACAGCATCCGCCCCGGCACGTTCGCGCGACTCGTCGCGGCCGCGAACAAGCGCCTCAAGTTCGACGCCTGGGCACACCACCCGTACCCGTACCCGGTCAACATGAAGGCGACCCAGAAGGTGATGTGGCCCAACGTCAACCTGTCCTCCCTCCCGCGCTTCGAGACGTCCCTGGATCAGTGGTTCGGCCGCAAGAACATCCCGGTCTGGGTCACCGAGTACGGGCACGAGACGCGGCCGGCCGACCCGAACGGCGTCAGCGAAGCGCAGCAGGCGCTCTACGTGCGGCAGGCCATCTCGATGCTGAAGCAGGATCCGCGGGTGCCGATCTTCGTCTGGTTCGTCTTCCGCGACTCGAGCGGCAGCCTCTGGCAGAGCGGCATGTACCGCGCCAACGGGAGGGCGAAGCCGGCGCTGTCGAGGTATCGCGCGGGCGCGACTCCGCTCGACATGCGGAACACGGTCGTCACCGTCAAGGGAGGCACGAAGAACCCGCTCGTGACCGCGTACGTACGGGAGTTCTGCGCGAACAACGCCGTCGGCACGCCGGTCGGCGTCAACTACCGGGCCTTCGTCGGCGCGAAGCTGATGGTGGTGGGCCAGTCGTCGCCGAAGCTCGCCATCGACTGCACGGTCCGCGTCCGCATCAACGGGCTGACGGTCGCCAAGGGCACCACGGCGACGGTGAACCTCGATCTCAACACCGCGAACGGCAACGGCGCCGTCCGGACGCTCGCCGTCGTCGGAAGCTGAGCTCCACCGTCCCTTCGCGCGAGAGCATCGGCTCTCGTGCGAGGGGACGAATTGCCCTCGCACGAGGGAATGCGCGGCGCGGGAGATTCGTTATAGTTCATCGACGGCGTAGTCCCGCGAGCTGGTGCGTGCCCAGAAGAGGGCACACCCGCACCGGGCGTGACCCGCAGTCAACGACCCGCATTCCCCGACACCAGGCCACCCCGCCGGCGCCGCCACGCAGCCGGAGCCCACAGGCGCGTGGAACGACACGCCGCAACGTTCCAGACGAAAGGACGCACCGCTGAGCACGACGATCGAAACTCCCGTCACCGAGCCGTTCCTCGCCGAGGCCGAGGAGCAGGGCCGGATCACCATCTCCGAGCTGGAGACGTTCGCGCACGAGCACGATCTCGACGAGGCCGCGACCGACGAGCTGCGCGCTGCGCTGCTCGATCGCGGCGTCGAGATCGCGGACGACGCCGACGAGCCGGCGGCAGCCGCCGCCGAGCATGTCTTCACGTCCGACTCGCTGCAGCTGTTCCTCTCCGAGGTCGGCAAGCACTCGCTGCTGACGGCGGCCGACGAGGTCACGCTCGCGAAGCGCGTCGAGCGCGGCGACCTCGCGGCGAAGGAGCGCATGATCAACGCGAACCTCCGCCTCGTCGTCTCGATCGCCAAGCGCTACCGCGGCCACGGCGTGCCGTTCCTCGACCTGATCCAGGACGGCGTCATCGGCCTGAACCGAGCGGTCGAGAAGTTCGACTGGCGCAAGGGCTACAAGTTCTCGACGTACGCCACGTGGTGGATCCGCCAGGCCTGCCAGCGCTCGGTCGCGAACCAGTCGGCGACGATCCGGATTCCCGTCCACGTCCAGGAGCGCCAGCAGAAGCTGGGCCGCACCCGGCAGCGCCTGGAGGCGACGCTGGGCCGCGAGCCGACGCTGGAGGAGCTGGCCGCGGAGACCGGCCTGAAGGTGGAGCACGTCGACGAGGCGCTGTCCGCAGCCGATGCGTCCGTGTCGCTCAACCGAAGGGTCGGCGACGACGGCGACGGCGAGCTCGGCGATCTCTTCGCCGACCGCAGCTCCCCCGACCCGGCCGACGAGGCCGAGGACTCGCTGCGCCACCACGAGGTGCGCGAGGCCCTCTCCCGCCTCGACGACCCGGACCGCCGCGTGCTCGAGCTGCGCTTCGGCTTCGGCGGCGAGCAGTGGACGCTGGAGGCGATCGGCAAGGAGCTCGGGCTCACCCGCGAGCGCGTGCGCCAGATCGAGGCCCGCGCCCTGACCCGCCTGCAGCGGGACCTCGCGGCGCTCGCCGTCTCGGCGTAGACGACCGGGATCACCGTTCGACGAGGCCCGCCGCAGGCGGGTCTCGTCGTCTTGGTCTCAGGCCACGAACAGCGTCAGCTCGGGCTCGCGCTCGCCGCGCAGCACCTCGAGGCTGACCTCGACGGCGGCGATCCCGCGCGCCTCCGCGAGCACCGCCGCCTGCGGCTTGACCCGCTCCGCCGCCAGGATGCCCCGGCACGCCGCCTTCGCCGGGTCGAGTCGGATCCGCTCCAGATACCGCGTCAGCTGCTCCACCGCCTCGATCGTCGCGAGGCGCTTGAGCTCGACCGCCACCCAGCCGCCGTCGCGGTCGCGGCACATGAGGTCGACCGGGCCGATGTCGGTCGGCCATTCGCGCCGGACGAGGCGCAGCCCTGCCTCGAGCACCTCCGGCTGCGCCGCCAGCTCCTCCTGGAGATCCCGCTCGACGCCGTCCTTCTCGAGCGCCGCCGGCTCGCCCATCGCGTGCTCGACGTCGCTCAGGACCTCGTGGACGTCGATCTCCAGTCGGTCCTCCGAGCGACCGGCCCGCTTGCGCACGACCAGGCGCGAGACGGGGTCGCCCTCGAGCTGGATTACCGTCGGCGGGGTCATCCAGTTCAGCGGCTTGTACCCCCCGGCGTCCGCGTGGACGAGCACCGAGCCGTCCTCCTTGAGCATCAGGAGCCGCGTCGCCTCGGGCAGCAACGCGGACAGGCGGCCCGTGTAGCGGACCGCGCAGCGGGCGACGAGGAGGCGCACGGAGCGGGACCGTACCGTCCGGATCGGACATGTCCTTTGGAGCGATAGGCTTGACGAAAAGCAGAGGGCCGCCGCAGGCGGCCATCCATCGATGGAGCCGACGGGACTCGAACCCGTGGCCTTTTGGCTGCCAGCCAAACGCTCTCCCAGCTGAGCTACGGCCCCAACAGAGCCTCCAGTTTAGCGCCCAACTCATACTCTGCTGCCCAGTTGATTCCGGCACGTTGCTGGTTTCGGCTGGGTGCGAGTCGGAGATGCACGACCCGCCGCCCGACGAACAGCTCGGGCTCGAGCGCGAAGCAGGAGTCGACGTCTGGGCAATAGGCAGCAATCAGGTCGACTTCGTCCCTCGTGTACCTGCGGACACGCATGCCTTCGGAGGCGCGCCGGCACGAATAGCACCGAACGAGTACGACGTCGCCGACCCGCCGCGCCCACTTGCACTGAACCCGGAGCAGCCGTCCGTCCAGCTCGAATATCAGGTCGTAGCGCGCACCGGAGTCGAACATCGGCAGGTAGACGTCGACGCCGAGCTTCACTGCGGTCGCAGCAATCGCCGCTTCTGCCGCGGCGCCCTTCTGGTCAGTCGTGAGCACGACCGCCAGTGTAGTTTACGCTTCGGACAACGTCATCCAGGCGCGAGGTACGGCGCCAGCCTCGCCTCGAGCGCCGGCAGCGGCTGCGCGCCCAGGATGCGCTCGACTGCGTCTCCGTTCCGGAGGACGACGAGCAGCGGGATGCTCGAGGCATCGAACCGCGACGCGAGCGCCGGGGACTCGTCCACGTTCACCTTCACGACCTTGAGGCGGCCGGCGTGGCGCGCCGCCAGCCGCTCGAGCACCGGCGCAACCGCGTGGCACGGCCCGCACCAGGGCGCCCAGAGGTCGACGAGCACGGGCACCGGCGCGCCCGCCTCGGCCTCGAAGCCGGCGTCGTCTGCCTCGACGAGCCAGGGCAGGTAGGTCTTGCAGGAGGGGCACCGGGGCAGCCCCGGCGCGCCCGCGCGGACGCGGCTCTTCGTGCCGCACGACGGGCAGGCGACGACCGAGCCAGCCACGCTAGCCGATCGCGGCGGCTTCGAGCTTCGGCACGTCGTTCCAGAGGTCCTCGAGCCGGTAGAAGTCACGGGTCTCCGGCGTGAAGACGTGCAGCACGACGTCGAGGTAGTCGCCCACGACCCAGGTCGCCTCGGGCAGCCCGGAGACCGAGCGCGGCAGCATTCCGTGCTCGTGCTTCAGCACCGCGTACACCTCGTCGTGGATCGCCTTGGTCTGCCGCGCGTTGCGGCCGCTCGCGATCACGAAGTAGTCGGTGTAGTCGCAGACCGCCCGCATGTCGAGGATCGCGACGTCCGTCGCCAGCTTCTCCTCGCAGAGAGCGGCGATCCGTCGGGCTTGTTCGAGTGGGCTCAGAGTGTCCGTGTGTCCTTGGTGCTCGCTGATCCCAGTGTACCCCCGTGCCGGTGGTGTCAACGACCGGCGGCGGAACGGCGCGGGCGGTAGAGGCCGAGGCGCGCGATCTCGGCCGCGACGGCGGGAGGCACCAGCTCCTCGATCGGCTCGCCCCGACGGACGCGCGATCGGACGTCTGAGGACGAGACGGGGACGGCTTCGATCTCGAACAGCTCGACGCGGTCGGGCCGGGCGAGGCCGGCGATGACCGCGTCGAGCGCAGGTCGCGCCGTTCCGGGCCGCGTCGCCACCCCCAGCCGCGCGAGCGCGAGCACGCGATCGGGGTCCTTCCACGACGCGAAGTCCAGCAGCTCGTCGGCGCCGATCAGGAAGACGGGATCGGCGAGCCCGAGCTGCGCGAGCGAGTCCACGGTCCGCGGATGGGGGTCGAGCGAGACCTCGGCCTCCGGGAGCTCCGCGAAGGCGAGCCGGGCGAGCGCCAGCCTGGCCGCGACCGGCGCCGTGACGGGCTTGTGCCCCGGCTCCGCCACGACGCGGACGACCAGTCGGTCGAGGCCGAACCGGTCGATCGCGGCCCGGGCGAGCGCGAGATGCCCGTCGTGCGGGGGATCGAAGGCGCCTCCCAGCACGCCGACGCGTTCCTGCCTCACTCCCACTCGAAGAGCTCCCCGCCGATCTCGACCTCGGCGCCCGTCCGCACGCCCGCCAGGCGAAGCGCCTCCTCCAGCTCGTCGCCGACCGGGGCCGCGCCGACGACCCGAAAGCCGCTGTCGGTGCGGAGGATCCGGTACCGGGGGCCTGCGGCCGGCACCGGCCGGTACTCGAGGAACTCGGGCAGCGGCGGCTCGTCGTCCGCGGGCTCGGGCGCGACCGGGCAGAGGTCGAAGAGCGACCGCTTCAGCTCCGGGATGCCGGCGCCGGTGGCGCACGAGACGGGGAACACGCCGACGATGCGGTCGTCCGCCCGCGAGAAGGCCGGCGGCTCCGCGACCAGGTCGAGCTTGTTCAGGACGATCGCCTGCGGCCGCTGCTCGAGCCCGGCGCCGTAGCGCTCGAGCTCGCGGTCGATCGTCTCGAAGGACTGCTCGACCTCTCCGCCCGCGACGTCGATCACGTGCAGCAGGAGGCGGGCGCGCTCGAGGTGCGCCAGGAACTCGTGCCCCAGGCCGACGCCCTCGCTGGCGCCCTCGATCAGGCCGGGGACGTCCGCAACCGTGAGCTGCCGCCCGTCCGGCGCCTCGACGGTGCCGAGGACGGGAGCCAGGGTCGTGAAGGGATAGTCGGCGACCTTCGGCCTGGCGTTCGAGAGCCGCCGCAGGAGCGACGACTTTCCCGCGTTCGGCAGGCCGGCGAGCGCCGCATCCGCGAGCAGCTTCAGTCGCAGCTCGAGCTCGCGCGACTCGCCGGGCAGGCCGACCTCGGCGAAGCGCGGCGTCTGGCGGGAAGGCGTCGCGAACCGGGCGTTCCCGCGTCCTCCTGCTCCGCCGCGGGCGACCACGACCTCGCCCAGCGCCACGGCGAGATCGTCGAGGAGCACGCCGTCGGGGTCGCGCAGCTCGGTCCCGACCGGGACGCGAAGCTCGATGTCCTCGCCGTCGGCGCCGTGCCTGCGGGCCCGCCGTCCGTTGCCGCCGCGCCCGGCCTCGAAGCGGGTGCGCGACCGGAAGCCGGAGAGATCCCGCAGGGCCGGGTCCGCGAGCAGCCTGACGTCGCCGCCCCGGCCGCCGTCGCCGCCGTCCGGACCGCCCTTCGGGACGTACTTCTCGCGACGGAAGCTGAGCCCGCCGTCGCCGCCGCGGCCGCCGACGACGGTGATCGCGGCGGTGTCGTGGAAGAGCGAGTCGCGCGGGCCGCTCCGCGTCATCGCGGATCCCGCCGCCGAGCCTTCGAAGTGTCCGGGGGAGAGACCTCGGCCGTCAGGCAGAGATCTCCGTCACCGAGACGTAGCGCCGGTCGCCCGAGCGGCGAAACTCGACGACACCCTCGCGGAGCGCGAAGATCGTGTCGTCCCGGCCGAGCCCGACCCCGGGCCCGGGACGGAACCTCGTGCCGCGCTGCCGGACGATGATCATGCCGGCGCGGACCGGCTGGCCTGCGAAGACCTTCACGCCGAGGCGCTTGGACTCGGAGTCGCGGCCGTTCCTGGAGGAACCGAGGCCCTTCTTGTGCGCCATCTAGTGCGCCCTCCCCAAACCGTGCACCGGAAACCCGTAGGGGCCGGACCTGTCCGGCCCGCCAGCTAGTGCGGCGCGTGGACAGAGTCGTTGGCGATCGAGAAACCGGTGAATCATTACGAGACGCCGCACTAGCTGCTCTCCTTCTCGCCGATCGCCGCCTCGAGCGCGGCGATCGCGCCCTTGCGCTTGCCGTGAGCCTGTTCGTGCTCGAGCGCCGCCGCGAGCGCGTCGGCGTCCCACGAGCCTGCGGCCTCCTTGATCGCGACGACCGTCAGGTCGGCGTACCCGGCGGGCAGGCCGGCGACGGCGGTCGCGTCCCCGGTGCGCTCCACCGCGCGCTCCGCCTTCGGGGTGGGCTTCGGCTTCGCGCCCTCGACCCCGATCGACTCGATCTGGATGCTGGTCAACGCGGCCCGGAAGCCGGTGTGGCGGCGGTAGCCGGTGCGCTTCTTGTACTTGCCGATCCGGAGCTTCGGGCCTCGTTCCGGGCCGAGGACCTTCGCGGTCACCGTCACGTCCGACGGCGCGATCTGAGGGCCGCCGTCGCCGCCCACGAGCAGGACGGGCGCCGTGAACGTCGCGCCCTCGTCGGCGGCGAGTCGATCCACGAGCAGCCGCTGTCCCTCGCTGACGCGGTACTGCTTGCCACCGACAGAGATGATCGCGTAGGTCGTCATGAGCGTGCAAAATCGCGGACGCCGGTCGCCCGCGAGCCGTGCGATTGTAGCGGATGCGTCCTGTCCCGGAGCCCGGCTCGAACCGCTAATCCAGATCTTCGATCCACTCGGACATCGGTACGTACTCGCCTTCGGGCGCCTCGTCGTCGGCGGGCTCCGCGCCGGCAGACGCCTCGTCGCCGTTGTCCGCGGCGGTCGTCGACGACTTGCGACGTCCCCGTCCTCCCCGCGTGCCGCGGCGCGTCTTCTTCCGGGGCTTGGACTCGTCTCCCGGCTCGCCGGCGTCCTCTTCGACGGCGGCATCGACGTCGAGCGGGGCCGGCTCCGGCTCCTCGTCGACCGCCGACGGACGTCCGTTGGCGCCGTCGTCCGCGTCGGAGGCGCCGTCCCGCGCCGGGACGTGAATCCGCGGCGTCCGCTTGCGACTCGGCTTCTTGCCTTCGGTCTCCGCGGGAGGCGGCTCTTCGCCCGCGCCGGCAGGCGCCTCGGCGGGCTCGCCCGCCGCCTCGAGCTCCGGCTTCTTCTTGCGACGGCGCCCGCCGCGGCTCCCGCGACGCGTCTTCTTCTTCGCCGCGCCCAGCCCAGGGTCGCCGTCGACCGACGTCGTCACGGCCTCATCGACCGGGCCCGGCTCGGCATCCTCGACACCGTCATCGACGTCCGTCAGCTCCTCGGCGGCCGCCTCGGCCCCGGCCGCCGGTGCGACCTCCGCCTTCGCGCGCGCCCGGGAGGGCGCACGGGTCGGCTTCTCCGCCTCGCTCTCGAACGTGATCGCCTCCGCCGCGGCGCCGCCGTCGGCGAGCGCGGCGAACGCGACGCCGTCGAGGACACGCGCGATCCGGACACGGGCCTTCTTGCCCACGAGCTTCGCCGCGCCGGCGACGACGACCTCGAGCCCGTCGATCGTGCCGACTCCTGCCGCGGCATCGTGCAGGCCGACCTCGAGCAGCTTCAGCTGCACCTCGTCGCCCTCCGCGACCGGCGCGTCCGGCGCGAGATCGACGAGCTTGCCCTGCGCGAGCACCTCCAGGTGGTCGAGGTGCACGTGCTCGCCCTCCGCGCCCACGAGGTAGAAGCGGCGCCGCGCCGCGTCCTCGACGCCCTCGAGCCGGGCGCCGGCCGGGCCCGCCAGCAGCGGCAGGATCCGCGGATGGACGGCGACCCGATATCCCTGGACGCGCGACCCGCCCGTGGCGAGGCTCCTCAGCTTCCGCTCGACGTCCAGCGCGACCGTCTCGTCGGAGACGACGATCCCGTCGCCGTGACAGACGGGGCACTTCTGCGTCAGGATCTCGCGCGGCCCGTCGGTGACGTTCTGGCGCGTCATCTCGACGAGCCCCAGCGGCGAGATCTCGACCACGTACGTCTTCGTGCGGTCGCGCTCCAGCTCGGAGCGCAGCGCGTCCTCGACCGACGCCCGGTTCTTCGGGTTCGCCATGTCGATGAAGTCGATGACGATGATGCCGCCGATGTCGCGCAGGCGCAGCTGCCGCACGACCTCCTTGACCGCCTCGAGGTTGTTCTTCGTGATCGTGTCCTCGAGCCTTCCCGACGAGCTCTTCGAGCGGGAGCCGACGAAGCGGCCCGTATTGACGTCGATCACCGTGAACGCCTCGGCGTAGTCGAAGACGAGGTAGCCGCCGGAGGGAAGGTCGACGCGCCGGCTGAGCGTCGAGGCGATCTCGGCGTCGACCCCGTGCGACTCGAACAGCGGCGTCTTCTCCTTGTACCGGTGCACGCGCTCCAGCATGTGCGGCGAGGTCTTCTTGAGGTAGCCGACGATGCGCTTGTACGTGCGCTCGTGATCGATGTGCGCCGACGCGAAGTCGCCCGCGAAGAGGTCGCGGACGATCCGCAACGGCAGCTCGGCCTCCTGGTAGACGAGCTCGGGCGGCTTCGCCGCCTTGGCGCGCGCCTGGATCGTCTTCCACAGCCGCTGCAGGAAGACGAGGTCGCGCTCGACATCCTCGGCCGAGGCGCCGTCGGCGGCCGTGCGGACGATCACGCCGCCCTCCTTCGGCGCGATCTCCTTGAGGATGTCCTTCAGCCGCTGCCGTTCGGCGTCGTCGAGCCGGCGAGAGACGCCGAGCCCCTCGCCGTTCGGCACGTAGACCAGAAAGCGGCCGGGCAGCGAGATCTCCGTCGTCAGCCGCGCGCCCTTCGTCTTCATCGGGTCCTTGACGGCCTGGACGAGGATCTGCTCGCCGCGGGAGATCAGATCCTGGATCTTCTTGCCGTGCCGCTTCCCCTCGAGCTCGGGCACGACGATCTCGTCCACGTACAGAAAACCGTTCTTCTCGAGCCCGATCTCGACGAACGCGGCCTCCATGCCGGGAAGCACGTTGTCGACGACGCCGAGGTAGATGTTGCCCGCGATCGACCGGCGCTCGGGCCGCTCGAGGTAGGCCTCGGCGACCTTGCCGTCCTCGAGCACGGCGGCGCGCTGCTCGCCGACGTCGACGGAGATCAGCAGGTCGCGCTTCGCCGCCGGTAGCGGCGCGCGGCGCGGCGTCTGGCGCCGGCGGGGCGTCTGGCGCCGGGACCGCTCGGCGCGCTGGCTCCGATCGGTCTTCGCGGCCGGCTTCTCCTCGACCGGCTGCGGTTCGTCGGCAGCGGCGTCGTCCCCGTCGGAGACGCCCTCCGCCGCGGTCTTCTTCCGGCCTCGCCCGCCGCGACTGCCGCGGCGGCGCCGCTTCCTCTGCTCGGCGCCGTCGCCCGGCGCCGCGTCATGCTCGCTGTCGGTGTCGAGTGCCTCGGCCGCCGCGGGCTGCGGCGGCTCAGGCGGCTCCTCGACGGCCGCGACTACCTGTGCGGCCTCGTCTTGCTGTTCGCGCTTCCGTCTCCTTCGAAACCAGGGCAAAGAGTGATTCTCCTCGTGTTAGCGCGCGCGGACGCGAGGCTCCACCGGGAGCCGGCTCGTCCAGAGCACGGTCCGCGCAGCGAATGTCGAAAACAGGGGCCATAGCCTCGCTCCGAAGGCTACCAGCCGCGCCGGAGCTGCCCACCCCCCGAGCCTCAGGCGGCGGCAGGACGAAGCCTGTCTCGGCGCGCGCGTACCGCCCGGAGCCGCTGGCACAGACGCGCCCACGCCCACGGCTCCAGCTCGGAGTAGCGCGCGGCGGTCTGGCCGCGAGTCGCCTCGAGGTACTCGAACCAGGCGTCAGCCTCTTCGATCTGCAGCAGCTCCTCCGCGAGCTCGATGTCGGGCACGGTCGCCTCCCTCGTGTCGGGACTCGGCCGCGATCCTAGGACCGGGGCCGGACGGACCGGCTGCTCAGTCGCGCGTCGCGCGGAGGGACGACGCCTTGCCGACGGCAAGCGTGGCGCCGTAGGCGACGCCGGCCTGGACGAGCCGGCGCGCCATCGGCGCGCGGAGAACGACCCGCCGGGACAGGGCCCGCAGCGCGGGCGCCGCGGCAAGCACCGCACCGACGTCGGGCGCGGTGGCCGATCCGACCTCGCGGCCGTTGGCGACCGAGAGCGAGAGCGCCAACCGCACCTGGGTGATGGTCATGACGGGGAGGTGCGCGTCGCGCGAGAGCGGCAGGAGGGCGAGCAGGGCGTTTCGGTGCGCCGCCCGGCGCGTCAGCCCGCGCGACACGCCGTCGTGCAGGCGCGGCAACGCCGCCGCGAGACCGGCTGCCTGCTCGCCGAGCCGGCGCGCCAGCACGCCGGCGATCGCGTCGATCGGAAACCCCTCGCCACGGGGGCACGGCACGACGTCGGTCGCGAGCACGTAGGGGATGTCCGGGTTGACGGCCGGGTCGAGCTGGACGCCGATCACCGGCACCGCCGCCCGGTTGGCGCTGCGCGCGAGCTCGACCTCGGGCGCCGCCGCCTCGCCGGCGAGCACGAGCACGACGGCGTCCGCACCCTCGACCTCGCCCCCGAGCCGGACCGTGTCGGGCACGCCGCCCTCAGCCAGCTCGCGCGCGAGCTGCTCGGCCAGCGGGCCGCTGACGAGCAGCCGCGCCGGCCGCTCGGCCTCGCTCCGGGCGTCGCGGAAGGCCGTCAGGACGGCGCGCGAGGAGATCCCCAGCGGCATCAGCGCTTGGGGGCGACGAGCCGGCCCCGGGCGTGGACGGACAGGAGCACGCCGACGGCGAGCAGGTTCGCGACCATCGACGACCCGCCGACCGTGACGAAGGGGAGCGGGATCCCGGTCACGGGCGCGATGCCCATGGTCATGCCGACGTTGACGAAGACCTGGAAGAGGAACGCGAAGACGACGCCGCCCGCGACGATGGCGCCGAACAGGTCGCCGGCCACCGTGATCACGCGCAGCCCTCGCCAGACGACGAGGAGATACAGCAGCAGCAGGATCGCCGCGCCGAAGAAGCCGCGCTGCTCGGCGAACGAGGCGAAGACGAAGTCGGTCGCGTGCTCCGGCAGGTAGTCGAGCCTCGTCTGGCTGGCGTCCGTGACGCCGCGACCGTCGAGCCCGCCCGATCCGATCGTGATGATCGACTGGTTGACGTTGTACGTCGTGCCGGCCGGATCGCCGTCCGGGTTCGCGAAGCCCGTCAAGCGCGCGGTCTGGTACGGCTTCAGCACCTCGATCCCGGCCACCGGCAGCAGCCACACGATCGAGACCACGAGCAGCGCTGCGAGCGAGGCCAGGACGGCGAGGTGAAGCCAGCGGATCCCGGCCACGAAGAGCGTGGCCGCCAGCGCCGCCCCGTAGACCATCGCCGTCCCCAGGTCGGGCTGGAGGAAGACCAGCAGCATCGGCGCGACGCCGAGCGCTACCGCGGCCAGGATCGTGCGCAGCTCCCCCACCCGGCGGGAGCGCTCGGCCAGGAAGCCGGCCAGGGCGACGACGACGAGCACCTTGCCGATCTCCGACGGCTGGAACTGGAACGGCCCGATGTCGAGCCACCGCTTGGAGCCTCGGATGGCCTCGGCGACCGCGAAGACGACGACCATCAGGCCGATCGCCGCCCCGTAGACGACCCGCCAGTACTGCTGTAGCAGCGCCGGCGGCGTCACGAGCGCGGCGACGAGCGCGACGACCCCGATCCCGGCCGCGATGCCCTGCCGGACGACGTAGTAGTCGGGCTCCCCGGGCTGGTCGTAGCGCGTGATCCCGGCGACCGCCCAGAGGCCGTACGCGACGAGCGCCCCGGCCGCGAACACGAGCACCCAGTCGAGCCGCCGCAGGAAGGCGCCGAGATCGGCCGCGTCGAACGCCCTCGAACGGGCGCGCGCCGGCCGGTGTCCCGCGTAGTCGACCATCAGTCGGTCGCCACCAGGACCTGCGACTCGGACTCGATCCCGAACCAGCGCTCGAACACCTCGAGGGCGGCCGGGGCAGCGGCGGTCGAGCCGTGGCCGCCGTTCTCGATCAGCGCGCAGACGACGATCGGGGGCTTGCCGTTGTAGCTCTCGAGGTTGTACGGGCCCCAGCCGCACCACCACGACTGGTCCTCGAGGTGGTCGGCCGGGTAGCCGGGCAGCGGCACCACCTTCTCGGCCGTGCCCGTCTTCCCGGCGATCGGGACCGGGTACGAGCCGAACACTCCCGACGAGGTGCCGTCGCTGGCGTGGGTGGCGAGGAAGAGGCCCTCCTGGACGACGCCCAGCGCGGCCGCGTCGACCACCGAGGGCCGCGGCGCCTCGGCTGCGAAGCGCCGGAGCACGACCGGCTCCTGGCCGGCGGCGCCGGGTTGCTCGACGGCGGAGACGACGTAGGGGGTGACGAGCTTGCCGCCGTTCGCGAGCATCGCGTAGAAGCGCGCCATCTGGAGCGGGGTGACGGTGACGTCCTTCTGGCCGATGGAGAGCTGGATCAGGTCGCCCGGGTTCCACGCGCGGTCCCACGGCGTCTTGTAGGTCTGGCGGCGCCACTCGGGCGTCGGCAGGAGCCCCGCCGACTCGCCGCCGATGTCGAGCCCCGCCGTCTGCCCGAACCCGAATCGGCCCGCCCAGTCCTGCATCCGCGTCCAGTACGGCCGCTCCCGCAGGCCGCGCTGGTAGAAGCGATCGGCGACCGTGTAGAAGTACGTGTCGCACGACTGCGCGAGCGCCGTCGCCAGCGTCATCGGCTCGTTCACGTACGGGTTCCAGTTGCGGAACTCCTGCTGACCCTCGCCGTAGTCGAACCCGTACCTCGCGGTCGGGGTGCACTGGATCGAGTCGTACGGGGCGAGCAGGTGCTCCTGCATCGCCGCCAGGGCCGTCACGGGCTTCCACGTCGACCCGGGCGGGTAGAGACCGGTGGTGACGCGATTGATACCGGGGAAGTTGGCGGTCTCCGCGGCCTCCTCGTCGACGAGCGGCGCGATCTTGGCCGGGTCGACCCGCCCGACCCAGACCGCCGGCTTGAAGGTGGGGTACGACGCCATCGCGAGCACCGCGCCGTCGCGCGGGTCGAGAGCGACGAGGGCGCCGCCGTTGGCGTGGTAGGCCTCGTTGGCCCTGGCCGTGTCGATGCCGCTTCGCAGCGCGCGCTCGGCGGCACGCTGCAGGCCGACGTCGAGCGTCAGCTTGATCGCGAGGCCGGGCTGGGCGTCGCGCCGAGGCTCCAGGCCGCCCTGTGGCCGCCCCAGCGAGTCGACGCGGATCTGGGCCAGCCCGGACTTGCCGCGCAGATACCGGTCGGACGTCGACTCGACGCCCGTCTTGCCGAGCTTGTCGCCGAGCACGTAGCCGTCCTTGCGCAGCCGCTTGAGCTCGCCGGCGTCGATCTCGCCCACGTAGCCGAGCAGCTGCGCCGCGAGCGACCGGTACGGGTAGTCGCGCAGGAAGGTCTGCTGGACCGTGACGCCCGGGAACTCCGCCTGGTGCTCGTACAGGTACATGATCTTGTCGTCGGGCACCGCCGTCTTGACGGTGATCGGGGTCAGCGGGTCGGAGGCGCGCTCCTCGACCTCGCGGGCGAGGTCGAGCGGCGGCACGTTCAGCACCCCGGCCAGCCTGGCGATCATGCGATAGCGGCCCTGCTTCGGCATGTCGGCCACCCAGAGCTTCACCGCCGTGCCCGGCACGTTCCCGACGAGGATCTTGCCGTTGCGGTCGAGGATGGGGCCGCGCGGAGCCTCGACGCGCACCGTTCGCAGCTGGTTGCCCTGAGCGGCGTCGAGGTAGCGGTCGCCGGACAGCACCTGCAGCGACCAGAGGCGGAAGAACAGCACCGCGAAGATCGCCAGGGCGACGGCGCCCATGATGCCGACGCGCAGCGCGAGGCCCGGCGTGAGGCGGTACGGCTCCTGGACGTGGGGATCGGGTGGCAGGAAGCGGCTCGACTGCGAGCGACGCTGGCCGTAGGGCGCGCTAGACAACGACCTCGACCTCGCGCGACTGCCTGGGCGGCTCGGCGGGGCGCAGCACCCAGCGGCAGAGGGCGTAGATGGGGCCGCCGACGATCAGGTTGAGGCCGAGGGTCGGCAGCAGGGTGGTCACGAGCGCCTGGCGCGCCGAGACGTCCTCGCCGAGCAGGAAGTTCAACGTGTACGCCGCCAGACCGACGAGCAGCGTGATGACGACGATCGCGAGCAGCGGCGCGTGCGCGCGGTCCCGGCCGGTCGTCTCGCCGTATCGACCCGCCCAGAAGCCGGCGACCGTGAACAGCAGCGACGTGACGCCGAGCGTCCCGAACGTCGCGACGTCCACGATCAGGCCGCCGGCGAAGCCGGCGGCCGCGCCCGCGATCGAGCCGCGCAGCAGGGCGATCGAGATCAGCGTCACGAGCAGGACCTCGGGCGTGCCGCCTAGGACCTGAATCGCGGAGAAGACGGACGCCTGGAAGAGCGCGGCGAGGAACACGAGCAGGGCGATGCGCACCCCGGAGGTCACGGTGTGGCCTCGCCCTGGTCCTTCGTGACGAGCACCAGCACCGAGTCGATCGACGTGAAGTCCGCGAACGGCTCGACCTGGATCTGCTTGTAGAGGTCGGTGTCCGTCTGGCCGACGCTCGTCACCTCCCCGATCGGGATCCCCTTCGGGTACAGCGACGACAGGCCGCTGGAGCGCCAGCCGGCGGTGACGATCGTGTCCCCGACCCGGACGGCGTCCTCCTTCGGGACCCGGTCGAGCACCAGCGTCGAGCGTGACCCGCGCCCGTGGCGCACGATCCCGTCCGCCCCCGACTTGACGTCGAACGCCGAGACGGCGCTCTGCCCGTCGGTGAGCAGCCGGACGCGGGACGCGCGCGTGCCCACGCGCGTGACCAGCCCGATCAGCCCGTCCGCAGTGACGACCGGCGCGTTCGGCTCGACGCCGTCCTTCGAGCCGACCGCCACGACGACCGCCCGTGCGAACGCGCCGGCCGGCTGGGCGATCACCGCGGCCGCGAGGCCGTCGAAGTCGCGCGGGAACGACGGGCCGTCCCGGTAGTCGAGCAGCGCGCGCAGGCTCTGGTTCTCGCGGGCGGCGAACTGGTTCTGGATCACCTGCTGCCGCAGGCGCTCGTTCTCGCGGCGCAGGCGCTTCGCGTCGGAGCGGGCGTCGAAGAGGCTGTCGAACCAGGCGTAGGCGTCGCGGAACGGCTGCGCGACCCGCTCCGCGGCGACCTCGAACGGATACAGCGCGGACGCCGCGACGTCGTGCACCGGGTCCAGCCGGCCGCTGTCGCCCTCGCGGTAGGAGACGGTGATCAGCGCCAGCGCGAGCACGACGAGCACCCCCACCACCACGCGGCGCCGGAGCGCGGTGGTGCTTCGTGAGGGGAGCTGGCCAGCGGCCGGACGCCGGACGCTCACGCCCAGCACCGCCTGGCGCGCGGTGCGGTTACGGGGCACAGCAGGCCAGTGTAGCGGGGTCGGTGGCGCGGTCTGGCGCGTGCGCGGGCGTCAGAGCTCCCGCCGGCGGAGTCGGCGCGCTAGCGCCGGTTCCCGTTGCGGCGCGCCCGGGAGCGGTTCGAGCGGCTGATCGTCTCGACCTCCTCCAGGCTCCGCCCGGAGCCGACGGCCACGCAGGTGAGCGGGCTCTCGGCGAGATGGACGGGCATCTGGGTCTCGTGGCGCAGGCGCTCGTCGAGCCCGTGCAGGAGCGCGCCGCCGCCGGCGAGCACGATCCCGCGGTCCATGATGTCCGCCGCGAGCTCCGGCGGCGTCTTGTCGAGCGTCGACTTGATCGCGTCGATGATCTGCGAGACCGGCTCGTCGAGCGCGCGCCGGATCTCCTCGGACGAGATGATCACGGTCTTCGGCAGCCCGGTGAGCATGTCGCGCCCCCGCACCTCGGCCTGCAGCTCGTCCTTCATGCGGTACGCGGAGCCGATCTCGAGCTTGATCTCCTCGGCCGTCTGCTGGCCGATCAGGAGCTTGTACTCCTTCTTGATGTGGTTGACGATCGCGTCGTCCATCTCGTCGCCCCCGACGCGGAGCGACTGGGAGACGACGATCCCGCCGAGCGAGATCACCGCGACCTCCGTGGTGCCGCCGCCGATGTCGACGATCATGTTCCCGGTCGGCTCGGCGACCGGGAGCCCCGCGCCGATCGCGGCGGCCATCGGCTCCTCGATCAGGTACGCCTGCCGCGCGCCGGCCGACAGCGTCGCCTCCTCGACGGCGCGCTTCTCGACCCCCGTCACGCCCGACGGCACGCAGACGACCACGCGCGGGTGGGCGAACCGGTGCTGGTGCACCTTCTGGATGAAGTGCCGGAGCATCTGCTCCGTCACGTCGAAGTCGGCGATCACGCCGTCCTTGAGCGGCCGGATCGCGGAGATCGTGCCCGGCGTCCGGCCGAGCATCCGCTTCGCCTCGACCCCGACCGCGTGCACCTCGCCGGAGCGCTGGTCGATCGCGACGACCGACGGCTCGGACAGGACGATGCCGCGCCCGCGGACGTAGACGAGCGTGTTCGCGGTCCCGAGGTCCACCGCGATCTCGCGGCCCCCAAGCCCGCTCATGTAGCCCCAGACACCCATGCAGCCGCGGAAGTCTAGCGAGAGCAGCCATTTCTCTCTATGGGGTGGCCGCTGCGGCCGGCCGGGTCAGCTGCGTTCTTGGCGCGCGAGCTCGGCGATCGTCCTCAAGACGTAGACGAGCGAGAAGAGGAAGAAGGCGATCGCGAGCGCGGCGCGCACCTGGTCGCCCGAGGCCGGCGTGCGGCGGTCGGCGACGTCGGCGGCCCGCTCGGCGACGCGGCCCTTCCAGCCGTGCAGCCCGGCGTC
>DATBMD010000179.1:0-13993 GCA_036555085.1 Gaiellaceae bacterium
GACAGGTCGAGCACGTCGTTGATCAGCGAGAGCAGGTGGTGGCCCGAGGCGAGGATGTCCTCGAGATACTCCTTCTGCTTCTCGTTGACCTCGCCGACCATCTGCTCGCGCAGCACCTGCGAGAAGCCGAGGATCGCGTTCAGCGGCGTCCGCAGCTCGTGCGACATGCTGGCGAGGAACTCCGACTTGTGCCTGCTCGCCTGCTCGAGCTCCCCGTAGACGCGCCTGAGCTCGTCGTTCATCCGGTTGACGTTCGCTGCGAGCGCGCCCAGCTCGTCACGGTTGTCCACGTCGACGTGGCCCGAGAAGTCACCGGCCGCGATCGTCGCGAGCCGTTCGTCGATCCGCCGGATCGGCCCGATCACCGACCACGAGAGGACCAGCCCGAGCAGGAGCGCCAGGACGATCGCCGCGACCGCCACGGCGATGAACAGGTTCCGCTGGCTCGCGTACGAGCTCGCGTTCTGCGCGATCACGTCCTCCGTGGTCGCGGACGTCGCATTGGCGAGGTCCGCGGCGGTCAGGTAGAGATCCGTGGCCAGGCGCTGCGCCTGGTTGCGGAGCACCTTCTGGCCCTCTCCCGACGCGCCGCGGTTCGCGGACCGGATGATCTGCCGGATGACGGTCGAGAGCTGCTGGCTCTTCGCGCGAATCTCGCGCAGCACGACTCGGTCCTGGGCGGGAGGCACGAAGCCGAGGCCGTAGACGCGGGTGGCGGAACCGATGCGCAGCAGCGCGTTCCCGACCGCCTGGTCGATCGCGACGTCGCTCGTCCCGCGACCGGTCGGGACGATGCCGGGGTTGACGACGTAGAAGTCCGGCCCCGGGTTCTCGACGAGGAGCAGCCGGATGTTCCTCGTGTCGCTCTCGAGCTTCCCGTACGCGAGGGCCCGCAGCTGGAGCACCCCCAGCTCGCCGACCCGGTCGTTCGACTGGCCGAGGACGCGCAGGCCGAGCAGGCCGACCGTGACGACCAGCGCGGCGCTGCCGACGAACGCGATCAGCAGCTTCGTGTGGACCTTGGCTGGGACGCGGCCGACGCCACGAACGAGAGCGTTGTCGCTCGCCGCCCGCTCCAGCGCTGACCGAGCCTCCGGCATTGGGTCAGGGACTGAGCGTCGCCGACGCTCCGGCCAGGTTCGTGATCAACCAGCGCCCGTTGATTCGCGCGACGTCGGCGTCGGCGGCCGTGACCGCATCCAGCTTGCCGGTCTTGGCGTCGAGGTAGTGGCACTCGAAGAAAAGGGTGCCCCGGTCGCCCCGGACAGTGATGCGCACCTTGTAGGCGGGGGTCTCCGAGATCCACCTATTCGAGGGCTGGAACGCCTTCGAGTTCGTCAGCCAGAACTGCCTGATCTGCTTCTTCCCGACGGCGGTCGAGCCGGGGAACGTGAAGGTGGCGTTCGGCGCGTACAGGCTCATCATCAGGTCGATGTTCTTCCGGGTCGTGGCCTTGTGGAAGTCCTTCTCGAGCAGGTCGATCGCCCAGAGGTCCGCGGCGCGTTGCGTCGCCTCCGCGGAGGTCGAGCTCGCGCTCGAGCCTCCCGCCGCCGCGAGCACGACGACCGCGAGGACGCCCGCTGCGGCTCCGATCACCAGGGTCAACAGCGTTCGCATGCCGGTGCGTCTCCTTTCCAACGGAGCGTCAGGGACTGAGCGTCGCCGACGCTCCGGCCATGTTCGTGATCTGCCAGCGCCCGTTGATTCGCGCGACGTCGGCATCGGCGGCCGTGACCGGGCCCAGCTTGCCGGTCCTCGGGTCGAGGAGGTGGCACTCGAAGAAAAGCGTGCCCCGGTCGCCCCGGACAGTGATGCGGATCTTGTAGGCGGGGGTCTCCGAGATCCACCTGTTCGAGGGCAGGAACAACTTCGACTTGGTGAGGAAGAACTGCCGGATCTGCTTCTTCCCGACGGCCGTCGAGCCGGGGAACGTGAAGGTGGCGTTCGGCGCGTACAGGCTCATCATCAGGTCGATGTTCTTCCGGGTCGTGGCCTTGTGGAAGTCCTTCTCGAGCTGGTCGATCGCCCAGAGGTCCGCGGCACGTTGCGTCGCCTCCTCGGAGGTCGACCTCGCACTCGAGCCTCCCGATGCCGCGAGCACGACGACCGCGAGGACGCCCACTGCGGCTCCGATCGCCAGCATCAACAGCGTCCGCATGCCGGTGAGCCTCCTTTCCGACCGAGCTCTTTGCTCGTGACGATGTTCACATGCGGCGGGAGATCCGTCCAGTGCGACGTGCCAACGCTAGGAAGAGCGCGTGCGCCTGCCAACCGTGCCGACAGGTCGTTCCGAGGGGATGCTGGCACGGTGCGTCGCAGCAGACGTCGCGGGCAGCGTGAACACGAAGGTGCTGCCCTTGCCGAGCTCGCTGTCGACCCAGATGCGGCCGCCGTGCAGCTCCACCAGCCGCTTCGACAGTGCCAGGCCGAGGCCGGTGCCCTCCCGCTGTTCGACCCCGAGCTCGGTCTGCTGGAACTCCTCGAAGATGCGCTCGTGATCCTCGGGCGCCAGGCCCGGGCCCGTGTCGGTCACCGCGACCCGCACCTCGCCGTTGACCTGCGCCGCGCTGACGTCGACCTCCCCGCCGGCCGGCGTGAACTTCACCGCGTTCGAGAGCAGGTTGAAGATCACCTGCCGGATCCGGCGCTCGTCGCCTTCGACCTGATCGACCGGGCCGTCCGTCGCGAGCGTGACTCGGACGCCGTCCTGTGCCGCCCGCTCGCGCACTGTCACCACGCCCCGCTCGAGGGCGTCTCGTAGCGAGAACGGCGCCACCTCCAGCTCCACCTGGCCCGCCTCGACCTTCGACAGGTCGAGCACGTCGTTGATCAGCGAGAGCAGGTGGTTGCCCGAGGCGAGGATGTCCTCGAGGTACTCCGCCTGCTTCGCGTTGATCTCGCCGAACATCTGCTCCCGGAGCACCTGCGAGAAGCCGAGGATCGCGTTCAGCGGTGTCCGCAGCTCGTGCGACATGCTTGCGAGGAACTCCGACTTGTGCAGGCTCGCCGCCTCCAGCTGGGAGTAGACGCGTTGCAGCTCGTCGTTCATCCGGTTCACCTTCGCGCCGAGCGCTCCCAGCTCGTCACGGTTGGGAACCTCGACGTGCCCCGAGAAATCCCCCGCGGCGATCGCGTCCAGCCGCGCGTCGATCCGTTTGATCGGCCCGATCACCGACCAGGAGAGGACGAGCCCGAGCAGCAGCGCGAGCACGATCGCCGCGACGGCGACGCCGATGAACACGTTGCGCTGGCTCACGTACGAGCTCGCGTTCTCCGCGATCACCGTGTCGGTCTTCGCCGTCGTCGCGTTCGCCAGCTCGGTGGCGAGCTGGTTCAGGTCGATGCCAAGCTGCTGGGCGCGGTGGCGGAGGGAGCTCTCGCGCCCGGGCGACGCCGCATGGCTGGAGTCGACGAGTCGGTCGATCACGGTCAGAAGCTGCTCGCTCGTCGAGCGGATACGGCGGAGGACGACGGCGTCCTCGGCGGGAGGGACGAACCCCAGACCGTCGCTGCCGGTGGCGGGCCCGATCTGAGCGAGCGCGTTGACGGCCGCCTGGTCGACGGCGGTCGCGGCGGCGCGTGATCGTCTCAGGCCGGGGTTGAGAAGCGCGTAGTAGTCGCCCGACACGTTCGCCGCGAGGAGCAGCCGAACGTGGTAGGCGTCGCTCTGCAGCTTGCCGTACGCGAACGCGCGCTCCTGGAGCGCGGCCAGGCTCGCCGTCCGCTCGTTCGACTGCCCGAGCACGCGCAACCCGAGCAGCCCGACCGCCACCACCAGCGCAGCGGTCCCGACGAACGCGACGAGCAGCTTGCTGTGGACCCTCGCCGGCAGGCGGCCGACCGCGCGGACGACCGGGTTGTCGCCCTGGCTCAACAGTCGCCGCCTCCCGGCGGCGCCTGGCGCGCTCTGCTGCGACCGTGCCGTCACGGGCTCAGGGGGTCAGAGACGGAGAAGCTCCGATGTAGTTGGTAATCAGCCACCTGCCGTCGATCCGTGCGACCTGCTGATCCGCTCCCACGACCCGGATGACCTTCCCGGTCTTCGGGTCGACGTAATGGCACTCGAAGTACAGCGTGCCCCGATCGCCGTTGAGTGTGATCCGGATCTTGTACGCGGGGGTTTCCGAGACCCAGCGGTTCTCCGCCTGGAAGACGGGCGCGTCCACCCAAAAGCGCCGGATCTCCTCCTTTCCCGTCAGGGTCTCGCCCGGGCCCACGTTGAAGGTGGCGTTCGGGGCCCAGAGGCTCATCATCAGGTCGACATCCTGCTCGGACGTTGCCCGGTGCCACGTCTTCTCGATCTGGTCGATCGCGTAGAGGTCGGCCTGGCGCTGCAGCTCTCGCTCGGACGCCGAATCGCCGCCGGAGCCGCCGCACGCGGCGAGCGAGACGGCGAGCACCGAGACGACGAGCGCTCCCAGACCGCCTCCGATCAAGAGCCTCCGCATGCCGAGCCTCCTCTCTGTCGAGAGCTCTATGTGACGATGTTCACATGACGACGGCGATCCGTCCAGGACTCGACACGCTAGAACGCTCGTGCGTGCGCGCCCACCGTGGCCCCCGGCGGTTCGACGGGGTGCTGGCACCCGTCAGCTCCGGATCCGCCCGATCGTGTAGCCGTCGCGCGACAGCTTCAGCTCGACCGTCTCCCGTCCGCGGGGGACGCCCTCCAGCAGCGCGAAGACGACGGGCCCCTGTCCGCGGCCGGCCTCGAGCCAGAGCGTGATCCGGCGCACGCGCGCGATCCCGAGCCGCCGTCTCGGCAGGTCGGCGACGACGTCGGCGGCGATCTGCCGCGCCGTGCGGCGGTCGATGGTCGAGTCGACTCCGCGCGACGGTCGGACGACGATCGGCGGCAGGCGAACGGACGGCGCGACAGCCGCTGCCGCCGCGGCGCCGGGGCGGGCAGGCAGGCCGGCGGCAACCAGCACGGCGGCGTAGGCCGCGAGCCCGGCGGCGGCGACCACGGTCAGCCTCCAGCGGGCCGGCCGGATCGACGGCAGCATCGCGAGCAGCGGCCGAGCGGCACAGGCGATCGTCAGCGCGCCGAGCACCGCGACCTTCGCCCAGAACTCCGTGCGGGCAGGCGCGATCAGCAGCACGGCGAGCAGCGCGACGGCGACGGCGAACACGACCCTGCCCTTCCGACCGGCCGGGACCGTCTTGGGGTCGGTGAGCATGAAGAACAGGAAGACGAGGATCTCGGGCGAGGTGACGAGGATCGTCCAGAGCTCGAGCCCCGTGACGGGGCCGAAATGCCATTTCGCGGACATCGCGTGGCCCGTGGCGGCGACCACGGCCAGGGCGGCGGCGAACGCGAGCCAGAACGCGACGGCCATCGCGAGCAGGCCGAGGCGCGAGAGGATCACGACGCCGCCGACGACGATGATCGCGAGGGCGAGCGCGAGCGCCGGCGACAGCGGGCCCCACCAGAAGTCGAGCGGGTCGGCCCGAGCCGATCCGAGCAGCAGGAAGCAGAGGACGAGCCCGAAGTTCGAGGGGTTGAAGACGTGGGCGCCGCGGAAGCGGATCACGTACTTCGACAGCAGCGACACGGCCGCAGTACCGGCGAAGATCCACCAGCCGTTCAGGCTCCACCAGTCCCCGTGCTCGGTGCCGGGCACGCGGAGGATGAACGCCACGCCGTTGCCTGTGAGGAGGGCGCTCGCCGGCCAGACGAGCGCTCGCTGCCGACGGAGGACGATCGCGACCTCGAGGATCGCGCAGGTGCCGACAGAGATCAGGATCTGCGCGATCGAGAGGCGGAAGTCGAACGCGACCTGCCCCAGGACCTGCAGCGACACGATCACGACGGCGAGGTGCAGCCGCGGGTCGCGAATGCTGGGCAGCACGACCGGGTACCGGACGCCGCGGATCGCGAGCCCCGGCGCGTGCGGCAGCGCGGCGGGGGAGCTCATGCGACGGCGCCTTCGCAGTAGCGTCGCACCTGCTCGGGGAACTCGGCGACCCTGATCGGCTTCTCGAGATAGCCGGCAAACCCGGCGCCGAGGAGCCAGTCGCCGACCCCTTCCAGCCGCGACGAGCTCAGGGCGACGACCGGGATGTGGGCCGTCGGAATGCCCTCTCCGAGCTTCCGTGCAGCCTCCGTGCCGTCCATGTCCGGTAGCCGGAGGTCCATCAGGACCACGTGGGGCACGTGCTCGATCGCGAGCTCGATCCCTTCGGCGCCGCTCGCCGCCTCGATCGTCCGGAACCCGCCGGCGCGGAGCACGTCGCGGGCGAGCTTCAGGTTCTGGGCGTTGTCGTCCACGATCAGAACGAGCGGGGCGTCTCCGTCGGGGACAACGCGAGGTGGAGGCGGGGACGTCACCGTCGTATCCTCTGGCCATGACCGTCCGGCTCGTCGTCGCGGAGGACAGCTACCTCGTCCGCGAAGGCGTCCTGCGCCTGCTCGAGTCGCAGCCCGACCTCGAGGTCGCGGCGGCGTGCGGCGACCTCGACTCGTTGCTCGCGGCCGTCGAGTCGGAACGGCCGGACGTCGTCCTCACGGACATCCGCATGCCTCCGAGCGACACCGACGAGGGGATCAGGGCCGCGGAGCGGCTGCGCGAGACGAACCCTGAGGTCGGCGTCGTCGTCCTCAGCCAGTACGCGACTCCGAGCTACGTGCTCGCGCTCCTCGAAGGCGGGAGCGCCCGCCGCGCCTACCTCCTGAAGGAGCGGGTGAAGGACGTCGACCAGCTCGTCGCGGCGATCCACGCCGTCGCGGAGGGCGGCTCCGTGATCGACCCGAAGGTCGTCGAGGCGATGGTCGCGGGGAGCGCCCGCGACGAGGAGTCGCCGCTCAGCGCGCTGACGCCGCGCGAGCTGGACGTGCTGCGCGAGATGGCCGAGGGAAAGAACAACGCGGCGATCGCGGCGTCGCTCTTCCTGACCGAGCGGTCGGTCGAGAAGGTGATCCACTCGATCTTCCTGAAGCTCGACCTCACCTGGGAGCCGGCGGTTCACAAGCGGGTCAAGGCCGTGATCCTCTACCTGGCGGAGAGCGGCTAGCGTCATCGCGAGAGCGGCAGCGAGCCCGAGACGCGGGTGGCGCCGGACGCCGAGTCGACCGTCAGCCGACCGCCCAGCGCTTCGACGCGGTCGCGGATCCGCTCGAACGAAACGTCGGTGACCAGCGTGTCGTCGTCGCAGCGTCGGATGACTTCGAAAGCGAGCTCACCGTCCTCGTCGCGCACCGTCACCGTCGCCCGCGCGCCACTGCCGGCGCTGCCGAGCGCGTCGAGACACGAGAAGTAGACCGTGCCCGCGACCTCGTGCGGGTAGCCGGAGCCCGTCGCGACCTCGACGCGGGCCGGGACGCCGGCGCTCGCAGCGGCTGCACGGAGCGCGGCCCGTAGCCCACCCGCGTCGAGCAGCGGCGGGTAGATCCGCTGCGCGAGACGCGCCGTCTCGTCCAGCGCCCTCTGCACGTCGTGTCCTACCTCCTCGAGGTGCGCCTTCGCTCCCGCAGGATCGGCCTCCGCCCGCTGGCTCGCGAGCTGCAGGTTGACCGCGAGCGAGACCAGGTGCTGCTGCACGCCCTCGTGCAGGTCGCGCTCGATGCAGCGGCGATCTGCGTCGGCCGCCGCGACGAGCCTCGCGCGGGACGCGCGCAGCTCCGCCACCTCGAGGCGGAGTCGATCCAGCGACTCCTGCGTGGCCGACCTCCTGGTCGTTGCTACCGAAGTTGTCCGTCATCGCAACGACGGCGTCAAGCACCCCAGCACCCCGTGCCACGGGGATGCCAGCCTCCCGGGCACTCGCCCGTCGCCACCGTAGTCCCGGTGCCTGCGGCTTCCTAGCCTCGCTGGAAACGCCACCGAAGGAGCCAGGAAGATGCTCAGGAATCGGATTCACCATCTGGGCGGGGCCGGCCTCGTCCCTGGCGTCGGCCTCGCCGCCGTCGGGCTTGCCCTGGCGGTCGTGCTGGCGGCAGGCAGCTCCGCAGCACCCCATCTGCGGGGCTCCCCGGCGACCGAGGCGAGCGCCACTCGAGCCTCACCGAAGGACGTTCCCCGCTGGCACAGACGCGTCGTGGACGGCGTCCCCCTCTCGTTCACCGCGGGGAAGTCATGGGAGCAGCACGGCGTCTCGATCAACCAATCGACGCAAGGGCCTCAAGACGCCGAGGCGATCGACTTCTTCACGAGCTACCCGAACGGGGACCTCGCCGCTCCTTGCCCCAACCTGCTGCGCAAGCGGATTGCTCGTTCAGCGACCGCCCTCGCGGCACGGGTGGCGAGCGCACCCGGGACGAAGCTCGTCGCCGGGCCCATGGACGTCACCGTCGGCGGCCGCCGAGCGAAGCATGTGACGCTCACCGTCCGCACGGACGCCGGCTGCGACCCGGGCTACTTCTTCACCTGGGATGCGAACTGGGGCGGCGAATTCTGGCTGACGACGAACGTGGGCGACACGATCAACGCCTGGATCGTCGACGTGCGGGGGAAGCGCCTCTTCATCGGGGCCGCGACGAGCAGAGATGCGGGCGCTCAGGTCCAGCGGGAGATCCGGCAGATCGTCGAGTCGATCAGCTTCGACGCCCCACGGGATGTCGCGGCCTCGGCGCCGGCGACGGCAAGGATCGCCTTCGTCAGCAGCACCAACCTGGGCCCGTGCGGGCACTGCTCGCCGGGCTCGGTCGCCAAGCGGCGAAACAACATCCGCAACGAGCTTCTCGTCGTCAACGCCGACGGAAGCGAGCAGAGGACGCTTGCCCGGCACGTCGCGTTCGCCGCGCCCACCTGGTCGCCGGACGGCCGACGGGTCGCGTACCAGAGCGCGTGGAGCGTCGACGGCCTACCGGGCATCCACGTCGTCGACGGCGACGGCACGGGCGACACGCTGGTGGCGCGCGGCTTCGGGCCAGTCTGGTCGCCGGCCGGCGAGAAGCTCGCGTTCTCGAGCCGGCGCGACGGCGCCTCCGATGTCTACGTCGTGAACGCCGACGGGAGCCGAGAACGGAACCTGACACGGAATGCAAGCGGCTCCGCCCAGTATCCGGTCTGGTCGCCCGATGGGCGGAAGGTCGCTTACGTGGGAGATCCCAAATGGCGCCTGGGCAAGACCCACGTCACCGGCTACTGCGTCTGCTACCTCTTCGTCGCGAATGCCGACGGGAGCGGGCTGCGGCAGCTGACCCGGGAGCCCTGGTTCGACCGGACCCCGGTCTGGTCGGCGGACGGACGGTCGATTCGCTTCGGGCGTCTCGTTGTGAACGCCGACGGGAGCGGGCAGTCGATGTCGAGGTCTTTCATGCCGATGGAGGGCGTCCGGTCACCCGACGGTCGGAAGATCGCCTACGCCCACGCGTTCAACCGCGGAGGGCCCTCCGCCAACTACGACGTCTACGTCATGAATACCGACGGGAGCGGAGCGCAACGGCTCACGCACGGCCGGGCATACGACGGCGAACCTGCCTGGTCGCCGGACGGACGCTGGATCGCCTTCCGAAGCACGCGCCACGGCAATGCGGAGCTCTACGTCGTGAAGCCCGACGGGAGCGGGCTGCGACGGCTGACGCAGAGCCCGGCGTGGGACGGCTGGTTCGCCTGGTCGCCGGCTCGGAAGCAGGAACGGCGCTGACCACGGGCGCGTCCGCCGGCCGCTGACAGACGAGCTCGACTGGGGGAAGCGCCGCCTTACGGGCGGCGCTTCCGCGTCGAGCGAGCGACCAGCACCCCTGCTCGAGGGAAGGCACCCTCCTCGGCATCCGCCTGCGGCCACCGTAGTCCGCGCCGTTGGCGCTTCGTAGCCTCGCCGCATCCAGCGAGGGAGGTACGAAGAGATGAGATTCGCAGGCTATTGGCTGGCAGCCGGGTGCGTGCTGGCCCTGGTAGCGCCGGGCGTCGCCCGAGCAGACGTGATCGGAGACTGGAACGGCATCGCCCAGACGGAGACCCTGCTGCTCAGGCCGACGGCTCACGGCCAGGCCCGCGGGATCGCGATGGTGGAGGGCGCGGTCTACGACGCGGTCAACGCTCTCGATGCCACCGGTGTCCGCTACCAGCCCTACCTGCTCGACCTCGACCAGCTGCACGCGCAGCCGTTCGGGTCGCAGGACGCAGCGGCGGCGACCGCGGCGTACCAGGTGCTCCTGGCGATCACGCCGGATACCCGCCATGACGGCCTCACCACCGCGTACAACGCGACTCTGCAGGGGATCCCGGACGGGGCGAGCGAGGACGAGGGCATCCGCGTCGGCGCGGCGGCAGCGGACGCGATGCTCGACTTCAGGCAGAACGACGGATTCCTGGCGCCGTTCACGTTCGACATCGGCCTCGACCCGGGCGACTGGCGTCCGATCGGCTTCTCGGTCGACCCGCCCGCGCCCGGCGTGCGCGACCCGGACGCCTGGGTCGGCAACATGAAGCCGTTCCTGATCGAGAGCCCGTCGCAGTTCCGCGCGGAGGGCCCGGACTCGCTCACGAGCGGCTCCTACACGAAGGACTTCAACGAGGTGAAGGAGGTCGGGGCGCTGAACAGCACGACCCGTACGGCCGACCAGACGGCTGCCGCCGTCTTCTGGCAGTACGCTCCGATCCGGTTCTGGAACGTGCTCGGCCTGAGCCTCGCCGACCGGTACGACCTCGACACGGCCGACCAGGCCCGGCTCTACGCGATGATCAACCTGGCCGCCGCCGACGGGGCGATCGCGTGCTGGAACGAGAAGTTCTACTGGAACTTCTGGCGGCCCATCGCAGCGATTCGCGAGGCGGACACCGACGGCAACCCGGCCACGATCGCCGACCCGACCTGGGAGCCGCTGTTCTCGCCCGCGACCCCGACGGCGCCGCCGCTCGGGACGCCGCCGTTCCCCGACTACCCGTCGGGCCACGGCTGCTTGACCGGCGCCGTGATGAGCACGATGGCGGACTTCTTCGGGACGAACAAGGTCGAGGTCACGGTCGTCTCGGGCCGGTCGCTCAACGGCGTGCCGATCCCGGCGCGGCACTTCGACCGGTTCTCAGACGTGGCGAAGGAGGTCATCGACGCCCGCGTGTGGGGCGGTATCCACTTCCGCACCGCCGACGTGCACGGGACGGTGATCGGCAAGAAGGTCGCACACTGGCTGCACAAGCACTACTTCCAGCCCGTGGGCAAGCACAAGCTCCGTGAGGCCCTCGAGCAGGGATTCCTCGTCGGCAGAGAGCTCGCCGAGGAGCTTCTCGCCAACATCCTGCACCGGCTGAGGCCGAGGTAGGACGCTAGCGTCCGCTGCATGGGAAGGCCCGCCCCAGGCGGGCCTTCCTCCTCTTCCCGGGCTGCCTCCCGCCAGGGCGGGATGGCAGCCCCCCGCGCAAAGGCCCGTCCGCACCGTCGTCCCGGGGGCGGCGACTCCCTAGCCTCGCGGGAAACCACGCGTTACCGGAAATCGACCCCGCGTTACCGCCGCCTGGGCGCCGCGCCGGACGATCCGCCACGTCGGAGATCCACGGCAGGCGACCAGGCAAGGAGGAAGGCAATGAACATCAGGACGCACCAGCGAATCGGCACCGCGTTCATCGTCGCGCTCGTGGCCCTCCTGGCCGCGGTCGCGATCTCCGCCAGCGCTCTCGCCTCACGCACGGCCGACATGCCGGCCTGGGAGAAGGCGCTGATGGCGCGCAGCGACGCGCTCAACCGCTACTACGGGCTCGGCAAGTACGCGGGCAAGCGGACGAAGACCGCCCGCCAGAACGCCATGCCCGACTGGAAGCGGGCGCTGATCGCGCGCAGCGAGGCCCTCAACCGCCACTACAAGCTCGGCAAGTACGCCGACCGCTAGTCGACCAGCTTCTCCCCGCGGTACCCGGGAAGGGCCGCCCTGCGGGGCGGCCCTTCCGCCGTCGGAGGCCCAGCACGCCGGACGCCGGGAGGGCAGCCCCCGCCTCACTCGCCTGCCGCCACCGTGGTTCGGCAGCCGGTCCCTTCCTAGCCTCGATGGACCGAGAAACAGACGGCCCGGTGCCGCTAGAGAGCCCAGCTCTGCGTCGGGCCGCTCGACCGGAAGTGAGGGACATCATGAAGACATTGCTCACGATTCTGGCCCTGTTCGTGGCGGCGGCCGCGCTGGGGGGCATCGCCGCGACGAGCAGCGCCCACGGGCAGGCCGGCGGCCCGCCGGACACGTTCGTAACGGACTGGGACGCGGTCGGCAGCCAGGCGTTCACGGCGGCCGCGCTCGGGCCGGCCGAGGGCCACGTCATCTTCGGCTACGTCGCGGTCGCGGTGTACGACGCCGTGCAGGCGATCGAGGGCGACTACCGGCCGTTCGCGGTTCGCCTCGCGGCGCCGAAGGGCGCCTCGACGCAGGCGGCGGTGGCCGCGGCCGCGCATCGCGTGCTCGCTCACTACCTGCCCGCTCAGGCACCGACGATCATCGATCCGGCGCTGAAGACGTCGCTGGCCAAGATCCCGGACGGCCAGGCGAAGAACGACGGCGTCGCGGTCGGGCGGACGGTCGCGGAGCGCCTGATCGCGATGCGGGCAGGCGACGGTTTCCGGATGGCGGTGCCCTACGCGGCGCCGAACCCGCCGATCCCGGGTGTCTGGATCCCGACGGCGGCCACGCCTCCGGTCGGCCCCTACCTGGGACGGATGAAGCCGTTCGCCCTCCGGTCCGCCGACCAGTTCCGGCCCGCGGGGCCGCCGGCGCTGGGGAGCGGCAAGTGGGCGAAGGAGTACAACGAGGTCAAGCAGGTCGGCTCGAGCACGAGCACGACCCGCACGCCGGAGCAGACGCTGGCGGCCCGGTTCTGGGCAGAGGCGCCCGTGCAGCAGGCGCGGGGCTCGTTCCGCAAGTTCGTCCGCGACCGCGAGCTCGGCGTCGTGGACGCCGCGCGGTTCATGGCGATGGTCTCGGTCGCCTACGCGGACGGGCTGATCGCGTGCTTCGACGCCAAGTACCACTACGCGTTCTGGCGGCCGGTCACCGCGATCCGCGCCGGCAACACGGACCGGCTCGGCACGACCGCCGGCGAGGCGGCGTGGACGCCGCTGCTGGGCGGGACGCCGAACCATCCGGAGTACCCGAGCGCCCACTCGTGCATCACCCCGGCCTCGGGGCGCGTGATCGCCAGGTTCCTGGGGACGAAGCAGATCGACTTCACGATCCCCAGCCTGACCGGGCTCGGCGACCGCCGGTTCGCGCACCCGAGCGATCTCCAGCGCGACGTGGCCAATGCCCGCATCTGGGGCGGCATCCACTTCCGCTCGGCGGTCAAAGACGGAGCGGCGATCGCGAAGAAGACGGTCGACTACGTGCTCGCCCGCCACTTCCAGCCGGTGAAGTAGCAGGACGAAGACGCCACATCTCCGTACTACGCGCGGGCGGCCCTTTGGGCCCGCCCGCGCATCGCGCATCCATTCGTGCTGGACTGACGCTTCGTGAGCCTCACGCAGTACTACACGGCGACCACCCTCGACGGCTTCATCGCCGACTCCGACAACTCGCTCGACTGGCTCTTCACCCGAGACCAGGACCACGACGGGCCGCTGAACTACAAGGAGTTCATCGCCGGCGTCGGCGCGCTGGCGATGGGCGCGACGACCTACGAGTGGATCCTCGACCACGAGCTCTCGGACAAGGACCCGTCCGAGTGGAAGTGGCCATACGAGATCCCGTGCTGGGTCTTCACGCACCGGCAGCTGCCGGTCGTCCCGAACGCCCAGGTCGAGTTCACCAGCGGGGACGTCGCGCCGGTACACGAGCAGATGGTCGCCGCGGCCGGCGGGCGGAACCTCTGGATCGTCGGCGGCGGCGACCTCGCGGGCCAGTTCGCCGACGCCGGGCTGCTCGACGAGGTGATCGTCTACGTCGCGCCCGTGACCCTCGGCGCCGGCGCGCCGCTGTTGCCCCGCCGGATCGAGCTGCGCCTCGACGAGCTGGAACGCAATGGCGACTTCGCCTGCGCCAGGTTCGCCGTCGTGCGCTAGTGCCGGACAGGTCCGGCACCTACAGGGGCCTTCCGGGCGGGTAGCGCCCGGCGAGCTCGTAGGTGAGCGTCAC
>DATBMD010000237.1:0-7923 GCA_036555085.1 Gaiellaceae bacterium
CCCCGTTCGCGATGATCACCACGTCGTCGACGGTCTGGGCGACCTCGGCGAGCACGTGGCTCGAGACCAGCACGGTGCCGCCTCTGTCGGCGAACGCACGCACGAACTGCCGCAACCAGTGGACGCCCTCCGGATCGAGGCCGTTCGCAGGCTCGTCGAGGATCAACACCTCCGGCTCGCCGAGCAAGGCGCTCGCCAGACCGAGGCGTTGACGCATTCCGAGCGAGAAGCCCTTGACCCGGCGGTGCCCGACGTCGGCGAGGTCGACCTCGCGGAGCACCGCGTCGATGCGTGCGAGCGGGAGACCTGCGGCGGTCGCCAGGACGCGAAGGTGATCGCGCGCCCGCCGACCGGGATGAAAGGCGTCCGCCTCGAGCACTGCCCCGACGCGGCGGAACGGCTCCGCCATCGCCGCGTACGGCTTGCCGCCGATCGTGGCGCTGCCTTGGCTCGGCCGCACCAGGCCGAGGAGCATCCGCAGCGTCGTCGACTTGCCGGCCCCGTTGGGCCCGAGGAAGCCGGTCACGGCTCCTTCGCGAGCGGTGAAGCTCAGGTCGTCGACTGCGGCTACCTCGCCGAAGCGTTTTGAGAGTCCTTGAATCTCGATCGCTGCCATTTGCATCCTCCAGTTGAGTTCGTTGTCCTGACTGTGGGACGCGGCGCCTCGCTGTCGTCGGCCGCAGGACGGCTTCCGGCTCCGTTCACACACGACACGATGGGCTGCGAAGCGGGGCTCGGCAATCGGCCAGAGGGCGACTCTTGGACCGACGAAAGTCGGTGATCTGATCGACTTCGGAACGGTGTCCAAGGGCGGCCGAGACACCTACGCTTGGCGGAGTGACCGCTCGCCGTCTCCTGTCCACCCTGGTCGTCGTCCCGGAGGAGGACGAGGAGCCGCCCTCGCGCCGCTCGCGGCGCGACTGGGTCGTCGACTGCTCGCTGTTCCTGCTGGCGACCGCGGTGGGCGGCCTGGCGCTGGCTGACCAGGTCGGCCGCGGGCTGGACGGGCCCCTGCTTGTCCTCGATGTGATTGGTGGCGCTGCGCTCTGCCTCGCCTTGTGGTGGCGGCGGCGCTGGCCACTCGGCCTCGGTCTGGCCTCGGTGCCGATCGTGGCCTTCTCGTCCTCAGCGGGCATGGCCGGCTTGATCTTCTTGTTCACCGTCGCCGCCTACCGCCGCTGGCAGCTGGCGTTCCTCGTCGCCGGACTGCAGCTCGCGGTGTTTCCGGTCTACCGCGCCGTGCAGCCCGACGACGACTCGCTGCCGGCGCTGGCGTTCTTCGTCATCCAGACGCTGGCCTACGCCGCCATCGTTGCGTGGGGTATGTTCATCCGCGGGCGCCGCCAGTCGCGGCGCGAGCGCGTGCGCCATGTCGAGGCCGAGCAGGAGTTGCGCGTCGAGCAGGTCCGCTATGCCGAGCGCACGCGCATCGCGCGCGAGATGCACGACGTGCTGGCCCACCGGATCTCGCTGCTGAGCCTGCATGCCGGCGCGCTGGAGTTCCGCCCGGGCGCGCCGCCCGAGGAGGTCGCGCGCGCGGCCGCAGTGATCCGCGCCAGCGCACACCAGGCGCTCGAGGACCTGCGCGCTGTGATCGGCGTGCTGCGCGACGGGCCTGACGGCGAGGCGCCGCAGCCGCCCCAGCCGACGCTCGCGGCGCTGCCCGGCCTGCTCGAGGAGTCACGCGCCGCCGGGATGCTCCTCCACGCCGAAATCCGTCTCGCGGACCTGGCCGCCGTCCCTGACGCGATCGGTCGCAACGGGCTGCGGATCGTCCAGGAGGCGCTGACCAACGCGCGCAAGCACGCCACCTCGGCCGCGGTGGACCTCCTTGTGGAGGGCGCCCCGGGGGAGGGTCTGACGATCGAGGTGCGCAACTCGGCACCGGTCCTGGCCGCCGACGAGTCGGAGATCCCCGGGGCGAGGACCGGCCTCGTCGGCCTGGCCGAGCGGGCGACGCTCTCCGGCGGCAGCCTCGTGCACGGGCTCGACGAGGCGGGCGACTTCCAGCTTCGCGCCTGGTTGCCGTGGCCGAATTGAGCGAGCAGATCCGCGTCCTGGTGGTCGACGACGACGCGCTCGTCCGCGCCGGGCTGTCGATGCTGCTCGCGGGCGTCGAAGAGATCGTAATCGTCGGCGAGGCGGCGGACGGCAGCGAGGTCGCACACGCGGTGGCCGAGCACGAGCCCGACATCGTGCTGATGGACATCCGGATGCCCAGGATGGACGGCCTGGCCGCCACCGAGTTGCTGCGCGCTCACGGCAACGCGCCCGAGGTCATCGTCCTCACGACGTTCGAGGTCGACGACGACGTCCTGCGCGCCCTGCGCGCCGGCGCCAGCGGGTTCCTCCTCAAGGATACGCCGCCGGCCGACATCGTCCGTGCCGTGCGGGCCGTCGCCGCCGGCGAGCCGATGCTCTCCCCGACGATCACCCGCCGGTTGATCGGTCACGTGACCGACGGAGAGACCCACGACCGCCAGCGGCACGCCCGCGAGCAACTCGACCGCCTTACCGAGCGCGAGCGCGAGGTCGCCGTCGCGGTCGGGCTGGGCAAGTCCAACGCCGAGATCGGCCGTGAGCTCTACATGAGCGTGCCGACCGTCAAGTCGCACGTCTCGCGCGTGCTCGAGAAGCTCGAGTTCAACAACCGCGTGCAGATCGCCCTGCTAGCCCACGACGCCGGGGAGGCGTGACCTGCGATCGCGAAATCGACAGCCGTAGAAGCGTCGACGAGGACTCGACTGGTTGACCGGTTCTCCGCCGCTGCTTTCGATCCGCCGTGATCGGTGAGGAGCAATGACGGCCCCTCAGCCGCCGGCCGCCGAGAGGGCCGCGGCCTCCAGGAGCCGCGGCACGCCCTGCTCGAGCGAGCGGCCGAAGCGGTCGTCGGCGCCGCGCTCGCCGCGCAGGAAGCGGCCGTAGATCGCCTCGCAGAACACGGCCGACTTCCAGAGCGCCAGCGCCTCGTACCAGTGCAGCGCGGCGACGGACCGGCCGCTTCGTGCCTGGTAGCGCTCCACGAGCTCCGCGCGGCTGGGGAAGCCCTGCTGTCGCGTCACCTGCCAGAGCTGGAGCGGCGTCGACGGCGTGGCGGCGTCCGCGTAGGTGGCGACGAGGTAGCCGAGGTCCGCGAGCGGGTCCCCGATCGTCGACAGCTCCCAGTCCAGCACGCCGAGCACGCGCGCCGGCGGCTCGGCCGCGAGCATCACGTTCCCCAGCCGGTAGTCGCCGTGGACGACGGTCGCGGCGCCGGACGCGGGCCGGTTCGCGTCGAGCCACACGGCCAGCTCGGCTACCTGGGGCAGCTCCCGCGTCGCGTTGTGCTCCCAGAGGCCGGCGAACCGGCGCACCTGGCGCTCCAGGTAGCCCGTCGGCTTCCCGAACCCCTCGAGCCCGCAGGCGAGCCAGTCGACCGCGTGGATCTCGACGAGGGCGTCCACCAGCTCGTCGCCGATGCGGGCGCGCTCGTCGGGACGGTCGAGCCCGGGCGGGAGCGTCTCGGCGACGACGTGGCCGTCGAGGTAGTCCATCACGTAGAAGGCGACGCCGAGCAGGTCCTCGTCCGTGCAGACCGCGAGAACGTGCGGCACCCGCGCCCCGGCGCTCTCGAGGGACCGCTGGACGCGCGCCTCGCGCTCCATGTCGTGGGCCGACGGCGGCAGCGGCGGCCGCGGCGGCCGCCGGAGTACGAAGCGGTCGCCGCCCCGCTCCAGCAGGAACGTGACGTTCGACTGGCCCTCGCCGAGCTTGGTCGCCTCGATCGGCCCCCGGCCGAGCCCGTGCGAGTCGAGGAAGCGCTCGAGCGGCCGGCGGATCAGAAGGGGCGCGAGCTCGAGCCCGGCAGCCTCCTCCGGGGTCTCGACGATCTCCGGCGACCGCACGGGCGGCAGGCTAGCGCACGTCGATGGTGGCGCTCATCCCGAGCGCCTCGTGGCTCTCGGGCGTGCCGGCGTAGAGCGAGCAGTAGAGCTTCACCTGCCCGGCGCCGAGCTGCGCGACGAGCGAGCGCGACTCGCCCGGCGGGACCGCCACGACCTGGACGGCCCCGTTCACGTCGACGACGGCGAGGTCGTGATCGTCCATGCCCCGGTTGAAGACGTTGAAGGTGACCTCGCCGACGCCGACCGCCGAGCGCGAGAGGCCGATCGAGTACTCGGTCTCGTCGACGGCGACCGAGCGGGGCAACGGCGGCGGCGGCGGCGGCGCGGGCGGAGACGGCGGAGACGGCGGGGCCGGCGGAGCCGGCGGAGCCGCGGGCGGCGGCGGCTCGCCGGGAGCGGACGGCGGCGCGGGGCTCGCCGGCGCGGTCGCCGCCGGAGGTAGGTGAAGCCGGCGCACGCGCTGATCCGCTCCCCGCGCGGCCAGCGCGGCCCCGGCCAGCAGGACGAGGATCGCCGCCGCGACGACGAGCGACCGGGCCCGCGCTCCCCGGCTCACTTGAGCAGCGTCGTCTGCCCGTCGGGCCGGCTGATGCCCGCGAACGGAGCGCCCGGGAGGACCAGCGCGGGATCGCCGCCGAGCCACTCCGAGATCACCGCCTGCCAGACGGTGCGGAAGTCCGTGGTGACTCCCAGGTTCCCGTTCATCAGCGACGTAACGCTCGGGTGGTCGGCCGCGAGCCCGCCCCGGATGGACGACCCCAGCACGAAGCACGGCCCGCCCGCGCCGTGGTCGGTCCCGACGGAGCCGTTCTCGCCGACGCGGCGCCCGAACTCGGTGAAGACGACCGTGATCACCCGCTGCTCGATGCCGCGTGCCGCGAGGTCGTTCTTGAAGGCCGCGAGCGCCCGCGACAGCGTCGTGATCTGCGGGTCCATCGCCGTCGCCTGCTCGCCATGGGTGTCGAACGAGCCCCAGTCGATCGTCACGATCTTGACGCCGAGGTTCGCGGCGAGCAGCGTCGCCGCCGTCTTCAGGCGGTCGGAGAGCGAGCTCGCGGGGTAGTCAGGGTTCTCGCCCGGCGGGGCCGTCGAGCCCAGCTGGTTGGAGACGGCCACCGTCGTGTCGAACACGGACCGGCTCCGGGCGATGCCCGCGGTCGCCGCCGGGATGGCGGCCAGGCGGCCGACCTCGGAGTTCACGTTCGCGTTCGAGCCGACGCCGCTGACGTCGAAGCGGAAGTTCCCGAACGCCGTCGGCACCGAGCACACCGGCGCGGCGGCCGTGCGGATCTGCTTCGAGAGCGACGATCCGATCGAGATGGCCTGGAGCGGGTTCGTCGACGACCCGTAGAGGTCGAGCCAGCGCCCCAGCCAGCCCGTCCCGAGCCGGCCGAGGTTGCCGGCGAAGATGTAGTCCGTCGCCTCGAAGTGCGAGCCGTTGGCGGGCAGGAAGTGCATCCCCGGCCAGTAGGCGAGATCGGAGCCGGCACCGCCCGACCCGTCCCCCCAGAGCGTGTCGAGGCCCTTCGTGTCGCCGTTGTTGCCGGCGCCGGAGACCATCAGGTTGGCGAACGACAGCGAGCCGCCCGTGCCCGCCGCCGGCGTCGAGCCGACGCGGCCCGGCACCGACGGCGCGTTGAGCTCGCGGTAGAGCGTCGGGCGCGCCGTCCGGTAGGCGCCGTAGCTCGCGGTGTCGGCGGCGAGGACGCAGTTGAGCCCGTCCAGCCCGCCGTTCAGGTACAGCATCACGAGCTGGTTGGCGGGATCGGCCGCCTCGGCGACCGCGGCCTCGAAGATGCTCGTCCAGTTGAGCGCGTGCGCCGCGTAGACGGAGGCGAACCCGAGCACGCCGTTGCGAAGGAACTGCCGGCGGTCGTACCCCTTCGTCTGCGGGATCCCGTCGGGGAACCCGGCCAGCGCGTCGACGGGGATCGGGAGCCGGTCGACCGGGCGCGCATCCGGGTCGGCGCTGTCGGCCCTGGCGCAGTCGGCGCACCGAAGCGCGTGGATCTCGGCGGCGGTCCCGGTCTCGTGCGTCTCGTTCATGGGCTCCTCGCTCACATGACGTGGGTGTCGGGCCCCGCGACGGCCATCGTGCGGAGCAGCAGCTGCCTGGCCCGCCGGCTCGAGGCGCTCCCGACCGGGGCTCGGGTTGCGTAGTCGACCATCGCCACCTTGGTCGGCGGGCTCAGCCACGGCCGGCCGACGGCGCCGTACGCGCGGTCGAACGCCGCCTGCGGCGTCTCGCCGGCGACGTCGGCCGGCGTGACCTCGCTGCGCGTGACGACGTCGGCTCCGAGCCGCCAGCGGTTCAGCGCGGCGTTCGAGTTCAGGAACGCCGGGCCGTACTCCCAGCCGGAGACGTTGGGCGGGAAGTACGGGAGCTGCCCCATCTCGTTCAGGCGCGAGTAGGTCGAGGAGCTGACGACGTTCAGGCCGAGCTGACGGAACGCCCCGACCACGTACACGATCGGCGGCTTGATCAGCGTCGGCTCCGCGAGCGAGTCGAAGAGCTGCGGGTGCGTCAGGATCTTGAACAGCAGCGGCCTCAGCTGCAGCCCGTTGCCGGCATAGGTGGCCGTGAGGTCGGCGAGCGTCGCCGCGTCGGGCGGGCCCGCCACGAACTCCGACCAGAGCTTGCGCACGATGAAGCTCGCGTGTGCCGAGTGGGCGAGCACGATGTCGACGGCCTGGCGCGAGCCGAAGTTGCCGGTCTGCCCGAGGAACGACTTGACCCCGTTGTCGAAGCGCGACGGGTTGAAGGTGCCGCGCGGATTGTCCGGGTCGGACGTGTTCACCTGCCAGCCGGAGAGCGCGCGCGCGAGCTCGCGCACGTCGGTCTCGGTGTAGTTCGGGTTACCGGCCGCATCGGTGACGCCGAGGCAGAAGAGCTCCATCAGCTCGCGGGCGTAGTTCTCGTTCGGGCGGCCGCGACGGTTCAGCTCGCCGTTCAGGTAGACGAGCATCGCCGGGTCCTCGCCGACCTCGTAGGCGAGGCTGCGGAAGTCCGCGCCCGGGTTGGCGCCGAGGTCGGCGTAGCGGCGGAAGAGGTCGTTCTGCCTGAACATGAACAGCTGGTCGACGTCGGCCCGCGAGCACGCCCAGTGCCGGTGCCAGAAGAAGGTCATCCGCTCGGCCAGCGGGTTCTGCGCGGAGACCATGCGCCCGACCCAGTGCAGGACGAGGTCGGTCGTCCCCGCGAGCGGGTCGATCGCCTGGCCGCCGAGCGTCGCCTGGGGGCCGACCGGGCCTCCCTGCGGCGTGTCGAGCAGCCAGTCGACGGCCTCGCCGACCGTCCGGCCCGTCCACGCGGCACGGTCGGCCTGGCTGGGGCCGAAGCCGGCGCGCCAGAAGAGCCGGTCGACCATCTCGAGGCTCATGACAGGCCCGAACGGCGTCGGCGGGCTGCTGCCGCCGCCACCACCGCCACCGCCACCGCCACCGCCGCCGCCGCCGGGCGCCGGCGGGGCCGGCGCGGGCCCCGGACGGCTCGCGCCCGCGGGCGGGAGCGTCAGCCGCCTGCGACGGAGCCTCGCGACACGCCGGCGTGGCGCCCGGCGCGCCATCAGGCGAGGCACCTGCCCTGGACCAGGGACCTCGCCACTCGCGAGGCCGGGCCGACGAGGCGGAAGTCGCCGTGCGGGTCGGCGACGTCGAACCAGACGATGCCGCGGAGCATCGGCATCTCGGCCTTCAGGGAGCCGAGCGACGCGACCCACGCCGGCTTGCTGCCGCCGGTCGACGTGGAGCCTGTCTCCGTGATCCAGAACGGCTTGTGGGCGAGCCCCTGGATGGTCGCGTACGCGGTCGCGAACAGCGGCGCCGGATCGGTCCAGGTCAGGTCGCCGGTGGTGCCGAAGTTGTAGCCCGAGACGCCGACGAAATCGACGTTGCCCGCGCCCGGGAAGTACCGCTCGATCGCGTTCTCGGGCGTCTCGGGGATGCTCCGCACGTACGGGCTCCACAGCAGCCCGACCCGGAAGCCGGCGACCTGGCGCACGACCTTGCGGACGTGCTTCCAGGCGAGCACGTACTCCTC
>DATBMD010000265.1:0-4253 GCA_036555085.1 Gaiellaceae bacterium
CGCCGCCTGCGAGCCGCACATCCAGGATCTCTGCCGCTTCCTCGTCTCGATCGGAGCCGAGATCACGGGGATCGGCTCGAACGTCCTCCACATCACGGGAAGGCCCGCGCTGGGCGGGGGCGACTACCGCATCGGCCCGGACCACATCGAGGTCGCGTCCTTCGTCGGCCTCGCGGCTGCGACGGGCGGCGAGGTCGTCGTGACGGACGTCGAGCCCGACGACCTCATCTCCATCGTGCCCGCGTTCCGCAGGCTCGGCGTGGACATGGAGGTGTCGGACACGAGCGTTCGGGTTCCGTCCGGCCAGCGGCTGCTCGTCGAGGACGACTTCGGCGGCCAGATCCCGAAGATCGAGAGCGGCGTCTGGCCCGCGTTCCCCGCCGACTTGACGTCGATCGCGGTCACCGTCGCGACGCAGGCGTACGGCACGATCCTCATCTTCGAGAAGATGTTCGAGAGCCGGCTGTTCTTCGTGGACAAGCTCGTCTCGATGGGCGCGCGGATCATCCTCTGCGACCCGCACCGCGTCGTCGTCACCGGGCCGTCGAAGCTCTACGCCCAGCGGCTCGAGAGCCCGGACATCCGCGCCGGCATGGCGATGGTGATCGCCGCGCTCTGCGCTGAGGGGCGGTCGACGATCGGGAACATCGGCCAGATCGACCGCGGCTACGAGCGCATCGACGACCGCCTGCGGGCCCTCGGCGCGCGCATCGAGCGCGCCGAGATCTAAGGTCCGCTCGTGAGCGGTGCACGCCTCGTGCCCGGCGCCGGCGCGTCGAACGTCGCCACCGGGGTGCCGGTGCTCGACCACCTGCTCGCCCTGCTCGCCCGGGCGGGCCGATTCGACCTCACGCTCGAGATCGACCCGGACGACCCCGAGGCCGAGGTCGACGCCGCCGGCGTGACGCTCGGCGCGGCCGTCAGGCCGCTGCTCGGCGAGGGTGCGCACGGGCACGGGATGGTGCCGGCCGACGAGGCGCTCGCGACGGTCGTGATCGAGGCCTCCGGCCGTGCGCTCGTCGCCTCCAACGTCGACCTCGGGCCTTCGCGCGTGGGCGGCCTCGACACCGACCTCGCCGCGCGGTTCCTGCGCGGCCTCGCCGACGCGGCGGGGCTCACGATCCACGTCCGGCTGATCGAGGGCGAGGACACGAGCCACGTCCTCGAGGCGATCTTCAAGGCGCTCGGCGTCGCGCTCGCGCAGGCGACCCGGGCCTCCCGCGACTGAGAGGAGCAGACAGGGATGGAGAAGAGCGTCATCCGCACGGACGCAGCGCCCGCACCGTTCCAGGGCGCGCCGTACAACCAGGCGATCCGCGTCGGCGAGCTCGTGTTCGTCGCCGGGCAGCTGGGCGTCGACCCGAGCGGCACGATGGTCGGGGAGGGGATCGCCGAGCAGACCGAGCAGGTGATGCGGAACCTCGCCGCGATCCTCGAGGAGGCCGGCAGCTCGCTCGACCGGCTCGTGAAGACAACCGTCTTCCTCGTCGACCTCGGCGATTTCGCGGCGATGAACGAGGTCTACGCCCGCCACGTCGGCGACCGGCCGCCCGCGCGCTCGACGATCGAGGTGTCGGCGCTCCCCACCGGCGGGCGCATCGAGGTCGAGGCGATCGCGCACCTCTGATCGCGCGGCACAATCCGCGCGTGACCAGCGCAATCCGGGAGTACGTCCGCGACCTCGGGCTCGGCGCGCTCGCCGTCGGCGGCTCGGTTCGGGACGAGCTGCTGGGGCTCGAGCATCGCGACGAGGACTTCCTCGTTCCCGACCTCGACCAGGAAGGGCTTCGCCGCGCGCTCGCGCCCCACGGACGCATCGAGGACGTCGTCGTCAACGCCGCCGTGAAGGGCGTCCGCCTGCACCCCCGGGAACGCGCGCTCCGCGAGCTGGCGCCGGCCGGCATCGAGCTCGCCCCTGGCGCCGGCTCGATCGCGGACGACCTCGGCCGGCGCGACTTCACGGTCAACGCGATCGCGCGGAGCCTCGACTCGGGAGCGCTGGTCGATCCGCTCGGCGGGCTCGACGACCTCGCCCGCAGGGAGGTGCGCATGGTCTCGCGGGGGGCGTTCCGCGACGACCCGCTGCGGCTGCTGCGCGCCCTCAGGCTCGTCTCGCAGCTCGGCTTCGACATCGGCGGCGAGACCCTCGTCGAGATGCGGCTGGCGGCGGGCGGGATCCGCGACGTCGCCCCGGAGCGCATCGGCGGCGGGCTCGCCGCGGACGGCCTGGGCGAGCTCTCCCTGCTGCTGCTCGGCGCCCGGCCGGAGCGGGCGCTGCGGCTCGCCCGCGAGACCGGCGTGCTCGAAGCGGTCCTCCCCGAGTTCTCCGTCGTGATCGGGGTCTCGCTCGACTCGCCGCGGCAGCCGCTCCCGCTCGACGAGCACGTGTTCGAAGTGGTGCAGGCCACCGCCGACGCCGATGCGCCGCTGCGCGTTCGGCTTGCTGCGCTCCTGCACGATCTCGGCAAGCCGCAGGCCGACCTGAGCCGAGCTCCGCACGCCGACGTCGGCCGCGCCCTCGCCACGGAGATCCTCGAGCGTCTCCGCTACCCGACACGCCTGATCCGATCCGTCACGGGCCTCGTCGGCGCCCACTCCTACCGGCTCGACGGGCCCGTCGACGCCCGCCGGGCGCGCCGCTTCCTCGCCGCGAACGGCGAGCAGCAGGCCTTCGACCTCGTCCTGCTGAAGGAGGCCGACCTGCGCGCGAAGACGGTGCCGGTGGACGAGCACGCCGCGCTCGCGCGGCTGCGAGAGCTGCTCGAGGAGGCGCGCGCGGTGCCGCACCGGCTCGCCGACCTCGCCGTCGACGGCAACGACCTGATCCAGCTCGGGCTCCCCGAGGGGCCCGAGATCGGCAGGGCCCTCCACCGGTTGCTCGCGGACGTGGTCGAGGAGCCCGCGCTCAACGACCGCGAGACGCTGCTCGCCCGCGCCCGCGAGGCGCTTCCATGACGCCGGACTCGGTGCGGCGAGCGTACGACGCGATCAGGGAGGAGGCAGGGCCGGAGGTGACCGTCGTCGTCGCCACGAAGTACGTCCCGCTCGCCCAGATGCCGGTGCTCGCCGAGGCGGGCGTCGAGGTCGTCGGCGAGAACCGCGCGCAGGACCTCGCGGCGAAGCACGAAGCCCTCGGGAGCACGTTCCGCTGGCACTTCATCGGCCACCTCCAGTCGAACAAGGCAGCGGTCGTGAACCGCACCTGCGAGCTCGTGCACTCGCTGAGCTCCGAGTCGGCTGCGCGCCGCCTGACCGTGCCGTCGCTGCTCGAGGTCAACCTGGGCGGCGAGGCGTCCAAGTCGGGGGTCGCGGGAGACGAGATCGCGGGGTTTCTCGAGCGGCATCCGTCGATTCGCGGTCTGATGACGATGCCGCCGCTCGCCGACGATCCCGAGCGCTCGCGACCGTATTTCCGGCGGTTGGGCGAGCTCGCGGCGGAGCACGGCTTGCAGGAGCTCTCGATGGGCACCTCCCAGGACTGGCGCGTCGCGGTCGAGGAGGGCGCGACGCTGATCCGCGTCGGCAGCACGCTCTTTCGCGGGGACTAGAATCGCCCCGAATGGGTTTCTCGGACGTGTGGAACCGAACCCTCGTCTACTTCGGGATCGCCGAGGACGAGGACTGGGACCAGGACGGGCTCGCCACGGAGGAGGAGCTCGAGCGCGACTACCGCTCCCGCAACCGGCAGAACGTGCGGGCGCTGCCGCGCCGGAGCGAGGACGAGTGGGTCGACGGGGACTCGCAGAGCGAGCCCGCGGCGGCCGCGGCCCCGCCGTCGCGCCGGACGCGCCTGCGAGGCGTCGACCCGGCGGCGGGCCAGGTGCGGGTCCACCTCGTCCTGCCTCGCAGCTTCAACGACGCCCAGCAGATCGCCGACAAGTTCAAGGACCAGGTTCCCGTCATCCTCAACCTCCAGAGCGCCGACAACGAGCTGTCGAAGCGGCTGATCGACTTCGCCAGCGGTCTCACGTACGCGCTCGACGGGAGCATGCAGCGCGTCGCCGACAAGGTCTTCCTGCTGACGCCGCGCAACGTCGAGGTCTCCGCCGAGGAGCGCGCGCGGATGCTCGACCGCCCCGGCTTCTTCAATCAGGCCTAGAAACGGGGGGGAACCCATGGTTCCCCCACGAGCCCCCTCCTTCACACGTGGGGGAACCCATGGTTCCCCCACGGGCCCCCTCCTTCGCCGCAGCGCAGAGGGCTGGCCGTAGCTGGCCTCCCGGCCGGCAAAGCCGGCCTCCGGCCCCAAACCG